>JAYWIJ010000318.1:0-5725 GCA_043788935.1 Gemmatimonadaceae bacterium | reverse complement strand
ATGCTCGCCATTCCACGGCTGCCGCTGCTGATGATCGCGTCGGCAGTGCTGCAGCCTTCGGTGCCGATGCTGGTGCTGCTGGTGGGACTCGCCGGATGGATGGAAACGGCGCGTGTGGTGCGCGCCGAGGTGCAGTCCTTGGCGGCGCGCGATTTCGTGTCGGCCGCGCGGGCGATGGGCGCGTCACCCGTGCGCGTCCTGCTGCGCCACGTGCTCCCCGGCGTGCTCCCCGCCACCGCCGTCGCCACGACACTGGCCGTCGGTCGTGGCATCCTGCTGGAGAGTGCGCTGAGCTTCTTCGGTGTCGGTGTGCAGCCACCCACGGCGAGCTGGGGCAACATGCTGTATCAGGCACAGGCCACGATGACCAGCGAGCCGTGGCTGGCGATCTTTCCCGGTGCGATGATCTTCGTCACCGTGCTCGCGTGCAATGCGGTCGGCGACGCGATCGGTGAGTTGCGGTCCTGACGGTGCGGCACGGCGCTGCATGATGCAATGCCGTCGCACACCCGCTCAGTAGCCGCGCTCGCGATCCACGATCCACTGTGGCGTCTCGCCCCGTTCGAAGGTCGCGAGACACTCGAGAAATCCCTCGACCGCACCTTCGATCGTCGTCAGTCCCGACACGTGCGGCGAGACCATCACGCGCGGATCGTCCCACAGCGGTGACTCGGCCGGCAGCGGCTCCACTTCGAACACATCGAGCGCGGCACCGCGGAGCCATCCCTCGTTCAGTGCGCGTGGCAGCAGCGATTCCTGCACCACGGCGCCACGTCCCGCGTTGAGCAACACGGCGCCTTTGCATGCGCTGAGTACGGCTTCGCCGACCATGCCCCGCGATTCAGGCGTCAGCGGTACGGTGAGAATCAGCCAGTCGGCCGTGGCCGCGACGCTCGACAGTTCATCAGTGGTGTGCACGGCCGGGAAGATGGCGGCATCGCCGCGGCCTGTGCGCGACACACCCGTGACGCGACAACCGAGCGCGGCGAAGAGTCTTCCGATGTGTGAACCCACATCGCCCGTGCCGACCACCACGGCGTGCGTGCCGCGCAGCATGCCGATGTCAGACGGTGCCCAGCGACGCTCGCGCTGTGCCACGGCCAGCTCAGGAATCTTCGTCACGAACGCCAGCGCGCGTGACAGCGCCCACTCGGCGATCATTGGCCCGAACGACTCGGGTGTGCGGGTCAGCACGATGTCACGCGGCAATTCAGGCGTTTGCAGCCACGAGTCCACGCCGGCGCCGGTGGACTGCACCCATCGCACGTTCCCCATCGTGGGCAGCGGCGGTCGACGGAAACCGATATAGGCGTCCGCCCACGCCAGATCGTCGGCGGTGACGTCGGTGTAGATGGCGCCGCGCAGTTCGAGATCCGGACGGGCCGTCGCGATCAGCGAGGACATCGCGGCATGCGCGTTCTGGCCAATGACGACACGACAGACGGGCAGGATGGACATGAGCGCGGAAAAGGAGGACGGCAGGCCAGTGTGACGAAACATGCACGCAGCATCGCCGCCATCATGACATATCACGGCGGTCGAAACGCAACTGTCAACTGCTTCGGCCAAGCCGGTGTTTTCGATGAGACCAGCACACCTGCAGGTCAGCCACCGAGGTGACGATACCCACAAATATGACGAGGATGAGTCCGCAGCGGCTGAGTACGCGGAAAGCCGGCATCGACAGCGCCGCTGTGACTGGCTCTGGCGTGAGGCACTCGGCATGAGCGCACCGATGATCAGTCGACCGGCCGGTGGGGAACTCGACGCCGTCGGGCTCCGCCTGTTGCTGATGCAGTTCGTCGGTGCGCTCAGCCGGCGGCGTGCCTACGCCGCCACGCACCCGATGGTGGTGTCGGCCGAGCAGCAGCTCTACGAATCGGTGACGGCGATGCTGCAGACACGACGCCAGTTCGTGATCGGCGTGGCAAAATCGGATCTGCTGATCGATGGCGAGCCATACCTGGCCAAGGGTTCGTTCGCGCGCGATCTGGCCACGCGCCTGCACCGCCGCGGCGTCGGCGCGATCACGTTCACGGTCGGCCTCACGCTGCTGCAGCTGCGCGAGGCACTGGCGTGGTCGGCCAGTGAGCCCGATGAAAGCGACGCGCCACCGCCACGACTGGCGGGTGTGAGCATCGCGCTGGTGGCGTACGACCAGCTCGTGCTGGGCACGGCGGCAGAGGCTGCGGCGGCCGGCAACGACCGGCTCTGGCGTTCGCTGGCACAACTCGCGGGTGACTCCGGCTTCGCGGCATCCGAAGCACGCAGCGCGGACGAGGCGCCGGAGATCGACGAGACGATGCTCGAACATCTGCGCGGCGCGATGCAGCAGAATCCCGACGTCGCGCGACGCACCGCCATCGCTCTGCAGGACCTCGCGATGCAAGCGTCCACCGTCTCGGGTGAGGCGCGCCGCACCATGGGTGAGCAGCTCAACGCCGCAATGGCCCGGCTGGGCTCATCGTCGTTCGGGCCGCTCATCCGCTCGCTCGGCGAACGCTCGCTGCAACACGGATTCGTCTCGCAGGTGGTGAGCGTGTTGCCTGCCGCGGCGGTCGCCGACTGGCTCAAGATCGCGGCCCAGTCGCGGGAGCAGCAGATGTCGCACCACCTGCTGCGTTTGATGTCGAAGCTGTCGGCGTATGCCGAGGTGCATCGCACGCAGACGGCCGATCAGGTGCTGCGCAGCGCCGCGCAGGACCTCGTGCGCAACTGGATGCTGGAGGACCCCAATCCCGAGGAGCACACGGCGCTGCTGGACCGCATCGCGATGCACGAGCGATCGCAGCCCGGCATGGTCGCGGCACCATTCGACGGCAACGCCGCCGACGTCGAATCGGTGCGATTGGTGCAGATGGCGCTGGAGATCGACGTCGTCGGCGAGGACGCCGTAGCCGCCGCCGAGGCGCTGGTGCGCAGCGGGCATTGCGTGGAGCTGATGGCGTGGGTGAACGCGACCGGTAAGTCGCAGAGCGCGCGGCGTCTGCGCGAGGTGTTCGTCAGTGACAGTTCCGTGCGCGCGCTGCTGCTCACGGAGCCGGTGGATCGCCTCGAAGCGCGCGCGATGCTGGAGCAGTTGAGCCTCGCGTCGGTGGACGTGCTGATCGACGTCCTCGCGATCTCCGAGGCGCGCGGCACCCGGCTGCTGGTGCGGCAGCGGCTCGCCGAATTCGGCGTGACGATCCTGCCAACGCTACTCGCCCGCCTCGATGCAGCGCCGTGGTTTTTGGTGCGTAACATTCTCACGCTGCTGCACGACATCGCGCTCGACAGCAACGGTGCCGGTGCTGCGCTCGAGAACATGGTCGCACTGCTGGATCACGCGCACCTGCAGGTGCGTATCGAGGCGTTTCGCCTGCTGCTGCTCGACCCGCGCGCACGCGAGGCGGCGATCCGCCGTGCGCTGCACGACGAGCATGAGCGTCTCGTGATTCTCGCGCTGCAGGCGGTCACCGATGCGGGCGATGCGGCTCCGCTGCTCAGCGCCGCCGTCGTCACGCAAGTGCTCGCGATGGTGGACGCGCATGCACACAGCGAACCACTGCGCGCCCGCATGGTGCGCGCGCTCGCGCTCACGCACGAGGATCGCGTGCGTGAATGGCTCGTGACGCACGCCACGAAGCGCAGCCGCCTGCTGCGTCGGCTGCAGCTCGCCGAACCGACGCCCGTGGCCGTGGCCGCGGTGTATGCGCTTCGTCGCAGCTACGACAACGATCCCACGGTGCAGCGGATCATCGCGATGGTGAAGGAGAGCGGCGCCGAGCGCCAGTGGCACTCGCGCGAACCGGCCGTGGCGCAGGAGATCGCGGCGTGAACTCAGTCGTCACCTTCCTCACGGCACTCGGTCAGGCCTTC
The DNA here is from genome assembly GCA_043788935.1 of Gemmatimonadaceae bacterium. Classification (GTDB taxonomy): domain Bacteria; phylum Gemmatimonadota; class Gemmatimonadetes; order Gemmatimonadales; family Gemmatimonadaceae; genus JACMLX01. Next base: position 1,867 of record JAYWIJ010000318.1, on the reverse strand, counting down.
GCGGCGCTCTCGCTGTACGGCCCAGCGCATCCGATGCGTGACAGCGCGATCGCCCGCCTGCGCACGGCGATGGCCCTGCTCGTGGCCGGTGGCCAGTCGGTCACCATTTCGTTCCTCGACAACGAAGTCGTGGTGGCCAATCGCGTGCTGACCGACTTGCGGGGGTGGGAATGGGGCGCACGCCTCTCCGCCGCCGGGGTGCAGCGCGTCGAACTCGCGGGTGGTAGTCAGGTTTCGACGGAAGATACCGATGCCATGCTCGTCGAGATGCGCGCCCGCCTCGCGGCTCCGAACGACGACACCCGACCATGGATCCGGAACGGCATCCGACTCGGCCCGATCACCGTGGCCGAGCAGGGCTCGTCGCGCCCTGTCGTGATGGACTCGGTACTCTCGGCCATCGATTGCGCGGGCCTCGACGGCGAAATCGAGGCCGTGGGATTCGTGCACGATGAGGTGTCGGCGGGTCACGACGTGCCGATGGCGGAGGTCGAGGCAATCGTGCACGGGCTCGCGCTCACCATGCATCGTGAGCAGGACGTGGTGCTGCCACTGCTCGACCTGCGCACCTTCGACGAATACACCACTACGCACTCGTGCAACGTCGCGATGCTCTCGCTGGGGCTGAGCGAAGCGCTTGGCCTCTCCGACAGCGACACGCGCGCGATCGGGACCGCCGCGCTGCTGCACGACATCGGCAAGGTGCGCGTCCCGCAGGAGGTGCTCACCAAAGCCGGCACGCTCACGCCCGACGAGCGCCAGCTGATCGAGACGCACCCTGTCGAGGGGGCGCGCATCCTCAGTCAGCGCGGCATCGGCAACGGGCTCGCGGCGACGGTCGCGTACGAACACCACATCTGGTACAATGGCAAGGGCGGCTACCCGGGATTCGGCTTCCCACGCGCCACGCACTACGCCAGCCGCATCGTCCACGTCTGCGACATTTATGACGCACTATGCTCCAAACGGCCCTATCGTGAGGCGTGGTCGCGCGAAAAGGCACTCGGCCTGATTCAGAGTATTGCCGGCGTGGAGCTCGACCCGGGCATTGCGGCGGCGTTCATCACGATGGCACGCAACGCCACGCATCTCCGTCACACGATGACGCAGGACGCCGCCTGACGAGTTGCGTCCGTCACTCGGACGATTGCCGCGCGGCTCCCTCGCTGTAGCTTCAGCGCGAGCTAGTGACGAATTTGTTCAGACGCCGCGCCCGCAGACTGCCGGACGGCGGAGCAGACGCAGGGTGACGCATGATCCAGCAGTTCCTGTTGCAGTTCACCGGTGCACTCAATCGCCGGCGTGCCTATGCCGCGACGCATCCGATGGTGCGCGCAGCCGAGGAACGCCTGCTCGAGTGTGCGCGTGCCGTCCTTGCCACGCGCGAGTCATTCACGCTTGGCGTTGCCAGGAACGAGCTCCTGATCGACGGCGAGCCGTACGTGACGAAGAGCACGTACGCGCGTGAGCTTGCCAGCAAGTTGCACCGGCGTGGCGTGGGTGCGATCACGCTGGAGCGTGGGCTGACCCTGTCGCAGATCGCCGAACTGCTGTCCGGGCTGGCCATCGAGCGCGATGCCCTGCCCTTCGCCGCGTCACGCGCCGGTGGGGTGCAGGTCACCACGATCGGCTACGACCACCTCGTGCTGAACGATTCGGTCGCATCGGCCGAAGCGTCGGTGACGGCCTTGTGGCGCACCCTCGCCGTGCTGGCCGAAGCGGGGATCACCTCCGACGGGGGCACGGGGCGCGTCGGCACCACGGCAGGCGGCAAGGGCGTGGGCACCGGGAGCGGACCGTCGCGCTCAGGCTCAGGGGTCGGCACGGGGACTGGCACAGGAATCGGCACCGGATCGGGCGCCGGGAT
>JAYWIJ010000317.1:0-5748 GCA_043788935.1 Gemmatimonadaceae bacterium | reverse complement strand
TCTGACCCTCCGCGCAGTTCCGCTGCCTGTGCCGCGGCCAGCGCCTGGATCGCCATGACCTGAAACGCGAGGTCGAGATGGTCGGCCGTCTTGCGCGCGGCGATCGTGCCCATCGTCACGACGTCCTGATTGTTGCCGTTGGTTGGAATCGACTGGATCGAGGCGGGCATCGCTCGCGTCCGCATTTCTGCCACGAGTGCCGTGGCCGTGACCTGCGCGCCCATGAATCCGGAATTCACGCCATCGCGTCCGCCGTGCAGGAATGCGGGAAGTCCCTTGTTCTGCGCGACGTCGGTGAGTCGGGCCAGACAGCGCTCGGCGTGCACCGCCGTCTTGATCACGGCCAGCGCGAGTGCATCCGAGGCGAACGCCACGTGCTGCCCGTAGAAGTTGCCGCCATGGAGCACGGCGCCATCGTCTGCGAACACCAGTGGATTGTCCGTCGCCGACTGCAATTCGGTGGCGACGATCTGGTCGTGAAAAGCGAGCACGTCAAGCGCCGCGCCGATTTCCTGCGGCAGGCATCGGATCGTGTAGGGGTCCTGCGGCAGTTCGCCCTCGGGCAACCAGCCATCGACCGCCGCTGATTCATCCAGGACTGGCGGCAGCGGCGTCTGCGCCGTCAGTCGCTGACTGCCACGCGACAGCTGTCCAAGCATCGCGTGCGCGAGTGCCTGACCGCGATGCGGCCGCGCGTGCCCGATGCGTGGGTCCCATGCCTCCGCGCGGCCCTGCAGGCACTCGCTGTGCAGCACGCCGAGTCGCAGCGCAAGGGCCAGCAGTCGCCGTGTGCGCACGGCATTCAGCGCCGCGATGCCAGCCATGCACGAGGTGCCGTTCACGAGCGTGATGCCTTCCTTGTGGCCGAGTACCGCCGGCTCGAGGTTGGCCGCGCGCAGTGCCACGGCGCTGGCCATGCGCGTACCACGCACCGTCACCTCACCTTCGCCGAGGAGTGCGAGCGCGATGTGCGCGAGCGGCGTGAGGTCACCACTGGCACCGACGGTACCCATCGACGGCACGATCGGCACGATGTCGTGATTGAGGCAGGCGATGAGCAGGTCGTACAGACGGCTGCCGATACCGGAATGTCCGCGCGCGAGGCTCGCCGCCCGCGCCGCCATGGTCGCGCGCACGTGGCGTTCGGAGAGCGGGGGACCGACACCGGATGCGAGGTGATAGATCAGGTGTCGCTGCAGCTCCTCCGCATGCTCCGGTGTGACCGCACGCGATGCCAGCGGGCCGTAGCCGGTGGTGACGCCGTAGATACGGCGGCGTTGATGCACCATGCGCAGCAGCGTCGTCGCGGCGGCGCTCATCCGGTCCGCGGCGACGTCGCCGAGATGCACGCGGCGTCCGCCGGCGATGGCGAAGATGTCGTCCGGCGTCAGGTCACCGCCGACGTCGAGTGTCGTGGGCTGACGAGAGGGGCGCACCGGAGCGGCCAGCGTGGCGTGCGTGTCGTGGGGCATGTGTCAGGCTGAAGCTGGGCCGGTCGGAAGCGACATGCCGCGTAAACCTTTGCATCGTCGGTTCCGACATTGAACTTGAACCCTCGGGAGACCTCGATCACGAATCGCGACCAGAACCCATGGCGTGCGGTGCTGGATGCGCGCCTGCGCGGCCAGCCGACGCCGATTCTCGTCATGCCCGACGCACTCTGGAGCGCGGCCTCGTTGTGGGCTGGAACGCGTGCATGGACGAATGCCTTTCGCGCGGCTGGGATGGCAGGGGGTCACGGCCTTCTCTGTGCGCTGCCCGCTGGCCCTGCGTTCGTGCAGGTGTTGCTGGCGTGTCTGTGGGAGGAAATCACTTTTGTTTCCCTGCCGATGAATGCTGACATCGACACAGAGGTTTCGGCGCTCGACGCGCGTGCGGTCGTGGTCACTGCGCCTGTCGTACAGCTCGGCACGGCCGGCGTGTTCGTGCCGGATGCCGCGTCGCAGCCGCCGAGTGAACTGCCGGTGCTGCGTGGCGTCGGTCGTGGCGAGGCGCCGCATGTCGCGCTGCGGCTGCCGGACAGGGACGCTGACGGTGTGGCGACGTGGCGCGACTGGTCGGGCGATGAACTCTTCACATGGCTGCAGCGACATCGCGACCTGTTTCCCGAGGTCGGCGGTCGTGTACTCAGCGTCCTGCCGTGGCACGAGCCGGACGGATTGCTCCTCGGACTGCTGGGTGCGCTGCTGCATGCCGACGAGATCGTGCGCGAGCGCTCGGGCGGTACGGACGCTGACGCGATCGACCGCGCGATGCGTGAGCATGGCACGATGCATCTTGACAGCGACATGGCACGCGCGGGTCGTCGTTTCCGATAAGGAGGTCGAGGCCTGCGCGCTGTGTGATCGTCGCGACGACAGTCTACCGAGTGATCTGTACCAACGCCGACTTCGGCAACCGCGCCGTGACACCAAAACCCGGTGGTACCACGTCCGGAATGTCGAAGTGCAGCGCGAAGCCCATCACCAGTGCCGCTTCAGTGCTCGTCAGCTTGTACTCTCGCTCGAGCCATCGCGCCATGTCACTGGTCGCGCGGCGCAGGGCTTCGTAGAGCGAGCCGCCCACACCGACGCTCATGATCTGCTCGTCGTCGGTCACGCGCACGATGTCGTTGAAGCCCCAGCGCTTGATCTCGACGCTGAACGTCACATCAAGACTGGTTTCCATCGCGTCACCAGTCAGTTCGCCGTCGCCCTGTGCCGCGTGGCCATCGCCGAGGTAGAGATATGCGCCACGCGTCCGCACCGGCAGCATGACCGTCGCACCTTCGCGGATGAAGCGATTCTCCATGTTGCCGCCGTACGATCCCGACTCGCGCGAACTTGGCGTGAACTCCATGCCGGGCGCTGCGGCGATCACCCCGAGAAAGGGCCGCAAGGGCACGGTGAAGTTCGCGAGCGCGGCCGGTGGTTTGTCGAGCCGTGCACTGCCGACGAGTGTGTCCAGCAGCCACTGATTACTCTGAGGTTTGTCGCCTGGCGGACCCTTTCGCTCTGTCGCGTACGACACGTCGATGGCGTTGTCCATCAGCGCCGTGCCGCTGAAGGCCCAGCCGCGGTTGAGTCGCACGCGATGCAGTGTCACGAGTAACACGTCGCCGGGGAGCGCCCCTTCCACGTAGATCGGCCCCGTCAGCGGGTTGCCGCCCATCGTCAGCTTGTTGGTTCTGTCACCGTAGGCGCCGCGGTCCCATCCGCCGGCGTCCACCGTGGTCGTCCGTACGGTGTCCCCCGCGGCGATGCGCAGCGCCGGTGTGGCAGTGGCACTGATGCCGCGCCACCATGTGGTGGGCTCCAGCCGCAGGCTGCGCGCAACGGCAGGACGCGTATCACGTACGCCGAACCACCGCGTGCTGTCGGGCGCGGTTCCGAGGAAGCCGACGAGTGAGTCACCGCGTACCGTGGCGCGCCAGCGAAAGTCACCCACCGCGAACGTCAGGCGCGAGCCGGTCAGCGTCGCCGCGAAGTTCCGACCATACACCTGACCGCGCACCGAATCGCCGCTCGCCGTCAGCGTGACGCGCTGCGGTTGGCCGTCCCCCTCCATCTCGAAGATCCATTCTCCGGCGAGACGAGTGAGCGTAGCCGTCACCGGGCGCGTCTGCGCGGTGGCGGGGACGCTTGCCGCGGCGATGGCGACAGCAATGAGCAGGCAGAACGGACGGTGCATGAGCCGATGGCTGGGTGTGGGCGCGGGATGCAACGTGGCAGCGTTCGCACAGGTGAGATATTCTGGATGCAGGCACCTGCGATTCCGTGGAATGTCCACATCGTCGAGCGTTGCGCCAGACGGATTCGGCATGTGACGTCAGTTCGCTGTGCGTGCGTCGAGGCAGCGGGCGACGCGTACGACGAGACGACCGGAGTCGGGACTCCAACCGTTTCCGGGGGTACCACCACCATGCTCTTGCTGCCTCCGACGCTCGCCCTCGGCGCTCCTGCCGTGCAGGCCGCGCTGGCCACTCGTGCGACGCCGCTGAACACGAAGCCCGTCCGCGATCCACGCACCACGCCCGGGATCAGGTACGTGCTCTACTGGTCGCAGAGTACGCGGCGTGTGTCCGGCAACTGGGCACTGCGGGCTGCAGTGCGCGCCGCCGATCGGCTCGGCCTGCCTGTCGTCATCCATCAGGGCATCGACGCCACATACCCCGCCGCGAATGCCCGGCACCACGGCGCGCTGCTGACCGCGGCGCATTCGCTGGCGCAACACGCGGTTGCGGCTGGTTACGTGGTGTCCGGGGCGGTACGCCGGACAGTCCGCGGCGCCGGCCCACTGCGTGCGCATGACGATCGCGCGGTGCTTGCCCGGCTGGCAGAGGCTGCGGCACTGATCGTCACCGATTGTCTGCCGACTGCCGGTGTGCTCACCCGGGCGACGAATGTGGCGATGCGTGTGCCGTGCGCTGTCTGGGCGGTGGATGGCTACACGACCATGGGGGCGTTCACGACGAAGGAGATTCCGGCCAACGCCGGTGGTCCGCGGGCCGCCTTCGACGGGGCCATTGGGACGTGGCTGACGGAGGTCGAGGATCGCCTGCCGCGCCACTCGCTGCATCACGGCGATGCCGGTGCACACGCGTCGCTGCAGGAGCAGATCGCGTCCATCGTGGGGCCGCACGCGTGGACGACGTTCGACGACGTGGTGTTCGCCACGCCGGCGGCAGCACAGGCGTGGGGCATTGCGTTGGCTGAGGCGAGTGGATCAGATGCTTCGCTGATCCTCCCGCCCGGCGTGTCCGTTGGGCGAGAGGCGGGCCTCGCCGCGCTCGACGATTTCGTCGCGAATCGACTCTCGAGCTATCTCGGTGAGCGGATGGATGCCGCGAAGCACACGACGTCGCGCCTGTCGCCGTTCCTGCATTATGGCACGCTGGGTCCCATCGAAGTTTGTCGTGCCGTGCTGGCGGCGGTAGCCGACGGGCCGGACGATGCGCGCGCGACACGACAGGCGAGCGCTGCCGGCGTGCTCGATCAGGTGGCGGTACGTCGTGACCTCGCCTTTTCGCTGTCACTCGGCCTGGCGCAGGCCAACGGTGTCACCGATGCTGCGGAGGTCATCACGCAGGGCGTTCCGGCGTGGGCGCGTGATACGTTGTCGACACGCACACGACCCAGCGACGCGCCCGTGTGGGATGCCGACGCGCTGCGTCGGGGTGCGAGTGCGCATCCGCTCTGGAACGCGATGCAGGCATCGCTGCTGCAGCATGGCACGCTGCACAACTACGCGCGGATGCAGTGGGGCAAGGCCATCGTGCGGTGGGCTCCTGACGCCGACACGGCACTGACCTGGCTGCTGCACGAGAATGACCGTCTGGCAATCGATGGACGTGATCCGAACTCCATCATGGGCACGTTGTGGTGTCTCGGCTGGGGTGAGAAGCCGTTCCCGTCGCAGCCGGGCTTCGGCACGGTGCGCGCGATGTCGCTGGACCGGGCGTCACTCCGCTACGATCCGGAGGCGTTCATGCGGCGGGTGTATGGAATTCCGGAGCCGATACCGGTGCAGGCATCGCTGTTCGAGTGAGCCGCGCTGCGCGCGGTTATTGGGCGGGTGGCTGACGGCGACGTTGCGGTCGCACGTACACCGAGATAAGTATCAAGAAGACCCAAGTCGCTGCCACAGCAGCCGGCTGCAGACTTGGGGGGATGCGTCGGCGTGGCTCGCTGTAGGAGCTCAAGCAGTGCGGGAGACCTGCATGCGCTGACGACTGATGACGTCGTCAGCGTATGATCGACTGTGCTGCGA
>JAYWIJ010000316.1:0-23205 GCA_043788935.1 Gemmatimonadaceae bacterium | reverse complement strand
GTACTGACCTTCCGCGTCATCGGCTACAAGCCGGCCGAGTCAGCGATCGCCGGACGTGCCGTCGTCAATCTCGCGATGGAGTCGAGTCCGACGGCGTTGTCTGATGTTGTGGTCACGGCCAACGCCATCGTCCGCGACACGCGCGAACTGGGCTATTCGACCGCCACGGTGCAAACGGAGCAACTCGCCGTCGCGCGGAGCACGAACGTGCTCAATGCGCTGTCCGGCAAGGTTTCCGGGGTACGTGTCACGCAGCAGTCAGGCACGATCGGCGGCTCGAGCAAGGTCGTGATCCGCGGAGTGAACTCCATTGCCAGCGCCAGTGAGCCGCTCTTCGTCGTCGATGGCGTGCCGATCTCCAATTCATCATTCGCAGGCACCGAAACGGAGATCGTGACCGGCGGCGTGGACGTCGGCAACCGGGCGCAGGATCTGAATCCGGACGACATCGAGAGCATGAGCATCCTCAAGGGTGCCGCTGCATCGGCACTCTACGGATCGCGCGCGCGAAACGGTGTGATCGTGGTGACCACGAAGCGTGGACGCGCGGGCCGCAAGCCGACGATCACCTACAACTCCTCGATCCGCACCGATCAGGTGTTCCGCCTCTTCGACCTGCAGAACGAGTATGCGCAGGGCAACCTTGGCGTGTACAACAAGGATCTCGCCAACGGCTGGGGGCCGCGGATCACTGGCCAGGAAGTGCCGAACCTGCTGAATCAGACGGTGGCGCTGCAGGCGAACCCGAACAACGTCGAAGACTTCTTCCGCACAGGTGCCACCAACGTGCAGTCGCTGGCTGTTGCCGGCGGTACCGAGCAGAGTGACTATCGTCTAAGTGGCACGTGGCTGGGGCAGACCGGCATCGTGCCGAACTCGGAGCTCGCGCGCTACACCGTCGCACTGAATGCCGGCCAGCGGTTCACGCCGAAGTTCAGCGCGCGTGTCGCGGCAAATTACGTTCGCACGACCTCGCAGGGTCGGCCGAGCCAGGGACAGAACACGGCCAGCATTCCGATGCAGCTGCTGTCGAGCCTTCCGCGGACGTTGAGCACGAGCTTCCTGCAGGACAACCGTGTCACGGCTTCAGGCATCGCCGGATCGATCGACGGGACCGGCACGTCGAACAACCCGTACTGGGTGACGGACAACAACGGGCTCGATAACGCCATCGATCGCATCTTCGGCAACGTCAATCTGTCGTATGATGCGTTGAATTGGCTGAACGTGACCTTCCGTGCCGGAACCGACCTGGCTGGGGAGAATCGTCGCTTCATCACGCGAAAGGGAACGCGCGGACGACTGGATGGCGAGTTCGACACGCAGGATCTGTCGGAGCGTGAGCTCAACACAGATCTGATCGGCACGGTGCAGCGACAGCTCACTGCCAGCCTCGCGATGAAGACGATCGTCGGCCACAACTTCAACAAGCGCACGTTCCGCCGGCAGCGCGTGTTCAGCCAAGGGTTGAACATTGACGGGCTGTACACGCAGGCGAACGCACTCGTGAACGCGGCCACCAACTTTCGCAGCGAGCGCCAGCTCTTCGGCGTGTACAGCGACGTCGGTCTGGCGTGGCGTGAATATCTCTTCGTCAACGTCACCGGTCGTAACGACTGGAGCTCGACGCTGCCGACAGACAACAACTCGTACTTTTACCCCTCCGTCTCGACCGGCTTCGTTGTCTCGGATGCCTTCCGCGATCTCGGTGTGTTCGACAAGGGAAGGGTGAGTTTCCTCAAGCTGCGGGCCAATTGGGCAAACGTCGGCTCTGATGAAGAACCGTACCAGCTGGCGTTCACATACACGCCGCTGACGCAGCAGACCGACATCTACACCTTCAACCAGCAGTACCCGTTTAATGGCGCCTCGGCGTTCGCCGCCACCAACGTGATTCCGCCGTCCAACCTCCGCCCGCAGCGTCAGAACTCGGTGGAATTCGGAACGGAGGCGAAGTTCTTCCGCGATCGACTCGGCATCGACGCGACCTACTATCAGTCGCGGAACTACGACCAGATCGTGTCGATCGCCGTGCCGCAGACGACCGGGTTTGCCGCCCGCCGCCTCAACGTGGGGCAGATCTCGAACAAGGGTCTGGAACTGCAAGTCACCGGCGTTCCGATCGCTTCTGCCGATCCGCGTGGATTCCGCTGGGACGTGGGCATGAATTTCAACCGGAACCGCAACGTGGTCGACAAGCTGGCGCCGGGGTTGAGCGAGTTCATCGTCACGTCCGGCGACGGCTTCGGCATTTTCGTCGCAGCGCGGCCAGGAACGACCTTCAACATTCAGGGCGTCGGCTTTGCGCGTGACTCGGTGTCGGGCAAATACCTGATCAACCCGGCCAACGGTCTGCGGATTCAGGGGCAGCGCAAGCTGTTCGGCAACATCTTTCCGGATTGGACCGGCGGCGTGACCAATACCGTCAGCTGGAAGAGCCTGGCGCTCTCGTTCCTGGTGGACGTTCGCAGCGGCGGTGTGTTCCTATCGCAGACCACCTCGCAGCTCCGCTCCAGCGGACTCGCCGCGGAAACCGCGAACCGCGACCGGTTCGTGCAGGATGGCGTCATCCGGAACGCCGACGGCACAACGCGCCCGAACGACGTACAGGTCGCATCGGTGCAGCAGTACTGGGGCAATCTGGATAACTCGATCAGCCCCGAGAACAACATTTTCGATGCCTCATTCGCAAAGCTTCGCGAAGCCGCACTCACGTTCCAGCTGCCGTCGCGCTGGACGTCGATGCTCGGCGCAGCCTCCGGCAGCCTTGCGCTGGAAGGGCGGAACCTCTGGCTCATCTCGAGCAAGGTTCCGCACGTGGACCCTGAGGCCAATGTGCTCGGCACTGGCCTGATCGGCGAAGGCATCGAACGCAATGTGCTCCCGTCCACTCGGACGTTCGGCATGAACATCCGGCTCGTCTTCTGAGGCAACTCCCGATGAAATCGATCACGCACGTCGTTGCCCGGTACGCCGCGGCCGGTGTCTTCCTGCTGTCGCTGCCGGCCTGCTTTCAGGACGGGGCGCTGAACGTCGATCCCAATCGATCGACGTCCGCCGATGCGGCACAGCTCTTCTCCGGTGCGGCCTTGAAGTTTTCGCTGCTGCGCGTCGGTGAGCTGACGTGGCCAGTGGCGCTGATGACGCAGCAGTGGGCCTCCGGTGCGCGATGGGGCCTCGCACAGGCCCAGTACGATCAGACGCGTGTGCGCAGTGCGTGGGGGGCGATCTACACCGACGTGCTGAAAAACCTCGTGATCGCGACCAATGAAGCGGAGGCGTTGACGCCGAAGCCGAACAACTCAATCGCGCAGCTGAAGATCTACTCTGCCTTCGTCTATTCCCAGACCACATACCTGTGGGGCGACATCCCGTTTTCGGAAGCGGCCACCGGGCTCGTGGACCAGCCGAAGTTCGACACGCAGCAGGAGGTGCTCAACGGCACGCTCAGGTTGATCGACGAGGCGCTCGCCGTGATCGACGCGAACTCGCGCACGATCGGGTCACCGAATGATCTGTACTACGGCGGTGACATGGCGAAGTGGCGTCGCTTCGCCAACTCGCTGAAGTTCCGGATCCTGATGACGATGGTCGATGCGGATCCAACGAAGGCGACGGCGATCACCGCCCTTCAGGGCCAGCAGATGATCGCGGCGCGCACGGATGAAATGAAGGTGCAGTACACCAATCAGGCCGGTCGGCAGAATCCGCGTTTCTCCTTCACGCAGATCTTCCGCGGCGGTGTGCAGCAGGATTGGTACGCCTCGAACGTCATGTTCGGCGAGTTGCTTCCGACCAGCGATCCCCGACTGGCGATCTTCTACCAGCCCGGCCCATCGGCCACGCCGGGTCAGTTCGTCTCGCTCAACAGCGTCGAGCCGTTCACGCCCGTTGCGTCACTCGTCAGCCTGAATCTGCTGCGGGCCGACCTGCCCGAGGTGTCGTTCTCACTCTCGGAGCAATACCTGCTCGAGGCTGAGGCCTTCGCGCGCGGATTCTGGACCGGTGGTTTGTCAGCCGCCGACGCCAGGTACCGGCAGGGCATTCGCGAAGGCATGACGGTGCTCGGCGTGACGACGGGCCAGATCGACACCTTTCTCACGGGGCTCCCGACGCTGACGCCTGTGAATTTCCGTCGCGAGCTGAATCGGCAGCAGTACCTCGACCTCTTCATGCGACCGCTCGAAGCCTGGGTGCAGTGGCGTCGCAGCGGCGACCGGGGCAGCGAATATCCGACGATGCAGGTGCCGCAGGGCGCGCTGGTCGGTGGTCTGGTTCGCCGCCTGCTCTATCGGAGCGAGGAAATCACCGCGAATCCGAGGACGCCACGACCCGTGCCGCTGCAGGATGCACCGATGTGGTTCGACAAATGAGAAGCCTCGTGCGCAGCGGGATCGCCGGTGTCGCGGCACTTCTCTTGTCGGCTGGCGTCGTGAGCGCGCAGGGAGGACCGCGCGTGCGAATCGTCACGGATGCCGGGTCGATCGTCGTCGTGCTCGAGCCCACCAAGGCTCCGGGGACCGTCGCGAATTTTCTGCGCTACGTCGATCAGCACCGCTACGACGGCGGCGCGTTCTATCGCGCTGTGACGCTGCAGAACCAGCTGCCGGCCACACAGCAGCCGCAGATCGAGGTCATACAGGGTGGCATCGATCTGGACACGCTGAAGCGGATGCCACCGATTGCGCACGAGACTAATGACCAGTCGGGCATTCGTCACATGGACGGCGTGATCAGCATGGCGCGCAGCGCACCCGGCTCCGCTTCGAGCGAGTTCTTCATCGTGATCGGTGAGCAGCCGTCGCTCGATTTCGGTGGCAAGCGCAATCCGGACGGGCAGGGGTTTGCCGCCTTTGGTCACGTGATCGAGGGAATGGACGTGGTGCGCCGAATTCAGCAGATGCCGAGCGCGGCGCAGCCGCCGCAGCGTATGGTGCGTCCGGTCAGGATCCAGAGCGTTTCACGGGTACAGTAGGCCGACACCACACGTCACCACGCGGCCGTCGGCATCACTGTGCTGACGGCCGCGACTGCGTCTGCGCCGGCACGATCCGCAGCCTGGCACGACGCCGCGTGACTGATGCTGCGCGCAAGTACGCAACACGCACATTGCACAGTGCGTGAGCGTCAGCGCAGCGCGCTGGAGCCGCTGGTAGTGCTCCGGGATGGAACGGCGACGGAATCACGCGCCTTGCGCGCCGCCTTCACCGCGGCCGTATGCTCCGCGAACGTACGCGTGAATTGCGAATGCCCGTCCGGAAACGCGACGAAGAACATCGCGTCCGACTGCGCCGGCGCGAGCGTCGCCGCAATGCTGGCCGTGCCAGGCGACGCGATCGGGCCGGGTGGAAGCCCCGCCACCCGGTACGTGTTGTACGGCGACTCGGTGCGAAGATCCGTGAACAGCACGCGCTTCTTGTTGGCCAGCCCCATGCCATACACCACGGTTGGATCGGCCTGCAGGCGCATGCCGGCGCGCAGACGGTTGGTATACACCGCCGCGATCAGTGGACGATCGGCGTCGCGACCTGCCTCCTTCTCGACGATCGAGGCCAGCGTGATGACGTCGTGGCGCGTGCGGCCCTGTGCGGTGAGCACACTGTCCCACGAGTTCTTCCAGCGGCGCTCGAACGTGGTGAGCATCGTGTCCACCGCCATCGTCGCAGTGATGCTGTCGGTGAAGTCGTAGGTGGCGGGGAAGAGATACCCTTCCACATCAGCCGCACGCGTCGCCATGCGCGCTCTCCTCACGGAATCGCGCGTGGCCGCAAAGAACTCGGCCGTATCGGCGCCAAGCGAGTCGCGCAGCAACCTCGCGATCTGGCTGATGCCCCAGCCCTCGGGAATGACGAGGCGACGGAACCGGTTACGCCCCGACTGCAGCTGATCGAGAATGGCCGATGCCGCAGCGCCGCGCGGAATGAGGTAGCGACCCGACAGCACCGGTGCTGATCCGCTCCCGGTGACGGTGGCCACCAGCGTGAAGACGCGCGCCGATCGAATGACACGCGCCGACGCGAGACTGTCGGCCGCGACGTCGAGCGTCGCGCCGGTGGGAATCGTCACCCGCGCCATGGAGCCCGCACGCGGAACGAGACCGTTCCTGAACACGAGCACCGCCGCGGCCAGTGCCATGATGAGCACCACGCTACCGATCGTCCCCAGAAGTCCGGGCCGGCGCGGGCGTGACACTCAGCCCTCGGTGGCCCCGGCGTCCGCAGCCATCACGGCACCGCCGTTTAGCACAGCCTGCAGCAGCAACGCTGCCGTCATCGCATCCATGTCGTGCCGGTGGTCACCCACCTTGCCGCCCGCTTCGTGTACGGCACGATGGGCGCGCGCCGTGGAATACCGCTCATCGACGAACGACACGGCTCGGCCGCTGCGCTCCGTGATGGACGCCGCCACGGCGCGCACCTCGGCGCATCGCGGTGTCTCGTTCCCATCGCCGTCGAGCGGCATACCCATGATCACCGCGTCCACGTCGCCAATCTCCTCCATCCGCCGAAGCAGCTCGGCCACGGGTGGGCGCTTACCGGCACGGCGAAGAATCACGCCCGCAGGCGACGCCAGGATGCGCAGCTCGTCGCTGGCAGCGAGGCCCACGCGACGATCGCCCCAGTCCACGGCGAGCAACCGGCCCATCAGCGCTCCATGTCCTTGAAGAATTCCGCGTTCGATGCGGTGCGCTTCAGGCGCTGGATCAGGAACGCCATGGCGTCTTCCTTCTCCATGTCGCCCAGGAAGGTGCGCAGGAGCATGATGCGATTCTGCTCGAGTTCACTGAGCAGCATCTCGTCGCGGCGCGTGCCCGACTTGCCGATGTCGATGGCCGGAAACACGCGGCTCGCCGCGATGCCGCGATCGAGCACGATCTCCATGTTGCCGGTGCCCTTGAACTCCTCGAAGATCACTTCATCCATTCGCGAGCCCGTCTGCACGAGCGCCGTGGCGACGATCGTCAGCGACCCGCCGCCGCTGATGCGACGCGCCGAACCGAAGAACTTCTTCGGCTTCTGCAGTGCGCGGGCATCGACACCGCCGCTCATGATGCGGCCATTGTTCGGCAGCACGTTGTTGTGCGCGCGACCGAAGCGCGTGATCGAGTCCAGCAGCAGCACCACGTCCTTGCCCTGCTCCACCAGTCGCTTGGCGCGCTCGATCGCGAGGTCGCCGACGTGCACGTGTCGCGTCGGTTCTTCGTCGAACGTGGAGCTGATCACCTGCGCGCCCGGCACGGTGGCGCGGAAATCGGTGACTTCCTCGGGGCGCTCGTCGATCAGCAGCACGATGACGGCGATGTCGGGATAATTCCGCCGGATCGAGGTGGCGATCTGGTGCAGCATCACCGTCTTGCCGGTGCGTGGCGACGCGACGATCAGGCCGCGCTGCCCCTTGCCGATCGGCGAGACCAGATCGACGACGCGCAGCGAGAGCGGGCAGTCGGGGTATTCCAGACGCAGGCGTTCGTCAGGATACTTGACCGGCAGTGTCTCGAAGTCGGCGCGTACGGGGCCGATTTCGGGCTCGGCGCCATTGATGACCTCGAGGCGCAGCAGCGCCAGAAACTTTTCCCACTGGCGCGGTGGACGGATGGTGCCGCGCAGCCAATCGCCCGCCTTCAGGTTGAACCGTCGCACCTGCGCCGACGACACGTACACGTCGTCAGGGCTTGGCGCGAAATTCCAGTCCTGATAGCGGATGAAGCCGTGGCCACCCTTTTCCAGATCGAGCACACCTTCGGCCACCAGCAGCTCGCGGTTCTTCAGCATCGCGAGCTCGATGCGGTGGATCAGGTCCGGCTGGCGCAGTCCCGGTTCGTTCGGTACGCCGAGGGCGTCCGCGCGAGCGGCGAGAGCATCGAAGTGGAGCTTCTTCAGCTCCGACGTTTCAACAGGCATTGGTTGGGAGCGCGAGGCGCTTGGGGCGTCGCGGGTACCGGCATCCATGCGTGAGTGACGCGGCCGGGGAAGTGAACACTGACGGGGCCGGGTGGGTGTTCCGGGCCGCCACGGATGGACAACGAATGCGCCTGACAGGATTCGAACCTGTGACCTTCGGCTCCGGAGGCCGACGCTCTATCCAGCTGAGCTACAGACGCAAATGCCACACGAAGCGGCAGACGGGAAGCATAACCGTTCGGGCTGGGCGACGGAACCAGACCCGTCACCGCGACTGACACGGGTGGCCGCCGGCCACCCCGGCGACACACCCGGTCAGCGCGGTGACGACATGGTCGGCGGCGCGAAGTTGCCGCAGGCGATGACGGTGCTGCTGTTGTCGTTGGAGGCAAGCACTTCGAGCATGTAGTCGCCGGAGTTCTGGAACGGTCGGTTCATCGTCGCGGACGCTGCAGCGCGACCGTCACGTCCGATCTTAAGCGCGTCGTTTCCGCTGGCGCGCAGCAGTTCGCCGCCAGCGATACCGCACTGGCCGGAGCGCAGCACCCACGGATGCTGTCCGCCTGCCGTCATGTTGCCAATCTCGACGTTGATGCGTGAGCGTCGACCATCATCCTCGGAGCTCATCCAGGCACGACCTTGCGCCTGGACGATTCCCTGCACGGCAGCGGGGGTGCTCAGCGTCGCGTTCCACCGCAGCGCGACGACGTTGTCCTGCGTCGTGATGGTCGCGACGGGCCGACGGGCGCAGGCGGGCAGAACGAGCAGCGCGACGAGCGCGAGATTTCCGGGACGTGACATCGTGAGGCCTCCAGAGCCGCAGGCAGCAAAGCAAAAAAAGGCGGTCACGTACTCCGCGAGGAGTCGTGAACCGCCTTCGACTGACCGGCCGCAATCGCCCGTCCGCCAAGGTGGAACGCACGAGGCGTTCCGTCATGCACACATCAGCTTATCCCATCCGATGCGCAGCAACAAGCGAGGTCGTGTGTGCGAATGGATCAGTCCGAAGCGGCGTGAGCCCGTGCGAGTGCGCTGACTCGAGACGACCGATTCTGCACCAAAAAGTCAGGCACCATGGTCGCTGGATCACGATCAGAGCGATCGCTGGGTCAGACCCCATGGTGGAACTTTGCGAGACGGGACGACGCCGAGCGCGGCGTTCCCGACGGTGCTGGGCTACCCTGCCGAGTTGGTGCCCGTGGAGAAGCAGGGCACTCGACGACGCTGCTGCTGGGTGTGCGGCTGAAGGTCGCGTGAACGCATATCTGCTCGACGCCGTGATCGGCCTGTCGGTGGTGTACAAGGCGCTCGACAATCTCGCGCAGTCGGCACGTGGTCCGGTGTGTCGCCTGACCCGCGCGTCGCCACGTTGGTGTTCGGTCTGTTCGATGGATGCGGACTCGCCACGAAGATCCTCGACTGCGAGATGGCGGAGGAAATACTGGTGCCGAATCGCGTCGCCTCCAACGTGGGCGTGGAGATCGGGCAGGTGCTGGCAGTGAGCGCCATCCTGCTGGTGATGAACCAGTGGCGTCGGACACGCAGCTTTCGCCCGCTGGCGTATGGGGCGAACGTGGCCATCATGACGGCGGGGTCCACGCTCGCGGGCTTTCAGCTGGTGGGCTTTTTCCTGATGCGCGAGGCGGCATGACGACGACGCATGATCCGGTCACTGACGCGTCGGCCTGCATGTGAGACGCGCGAGCAGATCCGACGAGGACCATCACGCGTCGTGACGTGAATCACCGCCGAGTCGTGACGAAACCGCAGCGCAACGGCGACTGATTCGCGGCAGGCAGCCGAGATGATGTGTCACGGGATGTTCGTCGCCCGTGCACACTCACCCTCGAGGTTCACATGTCCGTCCTCCGTCCGTTGCGTGCGCCGCGCGTTGCGCTTGCTGCTGCGGCAATTCTCGCTGTCACTTATTCACCCAGTCTGCTCGCGCAGGACTCCACGCGCGCGCGCCGCACGATGTCCGCGCGCGATTCGGTCCAGCGCCTGCGCACCGTCGAAGTCGTCGGTTCGCGCGTGGGTCGTGGCAAGGCGCGCTCCGGCAGCGCCGTCGATGCCGTGGACCTCCGTCTCGCACCGCTCGGCACCAGCGCGCTCAAGGTGGTGGAGCGACTGCCCGGCGTGAACATGCAGAGCGCCGATCCGTTCGGCACGTACGAGTGGTCGAACCGCATCACGATCCGCGGCTTCCAGACGCAGCAGATCGGCCAGACGTTCGACGGCATCACGCTCGGCGACATGAGCTATGGCAACTTCAACGGACTGGGCATTGGTCGCGCGATCGACCCGGACAACCTCGGTGGCGCGACGGTGCTGCAGGGCAGTGGCGCGCTGGGGACGTCGTCCACCAACAACCTCGGTGGCGTCGTGCAGTACACGTCGGCCGATCCCGGCGCGAAGCAGAGCTTCGCCCTCACGCAGCTGGTGGGCGGTGCCAACACCCGTCGGACGTCGGGGCGGTTCGACACCGGTCTGCGCACGCTCGGTGCCAGCAGTGGCATCAAGGCGTACGTGAGCGTGTCGCGCATCGACAACGACAAGTGGAAGGGTGATGGTACGCGTGCTTCGCGTCCTGCCGACGCTTTCATCGGCTCCCGCGGCGGCTTGTTCGGAGTGGGACAGACCTGGCAGGACCAGATCAACGCGAAGGTGCAGTACTTCACGGGACCGCATCAGATCGTGGCGTACTACGGCTTGTCCGATCGCAAGGAAAACGACTACACCGACCTGTCGCTGGCGCGGTGGCGTACGAGCGGTCGTGACTGGGACCAGTATTCCGATTGGCAGACGGCGGTGACGGCGGCGCAGAGTTCGACGCCGGACGAAGCGTACTTCAACACGGCGCAGGGTGCGCGTCGCGACAACATCGGCTACCTGAAGGGCATCTTTCGCCTTGCTGACGGTGCGAAGCTCGAGGTGCAGCCGTATGCACACACCAATCGCGGCGCTGGTGACTGGACCGCACCGAGCTACGGCGCCATCTGGTCTGCGGCCCCGATCTATTTCCGGCAGACGCAGTACGAGAGCCAGCGCTACGGCACGAACCTGAAGGCGACATTCGAGTTGCCGGGCAACGATCTGGAGCTCGGTGGCTGGTACGAGCGCAACGAGTCCACGATCCGGCGCGTGGGCTGGGGGCTGCAGAATTTCTCCGCTGGCCCGGCCGTCGATTTCAATAACGTCCTTCGCCTGTTCTTCGATCGCACCGGCACCTACAACACCACGCTCGGCTACGTCCAGAACACCAATCGCTTCGTGGACGGCAGGCTGCGGATCAGCTACGGTGCGAAGGCACTGCGGATCGGTGCTGACTTCGTGAACAATGGCCGCACCATCGCGTCGGCCAACACGCTGCCCGACTCCGCGCGTCCGAACTTCTCCTTCCCGGTGTCGGCGGCCTTCCTGCCGCAGGCCGGCGCGGTGTTCAGCGCCACCGAGCAGGATGAGTTCTTCGCGAACGTTTCGGAAAATCAGAATGCGCTGCCGTTCAGCCCACAGACCGGTGTGTACAACACCAGTGCGACCGCCTTCCAGTTCTTCCGCGACAACACGAAGCCGGAGCGCGCCACGACGATGGAAGCCGGCTACCGCCTGCGCCGCGGTGCCACCGAGGCCTCGGTGTCGCTGTTCAACGTCGCGTATCGCAACCGCCTCATCGGCGTGGCCGTCTGTCCGCTGACGGCGACCTGCGTGAGCTCGTATGCCAACGTCGGCGGCGTGACGTCCCGCGGCGCCGAGGGCCTGCTGGCGGTGCGTCTGGCGGACGGGCTCTCCCTGACGACGAGTGCGGCATACACCCGCGCCACCATCAACGACAACTACGTCAGCGGCGTGAGTGACACCGTGCGCGCCTCGGGCAAGCGTGTCGTCGATGCGCCGGAGCTGCTCGGCAACGCGCAGCTGCGCTACAGCCGCGGTGGTTTCGCGGCGCAGGTGGCGGCGCGGCACGTGAGCGAGCGGTACTTCTCGATCCTGAACACCGCCGACTCCGAGGTGCCGGCCTATACGACGATGGATGCCAACGTCGAGTATGCGCTGCGCGGCATTCCGGCGCTCGGCGAGCTGACGTTCCGCGTCAATGCGCTGAACCTGACCGACACGAACTACATCGGCACGCTCGGCACGAACGGTTTCACCGTGTCAGGCGATACGCAGACGGTGCTGACGGGTGCGCGCCGCCTGGTGTTCTTCTCGGTGGGTGCGCGGTTCTGAGTATCTGCGGTGTGCATGGCGCCGAGCGGCGTCACGCACGCCTTGATGGCAAAGTGATCGAAGCCCTGCGACCGAGTGGTTGCAGGGCTTTCGGTTTCGCACGACGATCGTCGTCAGTGCGCTGCTGCCACGCGTCTCGGCCGGTGCCGTCACCGCGTATGGCAGGGTGACACATCACTCACTGCTGCGGGGAGGTGCGTGCCGGCCGAACCGAACGTCCAGCGCCAGCTGGTCGTCATCCCGGTGCGCGAGCAGCACCACCGCGGCAGCGAAGATGATCAGCGATGGGAAGAAGAGCGCGTTCGTGCCCTCGAGGTACCATCCCCACGGGTCGATCACCGAGCGCCAGACGCCTAGGAGCGTCAGCGCGGTGATCGCGGTCAGTGCGGGATAGGCAACACGTCGTGCCAGTCCAAGGATCACGAGCAAGCCCAGTGCGATCTGGAGAGTGCCGAGCACGGGCATCAGCGAGCGTGCGCCCAAGAAGCCGAAGTAGAATTTTTCGGCGACGCGTGCGCCATGCGCCGGGTTGGCGAACTTGTCGGCGCCCCAGACGAGCATGAGCAGTCCGAGCGAGACGCGGAGCGCCGGCAGGGCGACGGGTCGGAGCGACGGCACGTGGCGACTCTCGGGAAGCGAGTGGGGAGGAGCGGAACGGCGGAGGTAGCCGGGAGCGCTGCTGGCGGTTCCCGCCTGTTTTCTGCTGTTGATGTCGAGTGCTTGTGGCTGCGCGTCTCCGAGGCGCGTCGATGCGGCGGCCCGGCCGAACGCGTGCGGCGACTCGCTGGCCTCAATACCGTGCGGTTTGGACGTGGTGGAAAAGCAGGCAGCCCCCGCCATGCGAACATGGTGGGGGCTGCGCTTTTCGTTCGTTCAGATTCCAACCATCGGGGTGACAGGATTTGTACCTGCGACCTCCTGCTCCCGAAGGCACGGATCTGCAATCCACGCGGTGGGTCTCGCAAAACACACATCGTTATGCGCCGACTGCTCATCGTCCAGCGATGGACGTCTCCGCAGTGAATGCAATTCGAATGTCTGCGGAAACGTGGACAGCATTGGCGCGTGTCAGGACCCCTCCGTCGACGCGCGCGACACTCGGCCAATACGAGCCTCACGCCGTCGCTGGTGCGTCGGCATAGCACTGTCTGGCAGCCTGGCCCCCGCTATCGTCGCGGTGTCGTGCCGGGTCCGGACGCTGAGGCCCGATTTTGTGCCGGTCGTGTCGTGACGGTCGAGTCGACATACATCGCGGTCGCCACGCGTGACCGATAAAGTGTGACCCGGTAGCCTGGCCGCACCACGGTCGCGGGCACCTGCGCTGACACGCTGTCACGCGTCACGGGAACGGCGGACGACGCAGGTCCTGTCCGCAACACCTCGTGCATCACACGTCCGGTCAGCGAGCCGGGCACAGGCATGCCGAGAAGGTGCAGGATCGTGGGGACGATGTCTGCATTACTGGTCGGAACAGCGGTTTTCGACGCGCGCCGGATGTGCGGACCGGCAGCGATCAATGTCGCCGTGATGTCATAGGGGCTGGTGGTTCCATGGCCGGCTGTCCCCGCCTGCTCAGTGCGACCGCGATATCCGGCTGCGTTGACGTCATGCGACCAGTTGGCGGAGAAGAGCACGTCGCCGGCGCGCGCATGGTTCCAGCCGATGCTTCCAAATGACAGCGTGCCGGGCTCCACCCCTGCGACGGTATCGGGACGGCTCACGGGAGAGCGCGTGAAGATCGACCCGACCGCAGGCGACGCCTGCAATGCGCGGACGAGGGCGGCGCGCGTCGTGTCTCCGCCACGGCGGATGTACACGGCACCGCCGGCCACCGTCACCCGATCGCGAAAGGGCATCAGTACGGATGTGATCGGCGCTTCGCGTCCCGCATGGGTGGAAAAACCATGGTCGGACACGACGAAGATGTCGACCTGCTCAGTCAGGTTTCGCTCCTGCAGGCCGCGGAGCAGGCGCCCGAACTCGCGGTCGGCGGCCCGGATGGACGAATCACCGATGGTGCTGCCGATGCCGGCGCCGTGTACGGTGTGATCGGGATCCGACAGCCAGAGATACGCCACGTCGACGTCGAGTGAGTCGATCCCGATCGTCAGCAGCCCATCGACGGCACGGGCGTTGAGTCCGAGGTTCGGCGACGCGTCCTCCGGTGCCTCACCCAGCACCGCCTGCGACATGTGCTGCAGCGCTGCCGGGGTGGTGTACTCCGCATTCAGTGTGGGTGCACGTCCTGCGCCAGCAAGGAGATACGCGGAACCGGACGAACCCGCGCTCGCCACGAGAACCTTCCGGCCCGCCGCCGAGAGCAGTTGCGGCATCGACGGTATCGTCAGCAAGGTGCCGCCCAGCACCGTGTCGGCGTGCGCCATCACGCGGCCGTCACCCGTGTTCAGCGCGCGGGCGCTGTCGACGCGCGGCAGGAAGATGGTGTTGTCGAGAATTCCATGCTGACCCGGACCGGCGCCGGTGGCGAGCGCACTGGCGTTCACGCGGGTCACGGTCGGGAACAGGGAGTGATGTGCCGACGACGTGACACCGCGTCGTGCGAAGGCATGGAGCATCGGCATGCGCGACGCCGTGACATAGTCGGGCCTGAGTCCATCGAACACCACCACCACGGCGCGCAGTCGGTGTGGCGCATCTGCGACCCCGGCCGCCAGTGACGGCGGCCGGGATGACACTGTGGATGCGATCAGCAGCAACGATGCGACGACGGCTGAGGTGAAGGACTGCGTGATCAAAACTTGTACCTCGCGCCCAGCTGAATCTGATACGGCGTCCCGCTCTTGACGGCCGTTCCGACCTGCTCGTTCACACGGTACGTGTACCGTCGCGTCGTCTGATTGAATCCGCTCACGGCGACCAGCTGCTGCGCGGTGGCGAGGTTGAACTCACCGCCCCACTTCTTGTTCAGGAGGTTCTCGAGATTGAAGATGTCGACCGTGAGCTCGACCGCTTGTCCCCGCCCGAGCCGGATGTCCCGCGCCACACGCACATCGGTCCGGCCCCGGAACGGCGACCAGCCCGCATTGCGAGGCGCAATCTGGCCCAGATACTTCTGGATCACATCCCTCGCCCGATTGTTGGGATTCGCGAGCACACGCCGCATTGCGGCCGCGATGTCAGCCGGCGTCGACGGGTCGTTCGGATCGAAGACGAAGGCGAGGTCGTTGTTTGCCGTACCGTCGCCGTTGACATCGCCGTTGATGACCAGCGAGAACGACCGCCCCGACGTACCGACATAGCTGCCGGTGACCCGGAACCCATACACCGTCGGCAGCAGGAATGCCGCGACATACTTGTCGCGGAACGCGTCGTCACTCGGACCACGTGCACCGGTGAGGTCACGCGGATCACCCGTATTCGGCGAGAATGTCGATGTGAGCTCCACGCAACAGTTGAACGAGGAGTTGTCGATGGTGCTGTTACGCGTGTAGGACAACGACACGGAGGAGCGGCGGGGAAGTGCCAGCGATCCCTGCAACACCAGCGACTTTTGTTCGAGTTCGCTCGATCCCACCAGTTCCAGCACGCGGCCCAAATCCGTGTGAATTCGGGTGTCCGCGTTGTTCGTCCGACCCAGCGCGGTGATCCGGTTGGCCGGGACGAAGACGCCGCGTCCGCCTTCGATGGTGAAGAACGGCGAGGCCACCATGTTCTTGTCGAAATACTGGAAATTGTCGACGGTCTTGTTGTAGTACCCGAATATGCCGAGCTGCAATGGACCCCGGCGGTACTCGTAGCCCGCGCTCGTCTTCCACGTGGTAGGCACGCGGAAGTCTGCGCCGAAGTAGTTGATGTACGCGGGAATCGAGGCGGGAGACACGCCGGCGGGCACGCCCGGTACGGTCGAGAGATCGCGACGGTAGGCGGGGAAGTCGGGGCGCGGCGCGGCGCTGCCGACCTGGATGATGTCGACGGCCTCGAGACCACTCTGCAGGATGTGGTTCACCTGCACGTTGTATGGAGGCTGGCTGCTGAAGCGCCCAACGCCGGCGCGCAACACATGCCGGCCGTCGCCACGTACATCCCAGATGGCCTGTGCTCTCGGCGACACGATCCAGTTCGACGGTTTCACGTCGGTCCTGACGCCGAGGCGCTGTTCCACAAGGGGGTTGAACGCCGCCGCGTCGAGGAACATGACGCCGTCGAGGCGAACGCCCGCCGATGCGGTGAGCCCATGACCCAGGTTCCACTCCGACTGTCCGAAGAGCGACAGGTCCGCGACAGTGAATTCGGCGGTCGTGCCACCGTCGCGAAGGGGCACCTGCCGACTGTAGCGGGCCGGTGTCAGCGCATCGAGCTGCGCGAGATTGTCGAACTCGAACAGGCCGCGCTGCTCCACCGGCAGCTTGCGGGCAATGCTGGAGATGATGTTGTCGGTGCCGATCGTGATCGTCTGGTTCGTGCCGGTCCAGTACATGGTGTTGGCGAGCTGGTACGGCCGTTCCCGGTAATTCTCCGGTGCCAGCCGATTGCCGCCGAACTGCACCGTCGTGGTGCGACTGGTGTTGTTGGGCAGCGTCGAGGCGATGCGCACGAAGCCTCGCGGGATCTCCGAACGCGGGATTCGCTCGCGGGTGAACTGCAGTGCCTGCAGCTTGAATTCGTTGACGAGCGTCGGGCGCAGGTTGGAGCGCAGCGACAGCAGGGTGCCGAAACTGTTGACCTCCGCACCGCCGCGTGACTCGGCGTAATGCAGGGACTGGTCAGGCCCGATTTCCTCGGGATCGGAATACAGCGTGGTGTTGTTGCGCAGCGTGAGACGGTTGCGGGGCGATACCTGCCAGTCCACCCGGCCGAAGAAGGCGCGGCTCAGCGGCTTCCGCGAAAACAGTCCGAACTGCCGCGTCGTGGTGTCGAGCCCGTATTTGTTCACGAGGATCGAGGTCATGCGGGTCAGCGAATCCCGCGAGATACCGAGTTCGATCTCATCGGGCGCGCCGCGAACGTTCGTGATTTCGAGCGGCAGCGTCTGATCCGTCTGGTCGAAGACGGTGAAGAAGCTCAGGCGATCCTTGATGATCGGCCCGCCGAAGCTCAGGCCCTGCTGGCGGACCGTGAAGTCGTTGGCCGGCACGCCTCGGAAGTCTGCAGTGGTGAGTGCCTGATTGCGGAAATACGAGAATACAGACCCGGTGTAGGTGTTGCTCCCCGACTTGGTGACCGCATTGATCAGGCCTCCGCCCTGACGCCCCTTGCTGACGTCATATTCGTTCGTGACGATCTCGAATTCACGGATCGCCTCGACAGTCATCGTGAGGGGACCGGCGAAGGTCTGACCGGTGTTGTTCATCTGCGCGCCGACACCATCGATGCGGACGTCGGTGCTCATTGGGCGCGCTCCGCCGAGGCTGACGCCACTGCCGGCGAGCGGTGACAGCTTCGTCAGATCCTGAAACCGCCGATTCTGATTGGGCAGCTCACGGACTTGCTGTTCACCGATACGGGTGACGGCGCCGGTGCGTTCGATCGTGCGCGCCGCGTCAGCTTCGACCGTGACAGCCTGAAGCTGTGTCGTGGCCGGTAGCAGTCGGAAGGACGTCGTGACGATGCTGCCGATGTTGAGCGTGATGCCGTCGCGTACCGATGGCCGGTAGCCGACGGCGCGGACCGTGACGCGGTACGGGCCGCCGAGGGGAGACTGTGCGGGCAGCGAATCGCCCTCGGTCACTCAAGCGCAGTGTGGCGCTGAAGCCAGAGGACAGGTTGCGGACTTCGATCGCGGCACCGGCAATGGGGGCGCCAGCGCTGTCGACGACCTGGCCGCGAACGCTGGCGTCGGTGCCCTGGGCCAGCACGTGTTGCGGTGCGAACGCCGGTATCGCCATGGCAACGAGGAGTGCCATGCGCTTGCGCAGGATGGCGCGCAACGCGTGATGAGTGTACATGACTGGGCGATCCGCGGGAGGGATGGTGGGTGCGGTGTGGCTGCTCACTGATCAGGAGCCGAGATGATCCCGTCGCAGTGTCACAAGAGCTCACGGGCCACGCCACGAGTGCGTACCGCTCGTATCTCGGGGTCGGTGTTCCCGGTGCGGCCTTGCCGGGGCGGCCCCCTGTCTGTTCTTCGCGAACGCGGTGCGGCGCCCGAGGACGTAGCACGCAGCGATTCACCCACACGGTGACGACGAGGCTGCCCGCGCGCGAAGGCGCCAAGGTGCCGGCGCGCGTCCTGCGTTCTCCTGCGTCGGCAGCGCGTTCAGGTCACCTCGGTCGACTTGGCGGCAACGCGGCGCATCGTGACGAAGCGCGTCCGACGTCCACCCCGCGTGCCGGGCAGCTTGCAGACTTCACTGGATGGATGCTCACATCCGGGGCGACGGCAACACGAAAACCCCTGCGCCGTCTCCGGTGCAGGGGTTCGATGATGCCCAGCGAATGTAATTCCATCGGGGTGACAGGATTTGAACCTGCGACCTCCTGCTCCCGAAGCAGGCGCTCTACCGGGCTAAGCTACACCCCGAAATCAGTAAGCCTTTCTGTGTCCGACAGTGCGCCCGGAGAGACTCGAACTCCCAACCTTCTGATCCGTAGTCAGATGCTCTATCCAATTGAGCTACGAGCGCGCATTGCACTTCAGGTACAGGCCGATCAACCTACGCGAACCGGCTCGGCACGTCAACCGCGACATATGGCGGCCGGGAGGCGATGACGGGGACGCAATCCCTCACGCCGCCAACGAAAATCGGGTCCCGGCTGGCCGGGACCCGATGAGCGGTACAAGACTCGAACTTGTGACCTCCACGATGTCAACGTGGCGCTCTAACCAACTGAGCTAACCGCCCGACGTACGCATACCACAGAGCGGGAAACGGGACTCGAACCCGCGACCCCAACCTTGGCAAGGTTGTGCTCTACCAACTGAGCTATTCCCGCACTGACCGGCTGACCTGCCAGCCGGATCCTGCACCTGCATCCCGTCACATGGAGGTGAGGGGAATCGAACCCCTGACCTCTTGAATGCCATTCAAGCGCTCTACCAACTGAGCTACACCCCCGGGACTGCCACCGCCCATCGGACATCCAGCCAGTCCTCAGGAACCGCAAAGGGTAGCCGCGAGTAGCAGGGATGTCAACCCGATCACTGGCGAACAGCCCGAAAATGCATAGCTTGTACGACTGTACGTCACATGCCACCAGACTGGCGATGGGTTCAGCGTTGAACCCTCGGGTGTAGCTGCGCGTTGCTGTGAAGTAACGATGATCGCTGCGACTCGGCGCCGACGTGGCGCTCGCGCGGTTCGGGAACGCTCGCGCCCCCGACCTGCGCTTTCCATTCGCGAGTTCCGACTGAGGTTTTTCAATACATGGCAGACGTGAAGCGCCGGCGCCGCAAGGCGACGCCTGCGGGGATCGCCCCGACGGAGCCCGAACGCGACATTCTCGACCAGTACCTGTACGAGGTCAGCACCTATCCGCTGCTCAAGGGTACCGAAGAAATCGAGCTGGCGCGAAAGATCCGGGCGGGTGATCCCGATGCACTCCAGGAGCTGGTGAAGCGTAACCTCCGCTTCGTCATCTCCGTCGCCAAGAAGTACCAGAACCGAGGTCTGCCGCTGATCGACCTGATCGGCGAAGGCAACGTCGGTTTGCTCACTGCCGCACGCAAGTTCGATCCCGATCAGGGCGTCAAGTTCATCTCTTACGCCGTGTGGTGGATCCGTCAGGCCATCCTGTCGTCCCTGGCTCGTCAGGGCCGCACGGTGCGTGTACCGCTCAATCGGACCGCCGACCTTTCGCGCATCATCAAGGCGTCGGAAATTCTCCGTCAGAAGCTGCGTCGTGAGCCGAGCCCGGAAGAACTGGCGCAGCTGACCGGCTTGTCCGTCGATGTCGTGCAGTCGCTCGCCGCCCTGAACACTGGTGATGTCCGACTCGACGCGCCGATGGATCCGGAAGGCGATCGCTCGCTGATCGAACGTTTCGTGGCCGACGAAATGCCGGATACGGAAGAGGAGGCGATGAACCGCTTCCTCAACGACGAAATCGAGCAGGCGCTCAACACGCTGCCGCCCCGTGACGCCAAGGTCCTCCGCCTGTACTTCGGCCTGGAGGGCGGGCGCGAGCACACGCTCGAGGAAATCGGCTCGATGCTTGGTGTCACCCGTGAACGTGTCCGCCAGCTGCGTGATCGCGCCCTCAAGCGTCTGCGTGAAGGCGACGTCGGACGCGCGCTCGGATCGTTCGCCGCCTGACCGTTCCATCGTCGGCGTTCGACATGCGCAGGGGGCGGCCGGTGGTTCCCGGCCGCCCCCTGTCGTATTCTCCCTCCATGCTTTTTCCCTCGTCGTCACCCGCCGCATGATCGAGCTCGAGAACGTCAACAAGGCCTTCGGCCCCAAGCGCGTCCTCTCGGGGTTCTCGCTCACCGTGCAGGAAGGCGAGACGATGGTCATCATCGGCTTCTCCGGCACCGGCAAATCGGTGGCCATCAAGCACATGGTCGGCCTGCTCCGCCCCGACTCCGGCAGCGTGAAGGTCGATGGTCAAGAGGTCCCGAAGCTCACGCGCAAGGAACTGACGGCGCTGCGCGCGCAGGTGGGCTACGTCTTTCAGTTCGCCGCACTCTTCGACTCGCTCACCGTCGGCGACAATGTCGCGATGGGTCTGCGCAAGCAGGGCACACTCACCGAAGCCGAGATCGCGACGCGCGTGGCCGAAGCGCTCGATCTCGTCGATTTGCCAAACACGGAAGCGCGGTTTCCCGCAGAGCTCTCGGGCGGCATGCGCAAGCGCGTCGGCATTGCACGCGCCATCGCGCTGCGTCCCAAGTACATCCTCTATGATGAGCCCACCACCGGACTCGATCCGGTGACGAGTGCCGTCATCGACGAATTGATGGTGCGCATGCGCGACCGCCTCGGTGTCACAGGCATCGTCATCACGCACGACATGCGCAGCGCATACCGCGTCGGTACGCGCATCGCCATGCTGTATGAGGGCAAGGTGCGACAGGTGGGCACGGTGGAAGAAATCAGGAACAGCACGGATCCTGTCGTCCGGCAGTTCATCGAAGGACGCGCGGAAATGGATCCGGCGGCCTGAGCGCGTGACGACATGACCACACCGCTCGATGCACGACGCGAAGTCTCCGCCGGTGGCGTGGTCTATCGCGTCGTCGAGGCTGCGCCGCTGTACCTGCTGATTCGCGACAGTTACCGCAACTGGGGTTTTCCGAAGGGGCACCTCGAATGTGACGAGGAGGCACCCGACGCCGCCGTCCGCGAGGTGCAGGAAGAGACCGGACTGCCAACCGTGACATTGTGTGCCGAAATCGACACGATCGACTGGTATTTTCGGTTTCGTGGCAAGTTGGTTCATAAAATCTGTCACTTCTTCCTGATGGAGACCGACTGCTCGGTGACGCTGCCGCAGCGCGAGGAAGGCATCACGGCCTGCCGCTGGGCGCGATTCGAGGAGGCGCGTTCGCTGCTCGCCTACGAAAACGCGCGCGTCGTGCTGGAGCGCGCGCAGGAGATTTTGCGCGAGCGCGCGGCAGCGAGTGGCGGCGTGCTGGTGTCGTCGTTCAGCGGTGCGCCGAGCAGTCATGGGCCGACGGTGTGTGGCGCGCCACGGGATGACGCGGCCGTGCGTCGCAGCACGGTGGTCGAGGGGCCCTGAGCGCCCGGCAGCCCCGCGGCGTGCGTCGGGGCTTCTCCGTCCCGCTGCGCGGCACCTCGGCGCCTGCCACCACCCTGCTCGTCTGCAGCACACGCGAGCGCCCACGGATGCTGCTCACGCGTGCCTTCCCTCGAGGGCGATCGCAGGTGCACGTCGTGCGCGATGCCGACGGCATCGCGACCACGCTCGCCAGCCTGCTGGTCGATGCCATCATCGTGGACTTGCTGCCCGGCAGCGCTGCGACCATCGGCTGGCGCGCCATCGAGCACGCC
Organism: Gemmatimonadaceae bacterium; assembly: GCA_043788935.1. Classification (GTDB taxonomy): domain Bacteria; phylum Gemmatimonadota; class Gemmatimonadetes; order Gemmatimonadales; family Gemmatimonadaceae; genus JACMLX01. The sequence goes on along the minus strand of JAYWIJ010000316.1, from coordinate 1,166 downwards.
GCCAGTCACGCACCCATTCCGGCGGTTGGGTTCGTGGCATCGCGCTCGCTGGAACCGGCCCTGCTGGAGCGACTCCACGCGCATGGTGTGGCGAGCATCCTCGTGGACGGCGTGGACGACGCGATGCTCCGCGTACTCCTCCAGCCCGTGCTGCTGAGCACGCAGTTCACGCAGCGAGCCGACGTGCTGCTGGCCGCCCACCGCTTTGGTGAAATGGCCGAGGCTGTCTGGGCGATCGGGGTGTCGCATCTGGGTCGGTTGACGTCGGTCTCGTCCGTGGCCCGGCAACTCGGCATGAGCCGGGAGCACCTCGCGCGGTCACTGCAGGCGGCCGGCGCGCCCGGGCCGAAGCAACTGCTCGAGCTCGTGCGCCTGCTCATGGTGCAGAGTCAGCTATCGGCCGGGGTGCCAGTCGCGCTCGCTGCGGGAAGGCTCGGATACAGCTCCGTGTCCCATCTCGCCCGTGCCGCACGGTCCGCCACGGGGCTCACGCCGCGCGGGTGGGGAGGCTTGACGCCGGAAGCGTTGATCGGGCTCGCTGTCGGCGGACCAAGGACTCCGTCCCCTTTGGACCAAGGACTCCGTCCCCTTGATGGACCAAGGACTCCGTCCCCTTGATGGCGGAGGACTCTGTCCCCTTCGGACCAAGGACTCCGTCCCCTTGATGGACCAAGGACTCCGTCCCCTTGATGGACCAAGGACTCCGTCCCCTTGATGATGGACCAAGGACTCCGTCCCCTTGATGATGGACCAAGGACTCTGTCCCCTCGATGATGGACCAAGGACTCTGTCCCCTTGATGGACCAAGGACTCCGTCCCCTAGAGGGTCCCCTTGAGGGCGGAGCAAGGACTCCGTCCCCTTGAGGGCGGAGCAAAGACTCCGTCCCCTTGAGGGCGGAGCAAGAACTCCCTCTCCTTGAGGGGGCCGGCAAGATCTCAGTCCCCTCGATCCGGGCCCTTGATTCACCCGTGATCTGCCATCAACCCCCAAAGTCTTGTAACACCAGTGGCTTGCCTCGCCCGGTGTTTGTGATAATTTTCACAAGCTGGATCTGAATCGCCCCCGCTCGTCTCCCACGACGTTTACCGACTGTCTGCCCAATGGCTGCCGAAACCACACTCCGCCCCGGTGAGATCAAGGACATTCTGCTGCGCGAAATCGACGC
>JAYWIJ010000315.1:0-23211 GCA_043788935.1 Gemmatimonadaceae bacterium | reverse complement strand
GGGGAACCATGCCTGATCCTCGAGTTCAAAGAGGTGAGGTCGCGGCAGGGGCACGTCTCTTACGGCACCACTGGCGGCTTGTCTTCCAGCTTCGCTGCCCACAAGCCGGAATTGAAGTCCGTGAACAACACACGACCCTTCCACGGCATCGCGTTCATCACGAACGGCGCGTTCGACGTCAGTGCCTTCGGATCGTACGGCTTGAACACCGCGATCTCGCGACGCTGTTCGGCCAGGTTGCCGAGCAACTCGCCCGAGACATCGACCACGCGCACGCCGCCATCATAGTACGCCTGGTACAGGATGTCGTTCTCGACGATGATGTCGTGCGAGCCGTAGTCCTCGAGGTGATAGCGACCGACCTTCTTCATGTTCATCGGGTCCGTCGCGTCGACGATGTGCACGTAGCCACCCGACGTCTGCGCCACGCCACCGGCCTGCCCAAGCGTCGGGCCGTAGTTGGTGCCTTCCCACACGCGGCCCGCGCGGTTCATCTCCTCGTCACCGATGAAGAGATACGTCTTGCCGGTGCTGGCCTGCACGTACGGGTAGATCTCGTGGCCCGAGTTGATCGGGAAGACGCTCACCAGCTTCGGCTTCTCGATGGTGCCGCCCCACTTACCGTTGCCCACGTCCACGATCACCGTGCCCGCGCCGCCCTGTGCGGAGTAGGCGAGGCCGTCGCGGACCCACAGGTCGTGAATGCGCGCGCCCGGGTGCTTGTACTCGCTCACGTACCGCGGCTTGGTGATGTCGCGCACGTCGATGATCACGTACTTCTCGCCGCCCGAGATGGCGAACAGGTAATCGTTGGTGGCGAAGGCGTTGTGCACGCCGCCGGTCAGCTGCTCGTTGAACACCGACGCGACCTTCGGGTGCGCCGGCACGGCGAGATCGAGGATCACCACACCGTTCACACGGTTCGACGCCCCTTCGCGCGTCAGCACGCCATAGCGCCCGTCCGGTGAGACGGTCACGTCGTTGATGGTGCGTGCATCGATCCGGATCGAATCGGTCTTGACGATGTTGCTCATGTCGGTGATGTCGAACACCAGCGCGTACCCGTCGCCGCCCCACGTACCGACGAGGCAGTAGTCGCGACCATCCTTGCCGGTCCACGGCCAGAGGTCCGACGTGGCGGTGGTGTTCACGATGCCGCGACCCGTGATCGAGATGCGACGGCGCACGTCGCGCGGCTTCACATCGAGCACCGTGCGGGAGAGCGCGCTCCCCGACTGCGCCAGCAGCGTGAACCGGCCTGGCGCGTTGGCAGTGAACAGCGGCGTTCCGTCTGGTGCCCGGTCGATGATGCCGGGACCGCCGGGGGCAGCCGTCGTGTCGTCGGGCGTGTAGACGAAGCTCCAGTCGACCTTCGCATCGTTGACCGGCTCACCGTTGGCGCGGCGCGGCACGGCGTTCAGGTGCACCACGTCGCCGGTGCTGACGGTGGTCTCCTTGATGCCGGTCTCGATGCGGGCCACGGGGCTCGCGACGACCGTGTAGCGCTTCTCCGCCGTCACCCCTTCCGCCGCCGCCGAGATCGTGGCGGCACCGGTCTTGAGCGCCGTCACGTTGCCGAAGCGGTCCACCGAGGCCACCGCCGGATCGCTCGTCCGCCATGTGGCCAGCAGCCCCGGACGCGCCGTACCGTCGGCATGACGGCCCTTGGCCACGTGCGCGATCATCGTGCCGATGTAGAGGCGGCCGTTCTCCGTCGCCGCGATCTCCAGCGCCGACAGTGTGGGCCACGAGATGGTGACCGGAACATCCAGTGCGACCGACGCGATCCCGCGACCGGTGAACGCGGTGGCCGTCACCTTGAACGATCCGGCGCGCAGGGCTGTCAGTCGGCCGTCAGCATATCGCACCGCTTCACGCGGCCCGCCGACACGCAGCGGCGCATCGGCCATGACCTTCCCGGCTGAGTCGTAGGCCGTGATCCTGAGCGTCACGGTCTCGCCCGCCTTCATCGACACGCGAGCCGGTTCGGCAACCAGCCGCGCGACGCCGGCGGAGTACTGGGCCTGCAGGCTGGTGGCCACCGCGAGCAGGGTGCCGAGGCCTGCGGTGACGCGGCGGATGCAGCGCGCTACGTTCATGTCACGAACTCCCCGGGACGGGTGAAATTCCGCGGACATCGCGGGTGCAGATTCTGTCTCCATCGGCGCCAGCAGCGGCGGCGCAACGAGCAATCATCATGGTCCACGTGCATCCCCCCCGCAAGCCGAACAGCTCGCTGCGGATTCTCATCGGTCTGACGCTGCTTGGCACCACCGCCGTGAGCGCGCAGCGCGCCGCCCCGGCCCGCAGAACTGTGTCCCCGTCGCCCGCTGCATCGCGCGTCGCTGCACCGACCGCCACCTACTGGCTCTACGTCGGCGCCGAATCTGCCGACCGCATCTACCGCGTGCGTTTCGGTCCCGATGGTGCCGTGGTGGAAAAGACGATCGGCATCGGCGAGATGGCGGCCGAGATGGAAGGTCCGCACGGGCTGCAGATCTCGCCCGACGCGAAATATCTGTACATGACCACCGGGCACGGCTCACCGGATGGCAAGCTGTGGAAGTACGAGCTGGGTCCCGACACGCTCGTCGGCCCCGGCATTTCGCTCGGCAGGTTTCCGGCGTCGCTCGACGTGACGCCGGATGGACTCTACACCTTCTCCGCCAACTTCAACCTGCATGGCGAGATGGTGGCCAGCAGCATCAGCGTGGTGTACACGCCGACGCTGACCGAGGTGGCACAGGTGGAGACGTGCACCATGCCACACGGCAGCCGCATCGTGCCCGATGGCAGCATGCAGTACTCGGGCTGCATGATGGATGACCAGCTCGTCGAGATGGACACGCGCACTTTTGCGGTCGCGCGCCGGTTCTCGCTGAAGAAGGGCAAGGAAGGGCCGGTGGCCGCGACGATGCCCGGCCACGAAGGCCACGACATGGGCGCCATGGGCAGCTCTGGCAGCGCGTCGGCCCCACCCGTGCAGATGGACATGTCGCAGGGCCATGGCATGACGATGTCGTCTACCTGCTCACCCACCTGGGCGCAGCCGTCGGCCGACGGCGCGGTGGTGTTCGTGGCGTGCAACAAGGCGGATGAAATCGTCGCGGTGGATCGCACCAGCTGGTCGATCACGCGCCGCATGGCCACGGGTCGCGGACCATACAACCTGGCCGTCACGCCGGATGGTGCACACCTCGTGGCCACGCTCAAGCAGGGCGCAATGGTGGAAATCTTTAGCCTCACGACCGGTGCGAGCGTCGCGAAGCTCCCCACGTCCACGACGGTCGCGCACGGCGTCACCATCAGCAGCGACTCGCGTTACGCGTTCGTGAGCAGCGAAGGGGTCGGCGCGGCACCGGGCAAGGTGGATGTGTACGACATCCGCGCGCGCACGAAGGTGGCCACGGTCGACGTGGGGCAGCAGGCCAGCGGCATCACGTTCTGGAAGATGAGCGACCGGTAGTCACCCCGACGATGCCCACGCCTCACCCATCGGCACGCCGCCTGTCCACCCGACACCGGTCATGACTCCACAGTTCCGCTCCACGCTCTGGCGTGTGCTCAGCATGCAGCTCGTCGCCCTCGTGCTGCTCTGGTGGCTGCAGACACACTACACCGCCTGATCACCGATGCACTGGATCAACTGGGCCGTCGTCATCGCCTATCTCGTCATCGTCGTCGGCGACAGCCTGCGGCGCACTCGCGGCACCAAGAACATCGAAGGGTACTTCCTCGCCAATCGCAGCCTGCCGTGGTGGGCGGTCGGGCTCTCCGTGATGGCCACGCAGCTCTCGGCCATCACGCTGATCGGCACCACCGGTCAGGGCGCCACCGACGGACTGAAGTTCGTGCAGTTCTACTTCGGGCTCCCGATCGCCATGGTGATCCTCGGCGTGACGCTCGTCCCGTTCCTGCACGGCGCGAAGGTGTACACGGCATATGAGTTCCTCGAGCGCCGCTTCGATGCGAAGACCCGTTCGCTCACCAGCCTGCTGTTCCTCCTCTCGCGTGGCATGTCGTGCGGCACCATCATCGCGGCGCCGAGCGTCGTGCTGTCGTCCATCTTCGGCTGGAATCTCGCGTGGTGTGTTGCGCTGATCGGCGTGCCGACGGTCACCTACACGGTGCTCGGTGGCGTGCAGGCAGTGGCGTGGGCAGACGTGAAGCAGATGTTCGTCGTGGCCGGTGCCATGCTTTCGATCATCACGGTGCTGATCATCCGGATGCCGATCCCGCTCGACGACGCGCTGCACATTGCGGGGGCAGCGGGACGGCTGCAGGTCTTCGATTTTTCCTTCGACCTCTCACGCACCTACACCTTCTGGTCTGGGATCTTGGGTGGCACGTTCCTGATGCTGTCGTACTTCGGTACCGACCAGAGTCAGGTGCAGCGCTACCTCGCGGCGAAGTCGGTGGATGAGGCGCGCAGCTCACTGCTGATGAGTGCGTATTGGAAGATCCCGCTCCAGGCCCTGATCCTGCTCACGGGTGTGCTCGTCTTCCTGTTCTACCTCTTCACACCTGCGCCGCTGCTCTACAACCCGCGGCACAGCGCCGAGGTGGCGGCGAAGGAACCAGCGCTCTTCGCGGACCTGCAGGCGCGCTACACCGCCGCCATTGCCTTGCGCCAACAGTCGGCCCGCGAGGTCACTGCGATCCGCCACGGCGGCGACGCCGGAGCGATCCATGCATCCCTCGAGCAGTTCCGGACCGCGGAGACCGGGGTGACGTCCATCCGCACCGAGGCCCTCGCCACGGCCGCCCGCATCACCGGCCAGCCATCGCGCGACGTGAACTACATCATTCCACGATTCGTCGTCGAACAGCTGCCGCTCGGTATGGCCGGCTTGTTCCTCGCCGCAGTGCTGGGTGCCGCCATGGCCAGCGTCGCCGCCGAGCTCAATTCGCTCTCCACGGCCACCATCGTCGACTTCTATCAGCGGTGGATCAAGCCGACCGCCAGTGACGCGCACTATCTGACCGTCTCCAAGATCTCGACCGCCGTCTGGGGCGTCTTCGCCTGCGTGGTCGCCACGTATGCAGCAACCCTCGGGTCGCTGATCGAAGTGGTCAACCGGTTCGGCAGCTTCTTCTACGGCTCGATCCTCGGGATATTCCTGCTGGCGATGATTCCCCGCGCCCGCGCGCTCGGCGCTTTCGTCGGCCTGCTCTGCGGCATGGGCGCCGTGGCCGCCGTCGCGATCTGGATTCCATCCGTCAGCTTCCTCTGGCACAACCTCATCGGCGCGGTCGTCGTCGTGGTCGTCGGTCTCGCCCTCAGTGCGTTCGATACGGGGCCGAGATCGTCAACGGCTTGACTGCACACCGCAGAACGGCACCGCCGCTGAACGGAACGGCCGCAGAACCGCGAACTGCGAACCGCGAACTGCTCATCGCAACACGGCAACGGCCCGCCAGACCGCAACCGCGTAAAAAGCTTTCTCGATCCCACGCTCGCCCATCGCGCCTCCGTTACGACGAGAAGCATCGACTGCTGGGAGGAACTGCAATCGCCACCCGCCTTTCTCAGAAAATTTCAGCAACGCACGCGTAGAGGCCAGTGGGTACGCCTGAAGGCCCGCACGCCATTTTGCGGCGCTTGCTGTTTCGCGGGCCGTCGCCGTTTTGCGATAGGCCGTTCGCCGTTCGCCGTTCGCCGTCCACCGTTCGCCGTTCGCGGTCCGCCGTCCGCCGTTCACCACGTGCCGTGGCAGTTCTGCGGCCGTTCGGTTCAGCGGCTGTTCCGTTCTGCGATGTGCCGTTGCCGTATGCTGTCGTAGATCTAAAACGGCAACTCAGACTGAAGCTCGAGCAGCACACCGGTATGTGGATGCACGAACGCGAGTCGCTCCGCATGCAGCAACAGTCGATCGCCATGCTCCGGCGCCACGCGCCCGTAGAGCCGGTCGCCGACGATCGGCGCGTCGAGCCCGGCGGGATGTGCGCAGTGTACACGCAGCTGATGCGTGCGCCCCGTGTGCGGTACCAGCGCAACCAGCGTGCGGCCGTTTCGACGTTCCAGCACCTCCCACGTCGTCGTGGCAGGCTTGCCAAGTATTGGGTCGTGGATCTGGCGCGGGCGGTCGTTGATGTCGGTGCGGAGCGGCAGAGTGATCGTACCTGAGTCACCGCGCACGTCGCCATCGAGCCACGCCAGGTAGCGCTTCGACACCTCGCGACGAGAGAACAGCTGCTGCAGTGCCACGAACGTGGGCTGATCTTTCGCTGCGAGGAGCAGCCCTGATGTATCCAGGTCCAGGCGGTGCACCACCATCTGTCCGGTTGCGTCGGGATGACGCGCGCGCAGGCGTGTCACCACGCAATCCTGCAACGTGCTGCCGCGACCCGGGACGCTCAGCAATCCGCTCGGCTTGTTCACCACCAGCAGGTGCGCATCTTCGTGCACCAGCCGCGGTTCCGACGACGGGATGGCGGCGGCGCCGAACACCGGCGGTCCGTCGGCGGGCAGGCCGCGCAGCATGTGCGCGAGAATCGGTCCGCACTTGCCATGACACGCCGGATAGAACGATCCTGAGCGACGGTCGCCAGAGCGCGGTGGTGCGCCGTACCACACTTCGGCGAGCGCGAGCGGTCGAAGTTTCCTCTCATAGGCATCGGCCAGCAGCTTCGGCGCCGCGCAATCGCCTGCGCCACCCGGCGGCAGCGACGGTGCAAAGAGCTCGCGCATCGGACGGCGCTCGCCATCCGCGTTGGTGAAGTGATAGCTGTCCTGAATCTGCGTCAGCAGTTCGCGCGAACGTGCAGAGCGCGCATCGTCCAGCGCACGCAGAGCCAGCACCGTGTCGCCATCGTTGAGATCGCGCTCCAGCGCGGCACGTTCGGCTGCGAGGCCTCGCATTTCTGCGTCGCCCTTGATCCAGACGGCATCGCGTGCGACGCGATCGAAGGTTGGCGGAGCCCATCCGCTCACCTCCCAGCGTGCGTCGAGCATGCCCGAGAAGGCGCGCAGATAACCGACCACGCCGTCGCCACGCTCCACCACCAGCACGCCGAACATTTTGCCGTTGCCCGGTGCATGCAGCTGCCAGGTGCTGGCGCGCGCCGAGGCGAGCCACTCCAGCATCTCTTCCGCCGCACGTCGCGCCAGCGGGTGCACGGCGGCGCGATCGAAGGGGCTCGGGAAACGGGTCGGGAGCTCCGCGCGCGACGGTTGCGGCGTGAACGTGATCATGCGCGTCGTCGGGGCGGGGCAGCAGGCATGTGCGCATGGTAGCGGCAATGCGTTCACCCCTCCAGCTTGCGGCATGCTGAACGATATTTTCGTTGCCCCGTTCCGGGCACGTTGCTCGCCATGATTCGTAGTCAGTCGCTTCGCGTGCTCCTCGCGCTTGGACTCGGACTGGCGCTCGGTATGAGCATCGCGACCAGCCAGCGCTTCGTTGCGCCCATCGCCATTGCCGATACCATCGGCACCCTCTGGACCAACGCCATCCGGATGACGGTGATCCCGCTGGTGGCAGCGCTGACGATCGTCTCCGTGGCCGGTGCCGGCACCACCGCCGACCTGCGCCGCGCCATGACCCGCGCCGTCGTGGTGTTCGTGGTGCTGCTGGTGAGCGGTGGTGCGCTGGCCTTGCTGATCGGTGAGCTGGCCTTCGCCGACTTCACGCTCCCCGCCGACGTCGCCGCACGCATCCGTGAGACCGCTGCGACGGTCGGCAGTACGCCGAAGCTGCCCTCACTGGGACAGCGGCTGATCGAAATGGTGCCGTCCAATCCCGTCAAAGCCGCAGCCGATGGCGCGCTGCTGCCACTCGTGGTTTTTTCTCTGGTGCTCGGCTTCGCGTTGAAACGGATCGACGAGGTGCGACGCGAGGCGGTGCTGACCGTCTTCCGCGGCATCTCCGATGCCCTGCTGGTCGTGGTGGGCTGGGTCGTCACCGCCGCGCCGATCGGCGTCTTCGCGCTGGCCTTCGCACTCGGCGCGCGACTCGGTGTGTCCAGCGTCGGTGCGCTCGCCCGCTACATCGCGACGTTGTCGCTGGTGCTGATCATCTTCACGGTGTTGCTCTACCCGTTGGTGGTGCTGCTCGGACGTGTGCCGTTCCGCCGCTTTCTCGCAGCCGCGGCACCATCGCAGGCGCTGGCGGCCGGGTCTCGCTCGTCACTGAGCGCACTGCCGATGATGATCGGTGCGGCGCGCCAGCGGCTCGGCCTCGACGCCACCGCCAGCGGATTCGTGCTGCCGTTCGCCGTCTCGATCTTCCGCGTGAACGTGCCGATGGCGTGGGTCGTCGGCGTGATCTTCCTCGGTAAGCTGTACGGCGTGGAGATCGGCGCGGCGACGCTCGTCACCATCATCGTCACCTCCACGCTGCTGAGCTTCAGTGTGCCCGGCATTCCGTCAGGGAGCCTCTTCATTCTCGCTCCCGTCCTGGTCGACATCGGCTTGCCCGCCGAGGCGGTGGGCATCCTGATCGCGGTGGACGTGATCCCCGACATCTTCAAGACCATGGCGAACGTCACCGCGCATCTGACCACCGCCGTGCTGGCCAGCGGCCCCGATCATGGCTCGCCGTAGGGGAACCGCTCGTCGACGTTCGCCGCTGAGAGCTCCACCAGAAACGCCGACAACCGCTCCACGAGCAGCTCCATGCACCGGCGCCCTTTCTCCGCCGTGGCGGCGTGCGGATAGCCCGACCCGGTGTTGGTCGTGAGCAGGTGCCATGGCCGCGTGATCGACACCCAGCCGTTGTTCACCGCGTCGAACATCGTATGATGGGTGGCGCCGTCGTCGGCCGCGAGCGATCCATCGGCGTTGTGCTGCACGAGGTGCGGAAAGAACGCCAGCGCGAATGACGTCTCCATCTCGCCGGCGTGATCCTCTTTGTGCTTGAAAATCGTGGAATACACGTCGTTCAGCACCCGGAACCAGTCGATGAGGAACACCGTGACCCCCTCACCGGCCAGCTCGCGCAGCAGCGGCTTGAACTCGTTGCCGCCATGGCTGTTCAGCAGCACGATCTTCTGAATGCCGGAGTTTCGCAGGGAATGCACCACGTCGCGCACGTAATGATTCAGCGTCTCCTGGTGCACGTTGATCGCCAGCGGAAACGCCCGCATGTTGGTCTCGACGCCGAACGGCACGGTCGGCAACAGCACGACCTTGGCGCCGCGCGCGTGGGCCGCCGCGCAGATATTCTCTCCGACGATCGTGCCTTCGAACACGTCGGTGCCGTAAGGCAGGTGAAGATTGTGCGGCTCGGTGGCGCCGAGTGGCAGGACGGCGACCTCGATGTCGGCGGTTTTCGTCACGCCGTAGCTCAGGTCAGCCAGCACGTAGGGGCGGGGGGCGGTCATGACACGCAGTCTATCAGGATCTCCAGCCCCGCGTCTGCGAGACGCCTGTTGCTCAGGGCTGCGCCGGTCCCAGCCCGGCCGCCGGATTGCCGGCGTCACTGCCGGTGTCGACATTGGGGCATGACTGCGCCCGACACCGAATTGGTACCACTCTCGCCCGAGACCATCCGCCGGCTCCGCGACCTGAACGACCGCTTCACCGACGTCGCCGCGGCCGAACGCGCCAACTACCAGATCTACCTCTCCGAACTCTGCGAGGCGATCGGCGTCGAGAAACCCCGCCCTGCGGCGGCCAGTACCACCGGTCGCGTTGCCGAACACTCGGCATACCAGTTCGAGTTCGCGGTGCAGACCACCGCGCGCGATGGCGGCGTCAGCACCAACTTCATCGATCTGTACAAGGCCGGCTGCTTCGCCCTCGAAGCCAAGCACTCCGCCGAGGGCGCCAGCACCACGAAGCTGCTCACCAAGGCGTGGGGCCAGGTGGCCAACTACGCCCGCGATCTCGCCGAGCGACCGCCGTACATCATGGTGCTCGACGTGGCGCGCACACTCATCATCTGGGATCGATGGGCCGGCACATACGGCGGCTTTCACCTGGGCACGCGCATCGACCTGCGCACGCTGGCCGATCATCCGGAGCAGGTCGCGCTGCTGCGCGACATCTGGAACGATCCCGCACGCCGCGACCCGCGCCGGCACGCGCAGGCCATCACCGAGGAAATCGCCGGCCTGCTCGGCCAACTCTCGCGCACCATGGAAGAGCGGGGCGAAGATCCGGAGCGCGTTGCGCGGTTCCTGATCCGCTGCGTGTTCAGCATGTTCGCCGAAGACGTGAAGCTGCTCCCCAACAAGGCCTTCACCCGCCTGCTCGATGCGGTGATCGACGAACCCGCCGACCGATTCGTGGAAGCGGCGGAGGATCTGTGGAAGGCAATGGATGGCGGTACCCGCTTCGGCTACGATCGCATTCTCCGCTTCAACGGGCACTTCTTCGCTGAGGCCGAAGCGCTGCCGCTGCAGAAGGCCGAGCTGCAACTGCTGCGTCGCGCCTCGTCCGCCGACTGGAGCGCGGTGGAGCCCTCGATCTTCGGCACGCTGCTGGTGCGTGCGCTGACCCCCGAGGAGAGGCACCGGCTCGGCGCCGAGTACACGCCGCGCGCCTTCATCGAACGGCTGGTGCGGCCTACGGTCGAAGAGCCGGTGCGCGAACGCTGGACCGCGGTGCAGGCCGAGGTGATGCAGCTCCGTGAGCGGGGCCGGCCGGTGGATGTGAAGGCTGCCGAAGCGCGGCTGCTGGAGTTTCATGCCTGGCTTCGCGGGCTGCGCATTCTCGATCCCGCCTGCGGCAGCGGCAACTTCCTGTACGTGACCATGCACGCGCTCAAGCGCGTGGAGGTGGAGGTGTTCCGCCTGCTGAGCGAAGTGCAGGGCGGGCAGATCAGCACCCGCATGGACGAGATCGACCCCGGTCAGTTTTTCGGTATCGAGGTGAAGGCGTGGGCGCGCGAGATTGCCGAGCTCACGCTGTGGATCGGCTTCCACCAGTTCTGGAAGCAGCAGCATGGCGACGTGCAGCCGATGGAGCCGCTGCTGCGTGACACCGGCACGATCGAGTGCCGTGATGCGGTGCTGGCGTGGGATGCGATCGTGCATCGTCCGGAGAAGGATCGTCCTGATCCAACGCCGCGGATCGTGCATCCGGTGACGGGGCAGTTGGTGCCGGATCCGAATACGAAGCTGCCGTACTACGAGTATGTCGGGGCGCGGCAGGCGGAGTGGCCGGCGGCGGATTTCATTGTGGGGAATCCGCCGTATCTCGGAAAGCAGTCTAAGCGTGATTCACTCGGTGATGGCTACGTCGAGGCACTCCAACTGGCGTACACCGGAGTGGCTCCAGCAAGCGACTTCGTAATGCTCTGGTGGGAACTGTCGCGTGTAGCGATTGCAAACGGACGCACGTCGTTTGCGGGTCTAATCACAACAAATAGCATCATCCAGAAGCAGAATCGTGCCGTCATGGAGAAGGCGAGTGCATCTGGGCTGAGAATAGTGTGGGCAATCGCGGATCATCCGTGGATTTCTGGTGACGACGGTGCACAGGTCAGGGTCGCGATGACAGTGCTAGCTCGGCCGCAGGCGATGATAATACCGCGCGTGGTGCGCGTGAACGAAAATGCGCACATTATCGATGAGGCTCTTGTCGACCGGATTCATCCAGATCTGCGTTCAGGTGTCGATATCTCGGGTGTTGCGCGTGTAACACTGCGTGCCAATAGCGGCATGTCGACGGTTGGATTCAAGCCGTATGGCGAGGGGTTCGTGTTGCGCAGCGAGGAGGCGTCTCGACTTCGCTTGCTTGATCAGTCGCACGAATCCGTGATCCGTCCGTTTGTGAATGGGCGAGATATCACGCAGCGATCACGAAATGTTTCGCTTATTGATTTTGGGCTACTGTCCGCTTCAAGAGCTGCGGAGCTCTATCCCGTCCTCTTCGACATCATTCGCGTACGTGTCAAGCCAGAGCGGGATGCAAATTCCAATCCAGACATCCGGAATCGCTGGTGGCAGCTAGGGCACAACAGAGAGAGTTTACGACGTGCGTTGTCATCGCTGCAACGATTCATCGGAACGCCGGAGACCGCGCGTCATCGCGTCTTCGTTTTTCTTGACGCTATCGTCGCACCAGATGGTGCGGTTTTCTGTATTGCGCACGATTCGGCGATGGTGCTCGGCGTGCTCTCATCGCGAATACATGGTGTATGGGTAGCTGCTCTTGCCGGAAAGCTCGGCGTTGGAAACGATGCGAGATACAACAAGGCATGCATTGATGCATTTCCTTTTCCGGTACTTGCCGGTGCCGCGTTGGTGCCGCTGTCGAACGCCGCCGAACGCCTCGACGCTCACCGCAAATCCGCCATCGCTCGCGACGAACGCGTGACGATGACCGGGATGTACAACGTCGTCGCCAAACTCCGCACCGGCGAAGCACTCACGCCCAAGGAACGCGCGATCCACGAAATCGCTGCCTGCGGCGTGCTGCGCGACATCCACGACGAACTGGATGCGCTGGTGGCCGGGGCGTACGGCTGGCCGTGGCCCATGGCCGACGCGGAGATCCTGGAGCGGCTGGTGGCGCTGCACGACGAGCGCGTGGCCGAGGAGAAGCGGGGGATCATCCGCTGGCTGCGGCCTGAGTTCCAGGCGCCTGGGCAGGGGGCCGAGCTGCCGGCCGAGGAGCTGGCGTTGCCGGAGTCGGAGGCCATGGCGGCAGCGGTGACCGAGGCGGCGCCTGAGCCGTGGCCCGCTGGTGCCATCGAGCAGATCGGGGCGCTCAAGCGGCTGGTGCAGGTGGCCCCTCTCACGGTGGATGAGGCCACGGCGCAGTTCAGCGGGGCGAAGCGGGAGATCGTGGTCAGGCATATGGAGACGCTGGCGATTCTGGGAGAGGTGCGCGAGACCGGGACCGGCAGCTTCGCGGCAGCCGACAGAGCCTGATGAGCGCCCACGGAAGGCGCACATGTCGGGAGGTGAAGGATGTCCTATTGTTGACATCGCGGGAAAGAGACATACCTTTGGATTGTGTGCCCCCGGCACTTCGTGGTGTGCATGGCGCGCGCCTTTAAGTTGCCGAAGGTTCTCACCGATGCGGGTTGGTCGGTCAAGATTCGCAATCGCGAGCGGGTCGAGCCGCCGCACGTAACCGTGATGTTCCGCACGAAGAGGTGGCGTTACGGTCTGCGTGACGGCGCATTCCTCGACGGGACACCGCCGCCACGCGAGGTGCCACCGGCATTGCGTGATCAGCTCGCCACGCGCCGTGCGGAGTTCACGGTGGTCTGGGATCAGCTGTACCCGGAGAACCCGGTCGATTCACAGGATGGCGGTGATGGCAACGCGTAAGGCCGGTACGAGGACATACGTCAAGACACACTCGGTGCCGCCGCTTCGCGTGCAGGAGTCTGCTGCGCGTACCTACGCGGCGTTTGCGCCGGCCGGTGCATTGCACGTTCGTCCGAAGCGCTTCGTTCGGCGAATCACGAGTGAGGGGGCGTTGCGGCAGTGGTACGGAGACGCGCCGCGTGAGTCGGTCTGGATGATGTGGGATCCGGCAAAACTCAGAACGCTCACCACGCTCGCCCCACAACCTGCGCGCGATCAACGTGTCGTCTGCCTCACACCCGCACCGCCACAGTCGATACACGTCTTCGACGCGTACTTCACCCACGTGCTGTCGCTCACCGGCGACGTGCAGTCGCTCGACCCGGACGTGCTCGCCGATGTCGTGACGTCTGAGGAACGGGCGAACCTGTTCATCGCCGCGTCCTATGACGCCCTCACGCAGGCAGTCGTCCTGTACCGCGGCAATCTCGAGACGATCGTCGTGCCGCTGTCGTGGTTCGTGAATGCCGCATCAGCGGCTGTCGCCGACCCCGTGGCGCTGGCCATCATCGACTACGGGCACACCGTGCAGCTGGGCGACTTCGAAGCGGCCACCGACGCGATTCTCTACGAGTTCGATTCAGCATACCGGCAGGCATCGAAGGCTGCGCGCCTGGCCAGCGATGCGTCGATCGGCGGGTCCATCCGTCGACTTCGGCTGCAGCGTGGCTATCGCCAGGCCGATCTGCCCGGTGTGGATACAAAGACGCTTGCGCGCATCGAACGTGGTGAAGTGCAGGCACCACACCACGACACACTCGCTGCCATCGCCACGGCGCTGGGCGTGACGATACAGGATCTGCCGTCGTACTGAGCACCGTGGCGCCATCGTGGCGCGCCAAGGCGCTCCATGCATGACATTCCGTCGACATCACGCAGCGACACAGCCTCACCTCGCCGCCTCGACCAACGACGCCGACAGCTCCCACAGCCGCTCGGCGCGTTTTACATTCGTGGCCTTCGTCGACAGCGGCTGCGAGAACGGCGGTCGCGTGGCGCTGTTGCGATTGCCCCAGCTCCAATGCACGCCCGACGTGGCAAATGCCGGATCGGTCACCACCTGTGCCAGCCGGTCACCGGCCAGTTCCTGCGTGACGTACCCCTTGGTGATGTTCTTCTGGAACCACGGGAAGATCGACTGAAATGCGCTTGGCGTATCGCGGAACAGTGCGGTGTCGGCCACGCACCCCGGGTACAGGGTGTTGAACACGATCCCCGTGCTGCCGTGATACCGCCGGTGCAGCTCGCGACTGATGATCATGTTGCACAGCTTGCTGTCCTTGTACGCCTTGCCCGGCTTGAACGCCTTGCCGTCGATCATCGCCACCGGTGCGCGAAATCCGGAGGCCAGGCCCGCCAGATCACCGAGATCCGCTGGCGCAGGAATCGGCACCTTTCCGCCGAACTCCTCGGAGTTCGCGGTCACGGTCCCGAGGGTGATGAGTCGGGGTGCGGCCGCCTGCTGCAGATCCGGCAGCAGCAATGTCGAGAGCAGGAAATGGCCGAAATGATTGGTGGCCACGCTGATCTCGAAGCCCTCCGGCGAGCGCCGCGGCTCCGTGAGCCTCGGCAGATACACGGCCGCGTTGTTCACCAGTGCGTCGAGCGGACGACCCAGCGCGCGAAACTCGGTGACGAACGTCCTCACACTCCTGAGCGAACCAAGGTCGAGGTGCACGTGTGTGACACCTGCCCGGGGAATGCCGAGCGACGCCGCGGTGCGCTCGGCCTTGGCCAGGTCGCGGCACGCCATGATGACATGCCAGCCCCGCTCGACCAAAGCCTTTGTGCCGTGGAGGCCGACGCCGGAGGAGGCGCCGGTGACGATGACCGTTCGTGTATGCATCCTGCAAAACAAGCGTCAGCGGCTGAGCGCCGCCGGATCCACCACCGTCACCCCTCGCGGCACCACGAACCCGAACGCCCCCGCCGGTAGCGTCGCGCTCCGCGTGATGCTGGTGAACCGGAGCGTGCGCACCACACCGGACGCCTCCGTCACCTCGAGTTGCTTGAGCTCAGCGCCCGTCGGCGACACCCACAACGCTGCGCGCGTGAAGCCCATGTCGCTCTTCGGCACGAGCACCAGCTTCTTCAGCGTCACACCATTCACGGCCGTCGTGCCTCCATCGGTCACCGTGAATTTGCGCGACGGTGACGTGAAGAACTGTCCCACCAGATCCACGCCGCCCGGCGCGCCAGCGCCCACTGGCATCTTCAGCACCTGACCCGGCGTGGCACTCGGCACATACACCCACAGCGTCCGGCCGTCGCTGACGATGCGATCACCGGCCGGCTGCGTGAATGTCACCGCAAACACCCCCGGACCGCGCTGCAGGTAGTTGCCCGCGCTCGACGACACGCTCGACGTGATCGGATTCGTCAACTGCTGCGTGAATTCAGCGCGCAGCCCGCGCGTACCGGTGTAGAGTCGCGCCGTCCGTTCCAGCAGCGCCGTGGCACTCGCGGACGACGATGCCGCAACCGGTGCTGCCGGACGTGCCTGCGCGACGAGCGCGGCAGGCAGCAGGAGCAGAGAGGCGCTCAGCGCACGAATGGTCGACATGCCGATATCCGGAAACGGGGAAGGGCATCGCGAGTGCTCTGCGATGCCCCCCAAAGTACCCCGTTCAGGCGACGGCCGTTCCTGCGCCCATGATCGATCGGCTCACGGCCTCGGCGATCGGCACGAGGCTGCGGACCATCTCGTCGAACTGCGGCGGATGCAGGCTCTGTGCGCCATCGCTCCACGCCTTGTCGGGCTGCTGGTGTACCTCGACGATCACACCATCCGCACCCACGGCGACCGTGGCGCGTGCGAGCGGCGGTACCGCGTCGCGAATACCGACGCCGTGGCTCGGGTCACCGATGATCGGCAGGTGTGACAGCCGCTGAATGACCGGAATCGCGCTCAGGTCATACACGTT
The DNA here is from genome assembly GCA_043788935.1 of Gemmatimonadaceae bacterium. Taxonomy (GTDB): domain Bacteria; phylum Gemmatimonadota; class Gemmatimonadetes; order Gemmatimonadales; family Gemmatimonadaceae; genus JACMLX01. The sequence continues at coordinate 7,021 of JAYWIJ010000315.1, read as the reverse complement.
GCGCGTCGCCGTGTCATAGCTGCGGATGCCGCGCTCGCAGAGGATCACCTTGCGGTTGCCCTCCGAAATGATGTACTCCGCCGCCAGCAGCCACTCGGTGATCGTGGCCGACATGCCGCGCTTGAGCAGAATCGGCACGTTCAACCGGCCGAGGTGCTTGAGCAACGAAAAGTTCATCATGTTGCGCGCGCCAAGCTGGATGCAATCGGCGTATTTCGCGACCAGATCGGCCTGATGCTCGTCCATGGCCTCGGTGATGATCGGCAGCCCCGTCTCGTTGCGCGCGAGCGCAAGCTGACGGAGGCCCTCTTCACCCAGGCCCTGAAACGCATATGGCGACGTGCGCGGCTTGTAGGCACCGCCGCGCAATGCCACCGCACCACCGGCCTTCACGAGGTGTGCGATGTGCAGCAGTTCCTTCTCGCCCTCCACGCTGCACGGGCCTGCCACCACCGGCACCTCGGTACCACCGAACACTACCCCGTTGCCGATCGACACGAGTGTCTTCTCGGGCTGCCACTCGCGCGACACCTGCTTGTATGGCTTCGAGTCGTAGAGCACGTTGCCCACGCCCGACATGCCCTCGAAGTGCGAGGTGTCCACCTGGCCGTCGTCGCCAGCCACGCCGATGGCCGTGCGCAGCGCACCCGGCATCGGCAGCGGCTTGAACCCGAGCGCCCGAATGGCTTCGCACACCGCCTCGATGTCATCGGGCGTGGCGTTCCGTTGCATCATCACCAGCATCGCGTCCGTCCCTCAGCAGTCGAGCACGAGCCCGTCCGTGGCGATCACGGTCGGCCCGGCCCAGCGCGCGCCAAGCTCGGCGCGCAGATCGATCCCCTCGATCGGGGGATACATATGGGTCACCACCAGTTGCCCCGGTGCCGCCGCCGCCGCCAGTGCCGCCGTTTCCGATGGCGTGAGGTGGATCGGCACCGGCATGGAGTCAGGCAGTGAACACTCGGTCAGCAGCAGGTCACACCCCGCCGCCCAGACGCCCAGCGACGGGTCGTCACCGGTATCCCCGGTATAGACCAGTCGCCGACCGTCCTGTTCGACGGAATATGCCACGCTTTCAGCTGTATGTGGAACGCTTCGGCTGGTGAGCCGGAGCCCGCCGGGCAGCTCCATCGGCGACTCGAGCGGCAGGTCGATCACCTCGAGCGGAAACCCGGGTACCTGCAGCCAGTCGCCCAGCGCCGCCGCCCAGCGGGTGATCAGGTCACGCGTGCCGGCTGGCCCGATGATCGTCAGCGGCTCCGTGCGCGGCTCGAGCCGTGCATGGCGGAAGGCAAAGATCAGGACGGGCAAGTCACTGATGTGATCCAGGTGAAAGTGCGTCAGCACGATGTGCGTCACGCCCCACCAGTCCAGCCCCAGCCGCGCCATCGTGTGCGCGGCGCCCGGCCCGCAGTCCAGCAGCAGCCGCTGCTCTCCGGCCTCCAGCAGATACGCCGCGCACCCCCGCGTCGGCGACAGCGAGATCGTTCCTGAGCCGATCACCGTCAAGCGCATTCCGGAGCTCCGTTTACCTCGAGGGGACTGCAACTGTTGTCGCGGAGTGCGCGGAGGAGCGGAGGAACGCGGAGAACTGAAACGGCTGATGTGGGCTCCGTCTGGGCGAGTCGGGTCCGCGCGCTGGGGCCAAGTGTGCCTGACCACAGAGCTGGGTTCCGACGTCCCACGACACCGGCCGCGACCACGAGCGCAGTTCCTTCAGCTCCTCGCAGTTCCCCGCGGCCCTCCGCTCCTCAGCGATCTCCGCGAGAACAGTTCCGTAGCTGCCCGTCTACGCGACCGCCTCGACCGGCTCAGGTACCGACTCCGATGCCGTGCCTTCCGGCACAGTCAAAGTGTTCCCGGTGCGCTGTGTGTCCTCCACGCCGCCGTTCACGGCCTCACCGTTGCGATTGCGCAGGCGCACGCTCACCAGCGAGCTCACGCCCGGCTCCTGCATCGTCACGCCGTACACCGCGTCGGCCGCTTCCGTCGTGGTGCGCGGATTGTGCGTGATCACGATGAACTGCGTCCGCTCCTTGAACTCGTTCAGCATCCGCACGTAACGACCCACGTTCTGATCGTCGAGCGGGGCATCGACTTCGTCGAGGAGACAGAACGGACTCGGACGGGTGAGGAAGATGCCGAACAGCAGCGACAGCGCCACCAATGCGCGCTCACCGCTGGAGAGCAGGTGAATGCGCTGCGTCTTCTTGCCGCGTGGGCTGGCGTGGATCTCGATGTCGCAGTCCAGCGGATGATCCGGATTCTCGAGACGAAGATCGCACTCGCCACCGCCGAACAGCGTCTGGAAGATCGAACGGAAGTTCTCGCGCACCTTTGCAAACGTCGCCAGGAACAGCTCGCGCGCCGTGGCGTCGATCTCCTTGATCGCCTGCAGCAGCGACAGCTTCGCTTCGGCGAGGTCGTTGCGCTGCGCGGCGAGGAAGTCGAGGCGCTTCACCTCTTCCTCGTGCTCTTCCACCGCCAGCGGATTCACCGGCCCGAGCTGGTCGAGCTGCTGCCGCAGCAGTTCGTTCTCACTGCGCAGCGCATCGGCCTCGAGATCCAGCGGCTCGAAGCCTTCGAGCAGTTCGGCGATCGGCTTGCGCCACTCCGTTTCGAGACGCTCGCGGATGTTCTGTCGACGACCCTCGAGCTGTGTGTGACGCAGCTCCGTCTGGTGCAGCTCTTCGGCAAGGCGCACCGCCTGCTGACGCACCTGCTCCAGCGCATCGTCGCCCGTGCGCAACGCGTGATCGGCCGCGCGCAGCGACTCTTCCGCCTCGATCAGGCGTGTATCGAGCTCCGACAACGCCAGCTGCCGCTCTTCGAGCTGCACCGTCAGCGTCGCGATCTGCTCGGCCAGCGCCGAATCGGCGTTGGAGAGCTGCATCAGCTCATTGCGCAGCGTCTCGAGACGCGCCGTCGCGGTGGCCTGTTCCTGCACCAGACGCGACGCACGATCCTGCGCCACCTGCACGCGCGCCTGTGCCTGTGCCTGCGCGACCTGTGCGATCGTGCGACCTTCGCGCGCTTCTTCCAGCATCTCGTCGGCGCCCGACAGACGCTGACGGGTGCTCGTGATCACGGCTTCGTAGCCCGCCAGACCGGCACGCAACTCCTCGGCCTTCGCATCGTCTTCCGCTGCACGCGCCTGCAGTGCCGCGCGACGATCACCGAGCTTCTCGGCCAGCCCCTGCGCGTCGTTGCGCTCACGCAGTGCACGCGCACTTCGACGCTCGACTTCCGCCTTCATCTCTTCCGCACGCCGCACTTCGCCCATCGCCTGCGTGAGCAGATCGCTCGCAATCGTCACCGACTGTTCGGCGGCCTGCAACGCGGTCGCGGCCTGCTGTGCTTCGGCCTCGACGCGTGCACGCTCTGCGTCCAGCTGCTCCAGCTCATCGCGCAGCATCGTCAGCTCCGCACGACGCTGGATCGGCCCCTGCGCCGATTCGGCGCCCGGCAGGTAGATCGCGCCTCGTCCGTCGATGAAGGCACTGCCGCCGTCGAGCTGCGTGACCTGACCCAGCAGCGAACGCACCCATCGATCTGCCGGCTGCGTGGCCTTCACCCGTGAAGCCAGCGCGTCATCACTGCTCGTCACTTCGCTCACCGCGTCCAGCGGCAACAGCAGCACCGGTCCGGGCTTCGCTGTCGCATGCCACGCGGCCACGGCACTCGCCGCCGCCCGGTCGCGCACCACCACGGCGTGCACGGTGGCGCCGAGATAGCGCTCCACCAGAATGGCCGCATCACTGTCGGCCGAGAGGAAGTCGGAGAGCGGACCGAGCACGGCACCGTCTCCGAACTGCGCACGCTGACGCAGCACCGACGCGGCGCCCGGCGCGAGGCCCACGCGATCGCGGTCCAGCGCCTCGAGTCCATGAATGCGACCCTGCAGCGACGTGCGCTTGCGATCCGTGTCACCCAGTCGTGAGCGGGCGCCCGTTTCAGTGGCGCGCGCCTGCTGCGCGGCCGCACGCGCCGCCTCCATCGCGCCCTGTGCGCGTGACACTTCCACGCGTGCCAGTTCAACCGCCTCTTCGGCAGAGGCGCTGTCGCGCTCCACCGAGGCGAGGGCATCGGCAAGCGTCGCCATCTCCGACTCGAGCGTGGCCGTGCGCGTCAGCACTTCGCCCAACTCGCGCTCCGTGCCTTCACGATCCAGTTCCAGACGCCGCACCTGATCGCGCGCATCGCGCAGCGTCTTCTCGGCGCCTTCCACCTGCTGGCGCGCCATCGACACGCTGCGGCGCGATTCTTCCTCAGCGCCAGCGCGCTCCGTCAGCAATTCCACCGCCGACGCCAGCTCCGCTTGCAACCGCACCCGTTCCGTCTCGGCGTCTTCGCGTTCTGCGATCACGCGCTGGCCGAGTGCCTCGCCATCCTGCAGTTCCGCGTCGGCGCGTTCGCGACGTGACATCGCGTTGCGCTGGCGTTCCTCGGCCACGCGCAACTCGCGCTCCACCTGATTGGCCTGCTCACGCTGTGCCTGCGCCATGCGCGCTAATTCCGCACGCATCGCCTCGGCGGCAGCACGGGCACGCTGCGCCGCTTCACGATCGCGCGCGGCTTCTTCGGCCTGTTCCGACGCCGCCGGCACGGCCTCGCGCAATGCTTCGAGACGCGCCTGCAGCTGCGTCAGCTCGTCGGCCCAGCTTTCGAGTTCGCGGGCGGCCAGCGTCACATCCACGAGAAAGCGACGCGTGGTCAGTTCGACGCTGCGCTCCGCCTTCTTCCGCTGCCGCGAGAGCGAGCGCACCTGCGTCTGCACTTCCTCGATCAGGTCGTCGAGGCGTGACAGGTCCACCGTCGTTTCCTCGAGACGGCGTTCGGTGCTGCGGCGACGGTCACGATAGAGTCCGACACCCGCTGCTTCCTCGAACAGTTCGCGCCGGTCATCGGGACGATCGCTCAGCAGTGCGTCGATCATCTTCGACTCGATCACCACGCCGCTGTCGGCACCGAGCCCTGTGCCGCGCACGAGATCGTGGATGTCGCGCAGACGGCACGGCACCTTGTTCAGGAAGTAGTCGCTCTCACCCGACCGCGAGAGACGGCGGGTGATGACCACTTCCTTGAACGCCACCGGCAAGACGCCGCTTTCGTTGTCGAAATGCAGCGACACTTCGGCCACGTTCACTGCGCGCCGTGCCGACGATCCCTGGAAGATCACTTCTTCCATCTTCGCGCCACGCATCATGCGCGCGCGCTGTTCGCCCAGCACCCAGCGCACCGCGTCCGACACGTTCGACTTGCCGCAGCCATTGGGACCGACGATCATCGTCGCCCCAGGCTCGAACAGCACTTCCGTATGGTCCGCGAACGACTTGAAGCCGTGCAGGGTGAGCTTGGTCAGGCGCACGTCAGAAACTTCTCCCAGTCCGGTAGTGGAGCGTGACGTTCACGCCCTTGAGCTGCAATTCGTTCATCAGCGGCGCCGCCTGTTCGGGCGTCTCGAATGCGCCGACGTAGATCGTGGCCGTGTTGTCGGCCTGCAGCATCGGATACGCCGCGATCTGTCGCTGGCCATACCCGTCGGCAAGATTCTGCGCCGACTGCCGTGAGATTCCGCCTTCCAGTCGCAGCGCGAATGGAGTGGACTTCACGCTGCCCGCACCGGCATTCAGCCGGCGGTTACCGCGCAGTGCGGCAAGCAGCGAGTCGGCCTGCTGTGCGGTGGCATACGCGCCGGCCTGCACCTGAAAGAACCGTCCACGTTCGCCGCGGATGCGCACCATCGTGACCGTGCCGGCAGGCAGCTTGAGGCCCAGCGATGCCCACCGCGCCAGCGCCTGCGCTTCATCGTTGGTCGCGACCAGCACCACTCCGTACGCGGCCGCCTTCGCCGAATCCTGCGGATTGCCGATGCGCACCGGTGCAAGTCCGTCTGCCGACGTCTCGACACCCGGCGCAGACTGCACGGTCGTGTCGCTTGCGGCACCATCGTCACTGCTGTCGACACTGTCTCTGACCGATTCCGTCGGTGCGGCGCCCTTCGATGTGCCGGGGCGGCCAAGTGCGAACCAGATTGCGATCAGCGTCCCCAGAATCGCGAGTGCCAGCGGCACCTTGGGAATGCCGGCAGCCTTCAATGGCACAGCCGGTCGCTTCTCGAGCACGTCCTGTGGCGGAAGCATCACCGGCGGCTGATGACGCGGTGTACCGAGCGGCGTCCGCTCCGTGAGCACGGTCGGCACCTCTGCGACGGCAGCTGTCGACAGCGGTGTGGCGGCCATCGGTGCGTCGACGTGTGCCAGCACCGAGTTGCGCGGCACCGAGAGCACCGAGGCGGCATCACCCACCACGACCACGCCGTCCATCATGCCGGCCAGTTCATGCACACCCTCGGCGTCGCTCGGCGCCACCAGCACGAGCAACGCGCCGACCTCGCGGAACCCCGCCGCCAGTCGGCTCCACCGTTCGTTTGCCATGATGTCGGGCGTGACCGTTGGCTCCGTGCCGCTCGGCATCACGAACAGCATGCCCGTGTCATCCACCTGGCGCGCGATCTTGTTCAGCGACACGCCGTACAGAAAGCTGTCCACGATGCCGTGCGGATCATCGCCCGTCACCAACCGCTGCAGCGGCTCGACGTCTCCGACCAGATCACCGATGGCGACGCGACGCGTGCGCGACTGCACCTGACCGAGACCGACGGCCACCCGCGCGGCAGCGACCGGGTCGCGCCCGGTCACGAGAATCGCATGGGAGGCGTCCACAGCGGCTGACGCTTCGGCGCCCAGCGCTTCCCAGTCCACGCCCAGTGTGAGTCCACCCGCCATCAGTTCGTTCCCCCTTCAAAAACCCAGTAGTCCCGGCCGGCGGCCCGACCGGCAGCCTCGGCATCGGCGCGCGATCGGAAAGGACCAAGGATAACCCGATACAGGGCGATGCCATTCGACGACGTGACCTGCACGTGCGCCTTCTCACCATTCGCCTTGATCGAGCCGGCCAGTTGCCGCGCCGGCTGCTCGGCCTTCAGTGCCGCGAACTGCACGACGAAGGTGCCGCGCTC
>JAYWIJ010000314.1:0-5846 GCA_043788935.1 Gemmatimonadaceae bacterium | reverse complement strand
CGCCAGCGGTGCGCTGCAGTGCCTGCCGCAGCGCCGCTTCGATGTTGGTGCCGCCGTCGGCGACCAGTGCCGACGTCCACGCGCGTGCGGCGTCGAGTGCGGAGGCATCGGCCTCCACGTAGCCGTCACGGAAGGTGCGTACGGCTGCCGAGAAGGAAATCAGGCGGAAGCGATCACGCGTCGAGAGTGTGCCGAGCACCTGCAACATGGCAGCCTTCGCCTGCTCGAGCTTCGCACCGCTCATGGAGCCCGACACATCCACGACGAGTGTCAGGTCGCGACCGATTCGCTGCGACTCCGACATCTCCGGCGGCGTGACGTAGAGCAGGAAATAGCCATCCTCGTTGCCCGGCGCGTGCGACACCACGCTGAGTCCTGCGGCCGTGCTGCGCAGCGGCAGGAACAGTTCCACGTCGCCCAGCGAGGCATCGGTGATGGTGACGCCGCTGTCGTCGCGGCCGCTGACTTGCACCGTGTGCGTCGGCGAGAACGGGCGACCGAATTGCGACGGTTCGCGCAGCGTCACACGGATGTCGGGGCGCGCGGCACCCCGCGAGTCGGGACCGAGCGCATACCGCCAGCGCAGTGCATCACCCTGCCGGTCCAGCACCTGCGCGAAGCGCAGTACCACCTTGCGCGTCTCGCCCGGCTGGATCGGGAACACCTGCGCGCGGAGCAGCTGGTGTCCGGCGAGCGTGACCAGCGCGGGATCGCGGCGACGGCGCACGATTTCTTCGTAGATCCCGCGCGCTTTGGCCGCATCCATCAACTCGCCGCGCATCTCCGTCTCGCCCATCCACAGCGACAGCGACTGGAACACCGCTTCCCCGGCCAGCGGATAGTGATACGTGCCTTCCGCCATGCGCTGCCCATCGTTGCGGAACTGTTCTTCGACTTCGATACGCGCCACGCGGCCTTCGATGCTGGCGCGGATGGTGGTGGCGATGCGCACCACGCGCTCCAACGCCGGCTGCGGCGTCGGTCTGCGAGAATCAGGCGGCGCCGGCTCGATCCAGCCTTGTGCACGCGCGGAGAGTGGAACGACGGCAACTGCGAATGCGAGCACCAGCGTGCGGAGCGACGGAACCGGTCGTGTCATGGCAAGCCTCGATGTTCAGGTCTGTGGAGGAGATGCCTGACCATCGGAGTCGTGCACACACGACATGCAACACGGGCCACTGCAGTGTTGCAGCGGCCCGTGTCAAATGACTGAAATGCCGTTGCTGAGCGTCTAGGGTCGTGGCGTTGCCGTCCGACTGGCGGTCGCGCGTGCACTTCGTGTCAGCTCGGATGTGGCACTGCGCTGCGTACTGGTCTGCCCCACCGGATCGGCGCCGGTGTTGAGGTTCACATCCGGCAGCGTCACGGCAATGGGGAGCGCGGGCGCGACGAGGACGGTCTCCGGCTTGGCCTTCGCCGGCTCGGTACGTCGGGTCGAGGGCTTCTCGACATACACGATGCGTGTCTGCACCGGTGCCGCGACCGGGACAGCGGCCGGGGCAGTGGTCCGCGCTGCCGACTCCACCTGCTTGGCAGCCGCGGCGGCGGCGGCGCTGGCCGCTTCGGACACCGAGGACTGGAAGTACTTGTAGCCCGCGAGGCCGACCACCAGCAGCAGTGCCGCGGCGGCGATCATTCCGCCCAGCATGCGTGGCTTCGCCGACGTCGCCGCAACGGCAGGCGGCGTGGTCAGCTCGAACGCCGTCACCGGCACGCTGGCCGACGTCGGGACGGCCTGCGACACGTACTCCTGCGAAGGCGTGATCGCGACCGCGGCGGCGGCGGCTGGCGCGCGTTGCACCGGTGTTCGCGGCGGCGTGGACGAAAACGTCACGACCAGTTCCGGTGCCGGCTGAACGGGCGTCGCGACCGGGGTGACAGGCGGGTGAATCAGCGATACACCGTCGTACGGCGTGGGCGTGAAGATCGACGGTGCGATCAGCGGCGTCTCCGCCACCGGCGCGACGATCGGACGTGCCGGGGTCACGACGGGAACGGGGGCGACCGTGGCAGCAGGTGCCGCAGGCTTCACCAGCTCGACCTCAGGCATGACGGTCGCCCTGGGCGCTTCCGATTCCGCGCGCAGCTTGGTGATGGCGTCCACCAGGCTGGCCGACACGGGCACCTGTGTCCGCGACGCCGGCGCCGGGAATTCGGTTTCGAGCGCCGCCATGTTGTTGTGCGGCGCGCGGGGCGCAGCGGGTCGCGGTGCGGCCGAGGGGGCGATCGGGGCGTCGATGCCGTAGGCCGGTGCCGCGGAGGCGCCGCCTGCGATGAGCGTCAGGACGGCGCCGGCTCCCGTCGGGACCAGCGCCTCACGCGCCTCGGCTTCGGCGGTCTTCGGCGACGAACTGCCCAGCATCAGCGCGACGTAGTGGCGCGAGCAATCGGCACACGAGCCGAGGTGATCGTCGATCTCGCGGCGGCGGTGCGTGTCGAGGCGCCCGGCCACGAGGGCCTTGAGTTCGAACAGTTCGGGGTGCACGAGAGTCTCCCATCGTCGAGAGGCTCGCCGCGTCCACGCGTCCGGAATGGGGCATGGTCGCAGAAAAGCCAAGGCGGTCCCACACCGCCACGCAGATACGACGACGCGGCGCGAGGACGGCAACACCCGGCGGGCCAGGCGTGTGCTGACGAGTATCGGTCCGCCGGGGCGGCATGTACACGGACGGTCGAACTCGGCCGCCGATCAAGGGGTCTGACCCTGCGATCCCGACCGCGGGGTCTGACCCTGTGATCGGATGCCCGCGGGTCAGAAGCCGTCGGCCTCCAGCGCCATCACCGGCGCCGAGCCGGCCATGATCCGTGCGAACAGCCCGTGGCACTCCGGCAGCATCTTCGTGAAGAAAAAGCGCGCCGTCTTCAGCTTGGCGTCGTAGAACGCGCGGTCACCATTGGCCGTCGGCATCTTCGCGAACGCCACCTCGGCCATGCGCAGCCACATGTCGCCCAGCGCCACCAGCCCGAACATGCGCAGGTAGTCGCTGCTCGCGGCGCCCGCCTCGTCAGGGTACGCCAGTGACTTGAGCGCGATGAACTGCGTGGCCTGCTGCAGGCGCCCGAAAATCTTCGCGAACGGTTCGGCAAACTCCTTCAGCTCCGGATCCTGCGACGTACGCGCCAGACGCTCACTGAGCGGATGGAAGAAGAAGCGCAGCAGACGCCCACCCTCCTGCGGCAGCTTGCGTCCCACGAGGTCCAGCGCCTGGATGCCGTTTGCGCCTTCGTAGATCTGCGCGATGCGTGCGTCGCGCACGAACTGCTCCATGCCGTACTCGCGGATGTAGCCGTGACCTCCGTAGATCTGCAGCGCCATGTTGGTGCACTCGAAGCCCATGTCGGTGAAGTACGCCTTCACGATCGGCGTCATCAGCGCGACGAAGTCATCGGCATCCTTGCGCACCTGCGGGTCTTCGCTCTTCTCGTGCAGGTCGATGTGCGTGCCCACCCACAGCGACAGTGCGCGTGCCCCCTCGTTGAAGGCGCGGATCGTCATCAGCGATCGACGCACGTCGGGGTGCACGATCAACGGATCAGCGGGTCCGGAGGGATTTTTCGCGCCCGTGAGTGACCGGCCCTGCAGTCGATCCTTCGCGTAGCTCACGGCATTCTGGTACGCGACTTCGCTAAGCCCGAGTCCCTGCATCCCCACGGCGAGACGCGCGGCGTTCATCATGGTGAACATGCCACGCATGCCCTTGTTCACTTCACCCACCAGCCAACCCGTCGACTTCTCGAAAGCCAGCACACAGGTCGGCGATGCCTTGATGCCCATCTTGTGCTCGATGCTCACGCAGCGCACACCATTCTCCGCGCCCGGCGTCCCATCGGCATTCAGCAGCAGCTTCGGCACGATGAACAGGCTGATGCCCTTGATGCCCGGCGGTGCGTCGCGCAGCCGCGCCAGCACCAGATGCACGATGTTGCCGGTCAGGTCATGGTCACCCGCCGAGATGAAGATCTTGTTGCCGGTGATCGCGTAGCTGCCGTCGGCCTGCGGTTCGGCCTTGGTGGTGAGCAGGCCAAGATCGGTGCCGCAGTGTGCCTCGGTGAGGCACATCGTCCCTGCCCACTCGCCTGTGACGAGTTTCGGCAGCCACGTGGCCTTCAGGTCGTCGGCGCCATGCATCAGCAGCGCATGATAGGCGCCGTGGCTCAGGCCTGGAAACATGCCGAAGCTGAGATTCGAGGCGCAGATCATCTCTTCCACCGCAAAGCGCAGCGTCTGTGGAAAGCCCTGCCCGCCGAACGCCTCGTCAGCGGCCAGTGCCGGCCATCCCGCCTCGACGTACCGATGATACGCAGCCTTGAAGCCGGCCGGCGTCGTCACCGCGCCATCGTCGATGCGACACCCCTCTGCATCACCGCTCTGGTTGATCGGATGCAGCACCTCCTCGCAGAACTGCGCGGCGCCTTCCAGCACCGACATCGCCGTCTCGGCATCGAAGTCGGCATACCCCGGCAACGTCGTGAGCCGCGAATAGTCGATCACATCGTTCAGGACGAACTTCATGTCGTCCAGTGGAGCCTTGTATGTGGGCATGTGCGATCCTCAGTTCCGCAGTGGCTTGCCCGTCGCGAGCATGTGCTCGACGCGGGCCAGCGTACCTGTCGTGTGGGCGAGTTGCATGAAGTGCGAACGCTCGAGTGCGAGCAGATCCGTATCGGTGAGCGGTGTGCTGCCATCAGTGTCACCGCCGCTGATGACCGACGCGAGATGACCGGCCACGACGACGTCATGCGGGGTCGCCTTCCCGGCATCGGCCATTGCCTTCACGCCAGCCATCATCATGCCCTTGCCGCGTGCACCGGGCAGCAGGACGCTGCGCTCTGCCGACGGTGCATAGCCTGGCACGAGTGACAGCGCCTTCGCCTTGGCATCCGCCAGCAGCCGCTCTCGATTCATCGTGATGCCATCGGTATTGCGCAGAAATCCGATCGAGCGCGCATCCGCCGCCGACGTGGACGTCTTTGCCAGTGCAATGGTCTGGAACACCTGTCCCATCGCCGCCATCGCTTTGGCCGCATCACCCTGCACCGGCGCAACGTGACGCAGCACCATCTCCTTGCAGCCGCCCCACCCGGGCACGATGCCGACACCGGCTTCGACGAGGCCGGCGTACGTCTCGGCGGAGGCCTGCACCGCATCGGAATGCAGCAGGAGCTCCGTGCCACCGCCAAGTGCCATGCCGGACGGCGCACTCACCACGGGGAACGGTGCCCGCTGCATCGCCGCATACGTTCCCTGCCCGTCGGCCACGCTCTGCTCCAGCGCGTCCCAACTCGCGATGTTCATCAGGAACATGGCCAGTCCGAGGTTCGCACCAACGCTGAAGTTGTCGCCGTCGTTATGGATCACCAGCGCCTTGTACGGCCCACTGCCGTCGCCGACCGCCGCGATGATCTGCCGGATCATCGCCATGATCTCGGGATCGAGGGTGTTCATCTTCGACGTGAACTCGAGACAGAGCACCCCGTCGCCGATGTCCCACACGCTCGCCGACGCATTCTTCATCACGGGCTTCGAGCGGCGCTTCACGTCGGCCAGCAGCAGCACGCCTGCGCCACGTGGCACGGCCGCGTACTCACCGCCCGGCAGCCGCTCCTCGAGCACGCCGCCTTCGGTGCGGTAGAACGGCGCACGACCTGCAATCAGCGGCGGCTCGGCGATGCCATGCTTCGACAGCAACGCGGCGAACGTGTCGGCGCCCATCTGGTCGATCAGCTCGAACGGCCCGAAGCTCCAGCCGTATCCGAGACGCATGGCCGCGTCCACGGCACTGATGCGATCCGCGATCGTCGGCACCAGCGAGGCGGCGTACGCGAGGGACTGCGCCAGCAGTGCG
>JAYWIJ010000313.1:0-23655 GCA_043788935.1 Gemmatimonadaceae bacterium | reverse complement strand
GCAACGGCGTGGCACGGCGCACGGTCGTGGCCACCGGCGCGTTTGCGGCCAGTCCGTCGCCAGCTGCGGACGTCCTGCTGTTTCAGCGACGCCTCGATGGTCCGTGGAGCATCTGGCGCGCGGGGGTGACGCCCGACGCGCCGGTGCCCGTGCTGCAGGCCGCGCACGATGCCTTCATGCCGACGTTGTCACCCGATGGCCACTGGCTGGCGTGGGCGGCGAGTGAGTCGGGACGTTACGAAGTGTACATGCGACCCTTCCCCGGCACCGGAAACACCGTGCAGGTCTCGCAGGGCGGCGGCACCGAGCCTGCGTGGGCACCCGATGGCACGACGATCTTCTATCGTGCCGACCGGCGCATGATGGCCGCGACGCTCGGAGATGGTGAGACGCGCGCGGTCACGAATCGGCGCGCGCTGTTCGTGGACACGTTCGATGGCGACATGCCGATGCCACATCGCAACTACGATGTGATGCCCGATGGCCGGCGATTCGTGATGATCGCGCCGAGTGATGATCGGACACCGCAGACGATCGTGGCGCTGGACTGGCTGGCGGAGTTCCGGATGAAGGTGGCGGCGGCAGGGCGCTGAGCGACGCTCGTACACGCCATGCGTGTCGAGGACCGCGCGTGCATTCCGAGCCGTGCGCGATCCCGCTCATCGCGCATTACGGCACGGTCGCGATGTACACTCCGGGATTGCCCGACGAAAAACCGAGCACGATGCGGCGAGCGTCGAGCATCGCGAGATAAAGCGGCAAACCCAGCCGCGGATTGGGTCCGACACGGAATTCGAAGCCAGGGTCCGATCTGACCACGCCAAGGATGGTGGTGACGACGCCGCCGGGGGCGATCTTGCGCAGCACGTTGTTGGTGAAATCAGCGACGTACAGGTTGCCCGTGGCGTCGATGGTGAGGGAGATGGGATCGGCGAAAAGCGCTGCCCTTCCCGTACCATCGGCGAAGCCGCCGATGGCCGGCGTGCCGGCATACGTGGTCACGACGTGGGTGGCGATCACGAGCTTCCGGATCGTGTGGTTGCGCTGGTCGGCGATGAAGAGATTGCCGTTGCCATCCAGTTTCAGATCTGACGGTCCATTGAATCGCGCCGCCGTATCCGCGCCATCGCGCGACCCTCGAAACTGCGGATATCCGGCGAGCACCGTGCCGGTGCCAGTGGGCGGATACATGATGATCGTCTGGTCGCCGGTGTTGGCCACGTAGATGTTACCGAGCGCATCGACGTCCACCGCCGATGGCGTGAACACCTTGGAGCCCGTGACCGGACCGCCGGGCTCACCACGAATGCCCCGAACCGTGGTCACGACACCCGACGGCGTGACCTTCCGGATCAGAGAATTGCCGAAATCTGCGACGAAGACGTTGCCGGTCGGATCGACGGCGAGTCCCGCCGGAAAGGAAAAGCGTGCGGCAGTGCCGGTGCCATCGGCTGATCCTTCCGTATTGGCGAGACCGGCCAGCGTCGTGACCACGCCGGCGGGCGTGATCTTACGGATCGTGTGGGCCTCGCGATCCGAGGTGTACACGTTGCCCGCTGCGTCGACAGCCATGCCGTACGGCGTCGCGAAGCGTGCGACGGTGGCGGCACCATCCACCGCGCCACGGACGCCCATGCTCCCGGCAAACAGGACCAGGCGATCCGCCACCGCCGGTGGATCGACGACCAGGGTTGCCAGCGGACTGTCGACGGTGGCCGCGCTGTTCGAGGCTCGCACACGAAAGCGCTGGAACGAATCACCGATGGTCGTCGCGGGCGTCGTGTACGAGAGCGCCGCGGCGCCCGCGATGTCGGCCCACGTGGCGCCGTTGTCCGTGCTGCGTTGCCACTGCAGCGTCGGGATCGGCGTGCCCGCCACCACCACGCTGAACGTCGCCGCCGCCGGTGCCGTCACGCGCGCATCGAGCGGCGGCGTCACGATGCTCGGCGCCACGGCGGGCGTCGTCACCGTGAGTGTCGCGGCCGCGCTGGTCACCGTCAGCGCGGCATTGCTCACCACGACGCGGAACGAGGCGCCGTTGTCACCCGCCGTCGCGCTGGCGATGGAATACGCGGGACCCGTGGCACCGAGGATGTCGACGGTGTTGCGCTGCCACTGATACGCGATCGGTGCGGTGCCTGATGCCACCACCGTGAATGAGGCGGGCTGACCCGCCGTCACGTTCACTGGCACGGGTTGGGTGGTGATGCTGGGTGGCGTTGGAGGGGGCGGCAGCGGTGCCGGCGGAGCTCCGCCGCCGCAGGCCAAGAGGAGCATGGTCGCGACGCACCAGATCGTACGAGAAACGTTGCGATACCCGGCACCGTGGTGAGACGGGAACGTCGGCGAACGGTGGCGCATGATCGAGGCTCCGGAGCATGGTGGCCCTGCGTGCGACCGGCCGCATCGCAAACGCCGCACAGCGGCATTCGCCTTTCGGGCCGTCACAGCGTCATGCGTGACCGCGCCAGAAAACGAGCCACCGGTCGACGTTTGCGATCCACGCCCGACATGCCAGTGCGGCCTGGATGTCGCGGTTGTGCCTGCCGCGTTCCGGCCCCCATGTTATGCGGATGCATCGTCGCGACTTCCTTGCCTCCACCGCCGCCGGCGTCGCGACGCTCGCTGCGTCCCGCCTGCCCTCCCCTGACCCAAGCCCGCTCGTCATGCCTGACCACATCAGCGTCGGCGCGCCACAGGCCGCGACGCGCAGGATTCTCATCGCCGGCGGTGGCTTCAACCGCACCTTCATCGCCTACATGGCGCAGCTCACCGGCAAGAAGCGCCCGCGCATCTTGTATTTGCCCACGGCGGCCGGCGACAGCCCGGATGCCACGCTGAGCTTCTACCGTGAGTGCGCGACGCTCGACGTCGAACCGCATGTCCAGAACGTCTTCATCGAGAGCCTGACACAGACGCTGGGCTGGGATGAAGTGCTGCTGTCGATGGACGGCATCGTCTGCTCCGGCGGCAACACGCTCAACCAGCAGGCGATCTGGAAGGCGCAGGGCATCGACGTCGTGCTGAGGGCCGCATGGGACAAGGGCATCGTGCTCGGTGGCGCCAGCGCAGGATCACTCTGCTGGTTCGAAGAAGGCACCACCGACTCCCGCCCCAAGACGCTCTCGATCGTGAAGTGTCTGGGCTTTCTGCCGGGCAGCCACTCGCCGCACTACGATGCCGAAGCGGGACGCCGACCACTGTACCAGAAGCTGATCGGTGACGGCACGATGAAGCCGGGATATGCGTGCGACAACAATGCCGGCATCTATTTCGAGGACACGACCGTGAAACGCGTCGTGTCCGCCCGCGACGGTGCGAGGGTGTATTACGTGAGTGTCGTCAACGGCGCCGTGGTGGAGAAGACGCTCGAGCCTGAACGAATCGGCTGACCGGCGCAGTACTCGTGTTGCTTCACGCATTGCCGGCCACTGAGACCAAGGCATGACCACCCGCCGCGAATTCCTCGTCCGCGCGCCGTCAGCGCGGCCCGCAGGGATTCTGAAGAACGCGAACGAAGGTGATCGGCGCGGCAGACGTTCGACGTTCACGTGGACCGGTGACGGCGTCGGCTACGGCGTCACGACGAAGTCCACCACCAGCGCCTTCTCGATGAACGGTCCTGCCATCACGACGAACGCCTTGTGTGCCGGGTGCGGCAGATACGTGTCGCGTCCGGCGGCATCAGCAAACGTCGCGACGAAACAGTGCGTGAATCCGTTCGCCAGATTCTCGGGACTCACGTTCGTCCCCCACTCGAAGCCGCGCATGACGCTGATCTGCGATGCGAGCGCCGCGAACGCCGCTTCGACCCTCGCGATGTCGGCGCGAGTGGCCGTTGGCTTGAAGGCGAAGAGCACGATGTGCCGCAGCAACGGGGCCTGCGTGACGGGCAGCGGCGTTGCCGCCGCGAGCGCGTGCGAGGCGGGTGCCTGTGCCGCCAGCGGCATCGCGGCAACGGCGCACAGCGCCAGCGTGATCAGACAACCGCGCATGAGGAGGTGGGTCAGCGTGAATGCGGAGAGTCTGCGGCGTTTCGCACCGTCCGGGCAACCTAACGGCAGGCGGCCGGTCGAGGCGTTGCTGCCGTTCGCGCTCCACCACGCGCCCCGACGACGCTCAGCCCGCCGCCCCCGGCCACCACAGCCGCCAGAGTGCCGCGAACAATTGGCGAAACATGCAGCACGTCCGATATTCTTGAGCGCGACCATTAGATGCGTGTCGGGCCTTATGCGGACGGATCTTTCCAGGGAGAACAATGCGTCACACCGCACGATGGATGCTCGCAATCGTCGTCGCTGTCGCCGTCGCGGCCACACCCGTCCACGCGCAGCCTCTCTCCCGGGTGCCACTGGGTACCAGCGTGCGTGTCGAGACCTGTAACGGTGAGCTGCTCTCCGGCCGATTCAGCGGCATTCGCAATGACAGCGTCACGGTCACGCGGGACAGTGTGGTGACGTCCACGGTCACCTTCCCGCCCGACAGGGTGACCGTGGAGCGCGCCGTCCCCACGAACTGCGTCAGGAGTTACGCACTGTTCGAGCGCTACCGCAGCAGTACGCGCAACGGAGCACTGATCGGAGCAGGCCTCGGACTCACGCTTGCCACTGTAGCGTACAGCAGCGATCTCGCCTATGAGCGGACGGGCGGCGCCGCCCATCTGCCAGCCATCGCGTTCGCGATCCCCGTCGCGGTCATTCTGACGGGGCTCGGCGCGTGGATGGGTCATTACGGCGGCGAGGAAGTCTGGAGCGAACCGCGCGCATTCAGCGTGAACGCGCGTGTCGCACCGTCTCGCGGAATGTAGGCGCTCTCCGTGCGGTTCTGACCTGAACCTGATCAACACCGCGCGCCGAAACTGACGACACCGATCCTGCAGAAGACGATGGCCACTCCACCGGGCAAAGCACCGCCGTAGCGACACGTCCTGTGGTGCCATCGACCACCGCCGATGTTGATGCGCTGTCCATGGTTCACCCCGTCACGAGGCCACCGCGCATGCGTCCCGTCGTCGCCGTACTCGCCCTGACCTTGCTGGCCAGCCGATACAGTGCCGCGCAGGCAGTCACCTACGACATCGTGATCCGCGGTGGCCGCGTCATCGACCCCGAGTCCGGCCTCGATGCGGTCCGCACGCTCGGGATTCGCGGCGGGCGCATTGCTGCGATCAGCCCTGCCCCACTGGGCGGTCGCCGCGTGATCGACGCACGTGGTCTGGTGGTGAGCCCCGGATTCATCGATCTGCACTCGCATGGGCAGGACGACGAGAACTACCGTGTGATGGCGATGGATGGTGTCACCACCGCGCTCGAACTGGAAGCCGGCACCGCGGACGTTCCGAAATTCTACGCCGAGCGCGAAGGTCCGGCGCTGATCAACTTCGGCGCCGCCGCCAGTCACATCAAGGCGCGAATGACCGTACTGCGCGACGGCGGTATCGCGCGAAACACTCTGCTGCCACTCGATTCGGCCGGCTACGTGGTCGCTACGCCAGATCAGGTCACGGCGATGCGTCGCTTCATCGAAGCGGGCCTCGATGCAGGTGGGCTGGGCGTCGGGATGGGACTGCAGTACACACCAGCGGCGACGCGTTTTGAGGTGCTGGAGGCGTTCCGCAGCGCGGCCAGTCGGAAGGCACCGGTGTTCGTGCACACGCGGTCGTGGGGCGACGCGGAACCGGGCAGCTCGGTGGAGTCGTATCTCGAGGTGATCGGAGCCAGTGCCATCACCGGCGCACCGCTGCACATCGTGCATCTCAACAGCACCAGTCTCGCCAACACGCCGCGCACGCTCGCCATGATCGCGGAAGCCCGGCAGCGTGGGATCGACGTGACCACCGAAGCGTATCCGTACGTGGCCGGTGCCACCGAACTGTCGTCGCCGCTGCTGGACCGTTACGCGAACGCGCCCGACAGCGTGTTCAGCACGCTGATGCTGGTGCGCAAAGGCGATCGCCTGACGAGAGAGGGCCGACGCCGCCGTGACCATCTTCGATGCGGCGACGGTCATCGATCGCGCGACCTACAGCGAGCCGGCGCTCACGTCGACCGGATTCCGCTTCGTGCTGGTGAACGGCGTACCCGTGGTGTCGGACGGCGCACTGGTGAGCGGCGTGTTGCCCGGCCGCGGCGTGCGCGCGCCGGTGCGCTGATCTGCGTCAGCGAGCACCGGCTGCCGACGCAGACACGCGAGCACCCACGAGGTTCTTCAGCGCACCTTCACGAACGCCCCCGACGCCGGCACGCGCGCGTCGCGCTTCTCCGACGTCGGCACGACGATGAACAGCCCCTCGCGCGAGACCATCGGCACACCGACCGTCGTCCCCGGCTCGGACAGCACGAGCGTTTCACCCGTCGTGCGGCGCTTGAGCACCACGCTCCCGTTGAGGTTTGGCGCGCGCGTGGTGAATGCCACCCACGCGCCATCGCGGCTGATCGTCACACGCTCGCCCTGTCCCACCGGCGTATCGCCGTCAGCCATCACCCCACCGCTGGTCTCGCTGAGCCGCGACACACGCCCACTCTCCACCTCGGCCACGTACAGCTGCTGCGCCGTGGACCGAGTGGCGCCCATGTTCGTTGCCGTCGTGGCGAAGGTGACCCACTTGCCGTCGCCGGAGATCTGCGGCGCCACCACGCGAGATGCACTCTCGTCGCCCTGATTGCGTTCGGCACCGGTCGACGTGACACTGAGCCGTCGCAGTTGCGGCGTGCCGCGCTGCCAGAGATAGATGTCCCAGAGTGCGTTGCGGTCATCGTCGCGAAGCGCGGAAGCGGCGTTGAATACAACACGCGTTCCATCGTCGGAGATACTGGGCCGCGATCCGCCGGCGCCTTGCGACGTGCGCTCCTCACGACTGATGAGTGTCACCTCGCCGCTGCGCATGTCCTTCACATACACGTCCGTCGAGCTAGTCCGACGTGGGCCAGGCACCAGATTGTTCGCCGAGGAACTGAAGGCCACGGCGCTGCCGTCACCCGAGATGCTCGGCTCGAGCGACTCGGCGTTCGCCGGTTCGCCTGCGGCCGCTGCACTCACGCGCTCGACCGTCCCCGTTGTCGCGCGCCACACGAACACATCGCGCGAACCGTCGGCGTCTGCCCCCGCAAGATTGCTCGCCGCCGAGACGAAGGCGACGGACTGTCCGTCCGCGGAGATCGCGGGATCGCTGCTCGCGTTGTTGCCTTCTGCGCCATCAGCGCCGGTGCTCACCAAGCGGGTCGTATTCATCCATCGATCACGCCAGAACACCTGACGCTTCCGACCCGTTGAGCCGGCGATGCCTGCATCATCGGCCGCGAACGCGACATAGCGTCCATCGAAAGCGCCATCGCCGCCAAGGACTGCGCCGAATGAACTGTAGAACGTTGCGACGGCGGTTGCCGCGCTACCGCGCGTGACCTGCTCCCACTCCCGTCCACATGCAATGCGGACCGGCGCGTCGCTGGACTCAGCCACCGCGCAGCGCACACCAGCCGGTGCCCGGCGGACGCTGATGGCTGCGCCACCGGCAGCGCGGAAAGTGAATGCGGTGCTGGTGTAGAGCGCTGCACCATCGGTGCGCGCGACGACGACGAGCGAATCCGTCGCGCTGCGCGAGAGCACGACACGAGTGCCCGGTGGTGCCGCGAGCGTTCCTGAGCCAGCACCCGCCGCGCCTTGCCCGCCTCCCGGCGGCGCAGAGCCGGGCGGCGTAGCGGTCGGTGGCGCACCACCCGCGACGGGCGATGCACTGCAGTCGGCGCGCACCTCAAACGGAGTGGCCGGTGCCACCTGTCTCGCTGGAGTGATGCGACAGGTGCGAGGCCCGGAAACCTGTGTGATGACGATCGTATCCCCGACGGGAAAACCGCCGAGATTGGCGCGCGTATTGAACGGCAACCTGATGGTGCGACGGTAATTGTCGGTGAACGCGAATGCCTCGCCCTGCGAGATACCGGTGACATCGAGTTTCGCGAGCGCCAGCGGCGGCGTCCCGCAGTTGGCGCTGAGCACCAGATCGCTCGTACTCACCGTGCCGGCTTCCGCACCACCGAAATTGCACGCACGCGGCCCGGAAAGCTGCGTGATGCGGTATCGCTCGCCCGGCGCAAAATCGCCGGGAAAGAACGGAGCCGGCGCGCCAGAATGCACGACGACGATGCGTGTCCCACCGAGGCTGAACATGAAGGTATCGCGCACCGACGCGATCGAGCTCCCGTTCTGCACACCAAGCCGCACGCGGGCAGGCTGTTGCGCCTCCATCGCTCCCGGAAGCGCGAGCATGACGCTGAAACCGACGGCCGCGCAGCGAATACCGACGTGCATGAACTCTCCGGATGTGGCGCGCCGGTGACGTCGTGGCTGCGACGGCGCTCTGCCGTCGCCCGCCGCGGTGGCGCCGCGCTTACGGAAAGACGTCATGTGCATGCCGTCATTCTCGCAAAAATGATGCAGCGGCGAAGGGGAACGCGCCAGGTCAGTATTATGCGGTGAACAGTCGTGTCAACTCGAGCGGCAACGGTGGCGTGCCCCCTGCTTGCGACGCCACCGAGGCTGCCACCGCGTTCGCACGCGCATTCACCTCGTCCAGCGCCCAGCCTTTCAGCAGACCGATCGTCATCGCGGCCGTGAAAGCGTCCCCTGCCCCGATCGTGTCGACGACGGTCACGCGAATACCCGTATGCTCCGACCACGCATGCTCCGTGAGCAATGCGCTCCCCTTGTCGCCCCGCGTCAACGCCACCGCACGCAACTGCCAGCGCTCGGCGATCTGCGTCATCTGCGCGTGTGCGGTGCCGGTGAGTCCGAACATGGTCGCCAGCAACGGCAACTCCACGTCGTTCACCTTGAGCACCGTCGCCAGCATCAGCGATTCGTCGATCAAGGCAGCGGAGTGAAAGTGCTGCCGCAGGTTGACGTCGAGGATGCGCAACGCATCCGATGGCGACGCCGCGACCAGCGTGCGAATCGCATCACGCGATACCGAGTTCCGCTGTGCGAGCGTGCCGAAACAGATCGCATCGGCCGACGACGCCACCAGCATCGCATCGGGCGTCACCTGCAGATGATCCCACGCCACGTCGGGCGTGATGTGGTACTGCGGCTGCCCACTCGCGTCGATGGCTACTTCGACCGTGCCGGTCGGCAGCGCGTCATCGACCTGTACGAATTGTGTGCTGACGCCGAGCGCATCGAGCTGAGAGATCAGCGCACGAGCGAGCGAATCCGCACCGACACGCGAGATGGTGCGCGCCTCGGCACCCAGTACGCCGGCGTGATACGAATAGTTGGCCGGCGCCCCGCCGATCTGCGCACCGGTCGGCAGCAGATCCCACAACAGCTCGCCCAGACCGACGACGCGAAACATCAGGCCAGCCCGAGCTGCGTCTGGATCGCTTCGAGCGTGCGGCCCTTCGTCTCAGGAACCATCGTCTTCACCCAGAGCAGCTGCAGACACATCATGAACGCGAAGAACGCGAACACGTAGCCCGGCGCGAATGCCGTGACCATGACCGGGAAGAACGTCGTGATCAACGCGGCGAAGATCCAGTGCGTGGAGCAGCCCAGTGCCTGCCCTGCCGCGCGATGGCGATTGGGGAAGATCTCCGAGATGAACACCCAGATCACGGCGCCCTGCCCGATGGCGTGTGCCGCGATGAAGGCGAAGATGCACACCGGCACGATGCTGAAGTGTTCGGTGAAGAACGCCCACGAGACCATGCCCAGTGACGCGATGTAGCCGAAGCTGCCGATGTAGAGCAGCGTGCGTCGTCCGAGCCGGTCGATCAGCCAGAGCCCGACGAAGGTGAAGACGAGATTCGTCACGCCGATGCCGATCGACTGCAGCAACGCCGCCTTGTCGCCGAGACCCGTCAGCTCGAAGATGCGCGGCGCGAAGTAGAGAATGGCATTGATGCCGGAGAGCTGGTTGAAGAACGCAATCAGGAATGCCAGCATGATCGGCACGCGCAGTTCACTGGTCCAGAACCGACCGCTCGACGATGTCGGCGAGGTCACCGACGAGATTTCCGCGGCCGTGGCCTCGAGTTGTGCATCGGTGTGCGTCGGTTCGATCAGGCGCAGCACCGACAGCCCCTTCGCCCTGTCGCCCGCGCGCGCGAGCAACCAGCGCGGGCTCTCCGGAATCAGCAGACAGCAGAGCGCATAGATCGCCGACGGCACGGCGGCCACACCCAGCATCCATCGCCAGGCATTCTCGCCGGTTCCAGCCAGCAATGCATTCGACAGAAACGCGATGAGGATGCCGAAGACGATGTTGAACTGGAACATCCCCGTCAGCAAACCACGTCTGTTGGCGGGCGCGATCTCGGAGATGTAGAGCGGTGCGGCGATCGTCGACGCGCCGATGCCAAGCCCACCCAGCGCACGGGCAAGAATGAACGAATACACGTCGTTCGCCAGCGCCGACCAGATCGCGCCCACGAGATACAGCAGCCCGATCGCGAACAGCGTCGGCTTCCGTCCCCACTTGTCCGTCGGCCAGCCGCCGAACATCGACCCGACGACCGTGCCGTACAGCGCCGCCGCCATCGCGATGCCGTGCATACCCGCGCCCAGCCCCCAGAGCGCCTGGATCTTCTGTTCGGCGCCGGAGATCACCACGGTGTCGAAGCCGAACAAAAAGCCGGCGAGCGCCGAAGTGATGGACCAGAAGACGATGCGCGGATTCATGGCGTGGGGGTGCCGGGTAAAGGACAGCGCGGCCGCAGGAATCGCGACCGCGCACACCATCACTGCAACTGCACGACGCTCAGCGGAAACGGAGACGCTTCACGTACGCCATGCTCTGCGTGATCGACGCCCACGGATCAGGCGGATTGTCATGCTCGACGTAGAAGTGCTTGATCCCGGCGAGCTTCCGCTTCTCGAACAGCGCACCGAATCCGATCGTGCCGCCACCCACCGGACGCATCTCATTCGACGGCGGACCGGCATTGTCCTTTACGTGCACCATCGGGAACTGGCCGGGGAATCGCGTCCAGTACGACACGGGATCCTTGGCCGCCACGCTCATCCAGTACAGATCCATCTCGAACACAACGCCGCTGCCCCGCGTCCGCTCGAGCAGGATCTCATAGCCATCGGTGGCGCCGAGTTTGTCGAAGTCGAACTCGTGATTGTGATAGCCCACGGTGATGCCCGACGCACTCGCAACCTTGTGCGCAGCAAGCAGGGCATTCGCATGCGACTCGTACTTCGCCACGGAGCCGCGGTCCGGCGGCGCCAGCCACGCCAGGTTGATGTATCGATGCCCGATCGTCGCGGCATCCTCGACGAACTTCGGGAAGTCGGCGGCGGTGAGCTGCTGCAGCGGTACATGCACGGATGGCGACGTGAGTCCGTTGGCCTTCAGCGTGTCGCGGATCTGTGTGGCGCTGCGGCGGAAATAGCCGGCGAATTCCACCTCGCGATATCCGATCTGCGCAATGCGGGCGAGCGTCGCCTCGACGCCGTCCTTTTCCATGGCACCGCGCACGGAGTACAGCTGCACGCCGACCCTGCCGACCTTCGCGGCGTCCAAGCCGCCCTCGGCCGCGGCCGCCAGTGCCGACGTGGGCAGGAAGGCGCCGGCAGCTGCCGTGGCGCCAAGCATCTTGAGAAAGTCCCGACGGTGAGTCATGGTCGGAACACTGGCGACTGGACCACCCAGCGTAAAGACCGGCACGGCCCGTATGCAACCGCCAACGCACGACCGACGGGCACTGCGCTCGGCACCCGCTGCGCACGTCGGCAATGGCAGGCCGCTCCCTGTCGCAGTCCGTGCGGCAGGGAGCCGTCAGCGACGACTCCCCGCGAGGACGTCAGGCGTGGATGTACTTCTCGAACACGGCGCTGAAGTCTCGGCGCGTGTGACGCTGCAGGACGGCGTCGTTCACGCCGGCCAGCAGCGCGTCGAAATATTTCACCGGCGCCTCGGGGCCCGAGGCATCGTTGAGCTTGAACATGGAGCCCATCTGGCCGAGGCAGTGCAGGGCGTGCGTCCGCGCCTGTGCGTCCAGGCGCTGCAGCTTCCCGATGGTGTGCAGCGCCTTGTAGATGTCCTTGAGCTGCTCGAGAAAGCTCTTGCGCACGTCGATCGAGAAACGTTCCGCGCCGTCGAGCGTGAACTTCAGCTCGACGTCCAGGTCCACGGTGCCCGCCGTCTCGATCGCGACGTCGGCGATCGCGTGGCTGGCATACTCGTACCGCTTGATCGACCGCTTGCTGGACACCGCCGAGTCGCCGTCCACATGGATCAGTGCCAGATTCGTGAAGCAATACTCGTCCTTCTTCGACTTGATCAGGAAGAAGATCTTCTCGCCATCCTCGTTGAAGAGGTAGTCGTCGGAATCGACCTTGTCGAAATCCTTCGGCGGAACGATCACGCCGATGTCGGAAAGGCCGAGTGCTTCTGCAGCGAACTTCTTGAACATGATGGCGTACCTGTCGCGTTGAGATGGTCGAAATGCGTCCGGGGTCCTACGATCGAAGCGTTGCGGAAGTTACGGACAGTGGAAGTACCGTGCGCCTCGCGTGTTCAAACTGCTTCCAGCGCATCGATGGACGGGGCGAATGCGCTGCGTCCATCGATGGCGAGACGGCCGTCCGTCGTTCAGCGCGCCGGCGTCAGCACGATGCGGCGGTATTCCACCGCGGTGTGATCACCCTGCAGGTAGATCGGGCCGGGCTCACCTTCGTTGCTGTCGAGCGCCCCGCCGGTGATGCCGGGGATCACCTGATCGGCGATCACCGTCTTACCATTCAGCACCACCGTCACGCGCCGACCGATCAGCGTCACGTCGTAGGTCTGCCACTCCCCCGCCGGCCTGGCGGCGTTCTCGTTTGGCGAGAGGAACCCGTACACACCACCCGTGTGCGTGCTGAGTGGCTCCATGCCGTGGCTGTCCTCGACCTGCAACTCATGACGTCCGCGCAGATAGATACCGCTGTTGCCGGCTTTCGGCACGCGGAATTCCACCCGTAACTTGAAATCGGTGAAGGCGCGCTCCGTGATCAGGTTCGCACCCGACGCCGTGTTCGTCAGCAGCCCGTTGATCACCTGCCACTTGTTGTTCCCGGGGTTCGAGGCTTTCCACCCGGAGAGGTCGCGACCGTTGAAGATCGGGATCGGCGCACCCCAGCGCACCGGCGCCGTGCGCACCAGCGACGGTGCGCGCACGCCGGTGAAGTTCGCCTTCATGCCGTTCGGCTGCGTGATCGTGCCGCTCACCTTGTCGTCGGCATACGTGCCTTCCACCACGAGACTGCCATCGCCCCCTTCCCACTGCGGCGGAATCTCGAAACGGAAGCTGTTACCCGTATACGTGACCTTCGACACGGGTCGTGCGCTCCCGCCCGCCGACACGAAGTATCCGACGAGCGACTTGTTGCCCGACAGCTTCACTTCCATCCACGACGGGAAGGCGCGCTGCCCCGCCGCAACCGTGAGATCCCAGCGGCCGATCATCTCCTCACCGGGAATCGCCGCGACGCCGACACGGGACGCCGGCGGGGTGATGGCGTGCGTGATGACGGGCGTCGAGAGCGTGAGCGCCAGGCTGAACGCGGCAATGCGTCGCATGTGAGACTCGGAGGTGCGGCTGTGATGGAGGCCCGCCGGCAGCGGGTCGGCGCCGTACGGGCTGCCGATACCAGAATGTCGCGCCGTGCGCGGGTAGAGGGAACACCTGAGCGCGCCCGGTTGGCGTCGACGCTGACCGCGCGCACCGTCAGCGCGGGCGGCTGGCCCCGGCTGCGCGACCGGTCACCCGTACTGCCCGG
Organism: Gemmatimonadaceae bacterium; assembly: GCA_043788935.1. Taxonomy (GTDB): domain Bacteria; phylum Gemmatimonadota; class Gemmatimonadetes; order Gemmatimonadales; family Gemmatimonadaceae; genus JACMLX01. The sequence continues at coordinate 9,891 of JAYWIJ010000313.1, read as the reverse complement.
CGATGTAGGCGCGGGTGCGTTCATCCCTCGGCGACCCGAACACCTCTGCCGTCTCGCCGATTTCGACCAGCTCACCCAGCAGCATGAAACCGGTGCGGTGCGACGCACGCCGCGCCTGCGCCATGTTGTGCGTCACGATCACGATCGTGTACTGCGCCACGAGCGTCTGCATGAGCGCCTCGATCCCGGCGGTCGCGATCGGATCGAGGGCGCTGCACGGCTCGTCCATCAGCAGGACCTCGGGCGCCGTGGCGAGTGCACGGGCGATGCAGAGCCGCTGCTGCTGTTCACCCGACAGCTCCAGCGCCGGGTGATCCAGCCGCACGCCGGCCGTACCGAGTAACCCCACCGCCTGCAGACTTCCATCGACGATGCGCCGCAACGCCGCGACGTTGCGTTCACCGTGGATGCGCGGCCCGTACGCCACGTTGTCGAACACGCTCAGCGGGAACGGGTTGGGCCGCTGGAACACCATCCCGATCCGACGGCGCAACATCTCCACATCCGTGCCGGCAGCGTAGATGTCCTGATCGTCGAGAAATGCCTTGCCGGTGATGCGTGCGCCCGCGACGAGATCGTTCATCCGGTTCAGGCAACGCAGCAGCGTCGACTTGCCGCAGCCCGACGGGCCGATCAGCGCGGTGATCTGACGCGCCGGAAATGCGACCGACACATCCTTCAGTCCATGAAACGTGCCGTACCAGAGATCCAGGCTTTCGACGCGGATCGTGTCGCTCATCCGAATCGTCCTTCGAGGTAGTCACGCGTGCGCGCGTCGCCAGCGTCGGAAAACAGTCGCGCCGTGGGTGCCGTCTCCACCAGCTCGCCCATCAGCAGGAAACTCGTGCGCGTCGCCACACGCTCGGCTTGACGGACGTTGTTCGTCACCAGCACCACCGTCACCTCCGGCGTCAGTGACACCAGCGTGTCCTCGATGCGTCGTGTGGTGATCGGGTCGAGTGCCGAGCAGGGTTCGTCGAGCAGCAGCACCGATGGGCCAAGGGCCAGTGCGCGCGCGATGCAGAGTCGCTGCTGCTGGCCACCCGACAGCTGCGCCGCCATCAGATCGAGCCGGTCGGCCACTTCGTCCCAGAGCTGCGCCGTGCGGAGCGCCCGCTCGACCATGCCGGCCAGGGTGTCCCGATCGCGAATGCCTGCGACACGCGCCGCATACGCCACGTTCTCGAAGATGGTGCGCGGCAGCGGCTGCGGCGTGGCGAACACGATGCCGACCTTGCGACGCAAATCCGCGAGCGCATCGCCACGCAACGGCAGCACGTCGACGCCGTCGACGATGATGCGACCAGTCACGGTCGCACCGTCACGCTCCACACTCAACCGATTGATCGAGCGCAGCAGCGACGACTTCCCGCTCCCGGCGGGGCCGACGATGCCGTGAATGGTGCCACTCAACACCTGCAGCGTGGCCTGGCGGAGAATTTCGTGCGTGCCGTACCGGATGGACACGTTCCCCACATCGATCATCACCGCGTCAGCCGCCGGTGCGCCCGAGGTCATCGGTACTGGCGCGTGAGCCGGTTCATGAGCCAGTAGGCCGTGACGTTGATGAAGAGGATGGTGATCACCAGTACCGACGCCGTGCCGTACGCCATGTCATCGCTGATGCCTTCCATCGTGAGCGTGTAAAAATGCACGCTCATCGTACGTGCCGAATCGAATGGCGACCACGGCATCTTGAGCGCGACGCCGGCGGTGAAGATCACGGCTGCCGTTTCGCTCACGGCGCGGCCGATGCCGAGCACGACACCGGTCATCACACCGGGCGCGGCCGCCGGCAGCACCACCGTGCGGATCGACTGCCACTTCGACGCACCCAGTGACTGCGCCACGTCCCGATAGTGCGGCGGCACGGCACGCAGCGCTTCCTCGCTGGTGCGGATGACGGTGGGCAGGATCATCAGGCCCAGCGTCAGTCCTCCGCTGAGAATCGACCACCCCATGCCGAGCGTGGTGACGAAGAAGGCGAATCCGAACAGGCCGAAGATGATGCTCGGGATGCCGGCCAGCGCCTCGGTGCCGCTGCGGATCGTGCGGGTCAGCCGGCTGTCGCGCGTGTATTCGGCGAGGTAGATGGCCGCCGCGACACCAAGCGGTGCCGCCACAAGCACCGCCGCCGCAGAGACATAGAACGTCGAGACCACCGTCGGCAGAATGCCGCCAAGCGCACCGGAATGACGTGGGTTCGATAGCAGGAAATCCCACGACAGGGTCGACGCGCCGCGACGCAGCACGAAGCCCACGATGAACAACAGCACGCCGACGGTGGCGCCGGTTGCCAGCCAGAGCAGGAGCGTCGCGATGCGCTGTGTGACGCGCGGCTCGATCAATCGCGATGACGCCGTCATACGCCGGCCTTCCGCCGCTTCCCGCGCACGGCGCCGGCCACCGCATTCAGCGAGAGGCTGAGCACGAACAGGACGATGCCCGTGGCGAAGAGCGCCTGCGCGTGCGCGCCGGTGGCGTAACTCATTTCGAGCGCGATGTTCGCGGTCAGCGTGCGCACCGGCGCCAGCATCGTCGTCGGAAACTGCACGGCGTTGCCGGCCACCATGATCACGGCCATCGTCTCGCCGACGGCGCGGCCCATACCGAGGATCACCGCGGCGACGATGCCGCTGCGCGCGGCCGGCAGCACGACGCCGATGACGGTCTGCCAGTGCGTCGCGCCGAGCGCCCGCGACCCATCGCGGTAGCTCTGCGGCACCGCCTCGAGCGCGTCGATGCTGATGCCGATGATCGTCGGCAGCACCATGATGCCGAGAATGATCGAGGCGGCCAGCGCCGAGTACCCGGGGCCGCCGAGCACACCGCCGGTGCGGATGAGCGGCACCAGGATTTCCATCCCGATGAAGCCGTACACCACGGACGGAATGCCCGCGAGCAGCTCGATCGTCGGCTTGAGAATCTGACGCGCGCGTCGTGGCGCCAGCTCCGCCAGCGTGATGGCCCCCGCCAGTCCGAGCGGCAAGCCGATGACGAGTGCGCCGATCGTCACCACCGCCGTTCCCGCGATCATCGGCAACAGACCGAACTCGCCGCGTCCCGGCGCCCAGCTCACCCCGCCGAGGAAGGAAAACAGCCCCCGATCCACCATCACCGGCAACCCTTCACGCAGAATGAAGAGCGTGATGAGCGCCAGCGTGCTCACGGCAGACAGCGCAGCAAACAGCAGCATCCGCTCGATCATGCCATCGCTCAGACGCGCCGAAGCGGCCAGCGCCCGCGTACGGGCGATCATCATCATCATCATCAGCGCACCTCCACCGGCGCGAGCCCCGCATCACGGGCGAGCTGCTGACCGGCGTCGGACAGCACGAAATCGACGAACTGTCGTGCAGCGCCGACCGGAGCACCACGCGTCAGGAACACGAACGGGCGCTGCAGGCGATACACGCCACTCGCGATCGCGGGCTCCGAGGGAAGCACACCTTCGATCGCCAGCGGATGCACCTGCGCGTTGAGCTGACTGAACGTGACGTAGCCGATGGCGCCCGGATCCTGCGACACCATCTTGCGAAGCCCGCCGGAGTATGCCGTGACCAACGCGGATGTCGCGATCCGCTGATCGCGCCCCATGACGAACTGCTCGAACGCATCGCGCGTCCCCGAGCCGTCCTCGCGCGTGATGACGGTGATCCGCGCATCCCGTCCGCCGATCGTGCGCCAGTTGTCGATGGTACCGGCATAGATGGCGCGCAGTTGCTCGAGCGTGACGCCGCGCACCGGATTGCCCGCGTGCACGATGACGGCGATGCCGTCGCGCGCCACCACCGTCTCGACGAGTCCCGTCGCTTCGCTGGACACCAGCGCGCGCGACGACATGCCGATGTCGGCGGTGCCGTCATGCGCCGCCTTGATCCCCGCGGTCGATCCTCCCGACTGCACGATCACACGGCCCGCGCGGTACTCCTCGGCCCAGCGTTCGGCGAACGGCTGGATCGAGGTGGATCCGGCCAGCGTGATGACCGCAGCGTCAGGCGTGCGCGCATCTGTGGCGGCGCAGCCAGCGAAGCATGCGGCGATCGCGGGAACGAGGAGGCGGAAGCGTGCGGGCGTGCCGGCCATTGGATCGACAGGATGCGGGATTCCCGACGATATGCGCTCCATGTCACGGCATTGTGACGGAAGCCCCGGACGAGGGTGTCGCTCCCCGCTCCGGCGATCGGCTCACCCCGCCAGCAGGTTGCCGACGTGCCTCGGCTGCACCAGTGGTGGCTTGCGCTCAGCGCAACCCGTCGGCGTCCAGTGCAGTCTCCATGGCCTGCACCGCCTCGGCATCGTCTCCCCGCTCGCGCATCAGCGCCAGCGTCGCGCGGGACACGACCTCGTACACCTCGTGATACGGTCGAGTCCCGTGCAACGCGGTGGTGTGCGCGCGTACGGTCGCGGAATCATGCCGCGCGATCGGTCCGGTGAGCGCGTCCAGCGCGCGCGGTGCGCCAGCCAGATTCTCGACGCTGGCCGACATCAATGCACGCACCGCCCGGTGTGCCGCCACACTGTCCACCCCGATCCGCGACAGCAGTCCCTCCGCCAGCGCCGCCAGCGTCACCGGAAAATTGCTGGCCATCACGGCGGCGGCGTGATACGCTGCCCGCTCGCCGCGTGGAATCTCGATCGTCGTGGCGCCCAGCCTCGCCGCCAGCGACATCGCCGCGCCACGCGCCACGTCGTCACCTTCCACGCCGACCACCGACCCCTGCAGGCGCATGCTCGCCAGTGAAGGATCGAGCAGCGGCAGCAGCGGATGGAACGTGCCGTAATGCATGCCCGCACCGCTGATACGATCCCGTGCCGCCGGCTCGGCGCTGCCGCTCACCTGCAGCACGACGGCGTCGTCAGCGAGGCCATCACGTGTGCGTACTTCATCGAGCGCCACGTCCAATTGCCCATCGCGCACGGCGATCAGCACGAGCGCCGCGTGCGCCACCGCGTCGCGCCGCGAGCTCACCGCGCGCATGCCATACTGCTCGACCACCTGCTCGCGATCCACCAGCGCATGTGCCACGCCGGCGGCGCGCAGCGCTGCGGCCAGCGCACGTCCGGCACGACCGGCTCCCACCAGCACCACCGGCTCCTGCACGCCGGTGCGGGTGATCACGAGCGTCCGCCGCCAGCCTTGCTCGGGTGCGCTGCGCTGGCGCGCACCAGCAGCGTGGCGCGGTCAGGCGTGCCGTCGACGAGCGTCAGCGCTCGCTGCATGACGGGATCGTCGGCCGTCCGTCGCGCGAACTCCGCATCGCGCCCGAACAGGTAGCGCGAGACCTCGTAGCCGATCAGCCGGTTGACCACGTCGGCGTTCGCCTCGAACACGGAATCGGGGACCACGGCACCACGCGATCGGACACCCACGAGCAGCGCCGCGCGCATTGCCGGTGTCACCGTGAAGGCCGGATCGCGCAAGGCACCCTGCGCCTTGAGTTGCATCGCGAGTGCCGTCAACGCATCGCGGAACGACGGCACCGCGCGTCCCAGCGTCGTCTGCAGCGCCGCGCCCTGTTCGATGGCCGCCTGGTCGCGTGCGATGACGTCGGGTGTGATGCCGCCACCGCCATAGACCACACGACCCTTGTCGGTGCGAAACGAGATGCGCTTGGCCACCATCGAGTCGACCTCGCTCGTGAGCGAGTCGTCGGCCGCAGCCGTGCGTGAGGCGCGCTCGTCGGCACTGCGGTGGCGAATGGAAATGCTGCGGCCCACCGGCGTGAACCAGAGCGACGTCGTGAGCTTGAGTGCACCGGCGTCGCCCGCATCGAAGACACTCTGCGCGCTGCCCTTCCCGTACGTGGTGGCTCCCACGACGACGGCACGATCGTGATCCTGCAACGCGCCTGCGACGATCTCGGCGGCACTCGCACTGCCGCGATCCACCAGCACCACGATCGGCAGCGTGGGCCACCGCTGCGGCAGTGCGTCGGTGAACGTGCGATTGGACTCGGGTGTGCGCCCACGCAGCGTCACGATCTGCTGCCCGGGATCGAGGAAGAGATCGGTCACCGCGGCACCCTGCTCCACCAGGCCGCCGGGATTGCCGCGCAGATCGAGCACGAGCGATCGCATCCCCATCTTCATCAGCGAGTCCACACCGGCCGCCACCTCGCCAGCCGTCGAATCACTGAAGACACTCACATCCAGATACCCGACGTTCGTCAGCAGCATGGCCACACGCTGCACGGCACGCACGTGAATCACCTGACGCGTCAGCGTGAACGTGAGGCGTCCATCCACACCGAGGCGTTCGACGGTGAGCACCACACGCGACCCCGCATCGCCGCGCAGCTTGACGAGCGCTTCTTCCGACGTGAGCCCCTTCGTGTCCAGCGCATCGATGCGCACCACGCGGTCGCCAGTCTGCAATCCTGCCGCTTCGGATGGGGAGCCGGGCAGCGGCGCGATCACCGTGATCCAGCCATCGCGCACATCCACGCGCAATCCGAGGCCGGCGTACTGCCCGGTGGTCCGCTCGCGGAATCGCTTCAGGCGATCCGCCACGAGAAACACCGAGTGCGGATCTTCCAGCTCATCCACCATGCCGAGCGTCGCGCTCTTCCACAACGAGTCGGGCGGCAGTGAATCGACGAATTTCGAGCTGATCGTCTCCAGCACCTGATCGAAGAGCTGGCGGCCGTCCACGATGGCCGGCGCTTCGCTCCGCAGGCTGCGATTCATGAGCCAGCCGCCGGACACCATGGCGACTCCGAGCACGGCAGCGACGGTGAGACTGCGACCCTTGTTCATCCGGGACCCTGGCGACGTGACACCCACGGGCGACGGGGCCGGAGGGCAATGCGTACCACGAATGGAATGCTCATGCGGTAAGCACCGCGCTGCCGCTGGTCTGTTCCATGATCGTCTCCACGAGCCGTGCCGTGACGTCGGTCACGGGGCCGCCAGCCTCCACCGCGACGATGCGACCGCACTCCGCATGCGCCGCCTGCCACGCGACCGTCGTCGCGGCGGCGTATGCGGCGCCAACGCGCGTATCGAACGCCGCGCCATACCGTTCCAGTCGATCCGCCTGCCCGCGCTCCGCGCGCCGGGCTGCGGCGACATCGGCGCTCACGGTCAGCAGCACCGTCAGGTCAGGGACGAGCCCTCCGGTGGCGAGCGCGTTGGCCGCGCGCACCTGCGCGTCGTCGAGCCCATGCCCGGCGATCTGATAGGCGTACGTCGAGACGAAGAACCGGTCGGCCACCACCCACTCTCCGGCGGCGAGCGCCGGCGCCACGACTTCACTCACCACCTGCGCCCGCGCCGACAAAAACAGCAACACTTCCGTGGCGGGGCTGATCTGCGAGTCGGGATGCAGCAACAGTTCGCGGACGCGCGTGCCGACCTGCGTCTGCCCGGGTTCGCGAATCGTGTGCACGACCTGTCCGCGCGCGCGCAGGGCGTCCGCCACCAGCGGGAGCTGCGTCGTCTTGCCGACGCCGTCGCCCCCTTCCAGTACGATCAGCCGCCCGCGCGTCGCGCCTGTCGTCATGACAACGTGATGATCTTGCTCACGGCACCCGTGCGAATGCCGTCCGAGATGAACTCGTTCACGCGCACCATCAGCTTGTCGAAGTTCGTCTGCGCGACGATCGCCCGCTGGTACGTGGGATTCAGCTCCACCTGACGCAGCAACGTGTCGAGCTCCTGCTCCATCTCCTGCGGCGGCTCTTCGCCACGCTCGATCATCTCCTGCGCCTGCGCACGGAGCGACGACAGCCGACGCAGCACATTCGTGGCTTCCGCGTCTTCCATCATCAGATCGTTCGAGCGCTTGAGCGCCTGATATTCCGGCGACTGGCCAATCTGCCGGCCCAGTTCCTTGGCTTTTTCCTCGAGCATTGCCGTCCACCGCTGAAGGGGGGCGCAGCACCGGAACGGCGCGCGCCATACCTGAAAGTTACTCGGGTCTGACCGGGAGGTGCCCCGTCATGCGGCCGCGATCCCCCGTGGGGTCGCCGCCGTCCGTCGGGCGATCACGAAGCGGTCGCGACCGAAGGCATCCGGCACCAGCTGGCAGTCGCGCCACTGCGGTTCACGCACCAGCGCGAGCGTCTCCGCCCCGCGACGTGCGTCGATCTCCATCAGCAGCATGCCTCCCGCCGTGAGGCGGGCCTCCGCCTGCCCCACCAGCTCGCGGATCACGCTCATGCCGTCGTAGCCGCCGAACAGCGCCTGCGCCGGCTCCCAGTCCTTGACGGCGGGGGGCAGATCGGCACGCTCGGTGAGGGCGATGTACGGTGGGTTCGACACGACCACGTCCACATGTTCGTCACCCAGCGGCTCCAGCAGGTTGCCGAGCAGGAACTCGGTGCGGGCGTACTCGCGCCGGAGGACGGCCCGCGCATTCATCTCCGCCACCTCGATCGCCCCGGCGGAGGTGTCCGTGCCCACCACGCGCCCCGCCTCGCTCTCCTGCGCCAGCGCCAGCGCGATCGCGCCCGAGCCGGTGCCGACGTCCACCACCGTGCTTCCCGGCGCGACGTGCGGCAGCGCCAGCGAGACCAGTTCCTCGGTTTCCGGTCGCGGGATGAGCACCCGCTCGTCCACCTGCAAAAAGAGATGGCGGAAGGCCGCGCGGCCCGTGGCGTACGCCATCGGTGCGCCGGCGATGCGCTTCGCCACCGCGTCGTCGACCGCGTCGACCAGCAGGTCGATCGTCTCGTCAGACGCATGTGTCGTGGTCCACGACAGCGGCGCATCGTGCAGCGCCGACAGCAGCTCGCGCGCCTCGGCCAGCGGATCGGGCGCGATCCCGGTGAGCCGCGCCGCGATCAGGTCGCGCAGCGCCGCGACGGTCGCCGGTCGTGCGGCGTCAGCCACCGAGGCGCTCCTTCACTTCCGCCTCCTGCAGCGCGTCGATGAACCCGGCGATGTTGCCGTCCATCACCGATTGCATCCCATGTACGGATAATCCGATCCGATGATCCGTAATGCGATCCTGCGGATAGTTGTAGGTCCGGATCTTCGCCGACCGGTCACCGGTGCCGACCTGGGCGCTGCGCATCTGCGAGCGTTCCGCCTCGAGCTTCGCGAGCCGCGCGTCGAGCAGGCGTGAGCGCAGCACCTGCATGGCCTTGAGCTTGTTCTGCAGCTGCGACTTCTGGTCCTGCTGGCTGACGACGATACCGCTCGGGATGTGCGTGATGCGCACCGCCGAGTCGGTGGTGTTGACGCTCTGCCCGCCCGGACCCGATGAGCGAAACACGTCGATGCGGAGATCCTTGTCCTCGATCGTGACGTCCACTTCCTCCGCTTCGGGCAACACCGCCACGGTGGCGGCAGAGGTGTGGATGCGTCCCTGTGTCTCGGTCGCCGGCACCCGCTGCACGCGATGCACGCCCGACTCCCAGCGCATGGTGCCGAAGGCGCCGCTGCCGTCGATGCGCGCGATCACTTCCTTGATGCCGCCGAGGGTGCCGTCGGACATGGACATCACCTCGATGCGCCACCCCTGTCGCGCGAAGAACCGGTCGTACATGCGCCACAGGTCGGCCGCGAAGAGCGCGGCTTCGTCGCCGCCGGTGCCGGCGCGGATCTCGATGATCGCGGGACGGTCGTCGAGTGGGTCGCGCGGCACCAGCAGCGGCTTGAGGGTGGCATCCAGCGCCTCGAGCCGGCTTTGCAGCGCTGACACTTCGGCCTGCGCCTCGGCAGCGAAGTCGGCGTCATCGCCCCCGGCCATCTCGCGGGCTTCCTCCAGCTGCTGCTCCATCTGCCGGACGTCGCTGGCGAGCCGGACCACTTCCTGCAGCCGCTGGTGCTCCTTGCCGAGGGTGGCGAGGAGCCTGGGGTCGCGGACCGTGCGGGGGTCGAGCAGTTCCTGCTCCACGACGGCGGCGCGGGCGACGGCGTCGTCGAGGCGATCGCGCAGGCTCA
>JAYWIJ010000312.1:0-5934 GCA_043788935.1 Gemmatimonadaceae bacterium | reverse complement strand
GGCACCGCCGATGTACGGAAAGAGCAGACCTTCGGCAAGAAAGCCCGGCGCTGCACCGAACACGGGATTCGCGGCGCGCGCCTCCCGGATGCTTTCGCGCGCCTTGTCCCAGGCGATCGTGCGCGCCGCGTTGCCGATCATCAACACCGTGGCATGCCCCTCGAACACCGCCTGCGCCGCTTCGACGCGATCGTCCTCGCCCTGGACATTCTGGATCGAGTCGAGATTCACGTACTGATCCTGCAGTGCATGCGTGAGCTCGTGCCGGATCACGGTTTCACGCTCGACACCGGCGCGGCCCTCGACGACGTACAGCGTCTTGCTCTTCGGATCGTAGAAGCCGACGACCTGCTCCGTGAGCAGCCGAGTGAGCAAGCCGATCACGTCGACCGAATCGGGCACGACGCCGAGCCGCTTCCAGATCCTGATCTTCGCATCGAGGTCGGTGCGAACCGCAGGGCGCGCAAACTGGTCGATGAGGAATTTGCGGACCTGCTCCTGCGTCTGCGAGGCAACCTTGGGCGGCTGACTGAACCTGAGACCGGCGGCTTCCTCGACCTTGGGCAGCAAGGCCGTCACTTCGCCCTGCAGGTCACCCGCCTTGGGCAGCGGCTTGCGATCACAGGCGGTCGCCGCGAGCGCGACACACGACAGCAGGACGAATCGGCGCACGGAGATGGGATCGGAGACGACGACCGGAACTCAGCGAAGCGGGACGCCGAGGAACGTACTACCCCAGTCGAGCAGCGACTGTCCTGCGAGCAGCATCGCCACCGCTGCGGGCGCGAGGAACACGCCGAACGGTACGAGCGGCGGCTCGAACTCGCGGCCCTCACGCGTGGCGCGGAGCCACGCGATCGGATACACCATCAGCAGAAAGACGCCCGCGCCCAGCCCTGCGGCCACGAACACCGTGATGATCGAGCGCGTCGGTCCGATGGCGGCACCGACGACGGCCATCAGCGTCGCGTCGCCAAAACCCATGGCTTCCTTCTTCAGCGCCACTTCGCCCAGCCAGCCGATGATCGCGATGAAGCCGGCGCCGGCGCACGCACCGTAGAACGCCTCGATCGGCGCGGCGAACCACTGCTCGCCTCCGCCATTGAAGAAGGCAACGACACTCGTGACCAGCACGAACAGCAAGCCGAATACGGTGAAGCCGTCCGGAATCACGTAGTGCTTGGCGTCGGTCAGCGTGATGCCGAGCATGATCGTGGCGAATGTTGCCAGCCGCACCGAGTCGAGGCCACCGCCGCCCAGATACGCGGCACCCGCCCAGAGCAACGCCACGCCGAGTTCAACCAGCGGATACTCGATCGAGATCGGGAGCGCGCATCCGGCGCACTTTCCACGCAGCCGCAGCCAGCCGAGCACCGGCACGTTCTCGTGCCAGCGGATGCCGCGTTCGCACTTCGGGCAGCGGCTGGCGGGCTTCACCACCGACAGACCGGCCGGCCAGCGCGACACGCAGACGTTGAGGAACGACCCGAAGCAGGCGCCGAGGAGTGCGAAAGCGAGGATGGCGAAGACGGGAGCGTCCACAGGTGGGTGGGTCAGCGCAGGGCGAACAGGAGAATGCCGGTGGCCACCGCCACGTTGAGTGACTCGACGGCCTCCGAGATCGGCAGCGCGACGGTCCGGGCGACCAGCGGCTGCGTGGCAGGAGAGAGGCCAGCCCCTTCGTTTCCCACGGCCAGCGCCCATTGGGCTGGCACCACCACCTCCGGGACCGGAGTTCCGGCCGCATCCGCGCCCCAGAGGGGAATCCCGCGTTCCCGAAGGAACGGGGCGAGCGCATCGGCGGTACTGGTGATCGTGGGGTGGACGAAGTGACTGCCCATCGCGCTACGGACGACCTTGGCGTTCCAAAGGTCAACAGTTCCGGGCAGCGCGATCGTGGCCGAGACGTCGAACGCCGCCGCCGTGCGCAGGATGGTCCCCACGTTGCCGGGGTCCTGAACCGCGTCCAGCACCAGCAGGTGGAGCGCGCCGGTCGGGAGGGCATCGAGGGTCCACGTGGGACTCGATGCAATGGCCAGCACACCCTGCGGGGCGTCGGTGCCGGCCGCGCTGTCGAACTCCTTCGAACTGACGGCCAGCACACTCACCCCACGCGTGCCGGCGTCGGCGACGAGTGCCGCGACGCGGGCATGCTGGAGCGCCTCGTCAGCAACCAGGATCCCCTCGACGGCGAGTTCAGTGCGCAGCAGTTCTTCCACGGTCCGCACGCCTTCGGCGACGAACCGTCCGCTTCGTTCCCGTGCCTTGCGACGCTGCAGGTCGCGGGCTGCACTCAGCAAACTCACGAATGACCTCTGCTACTGGGGCTGTGCCATGAGCACGACACGAGTCTTCGCCGCTGCCGCCACGCTGGCCCTCACGACGGCCGGCTGCGCGAGCATATCGCCGCAACAGGAAGCGGAGATGGGCCTCAACTATGCGCAGCAGATTAACGCGCAACTGCCCATCCTGCGCGACCCGGAGGCCAATGCCTACATGGATCGCCTCGGCGGGTCGCTGGCCAGGCTGGTGGACGATCAGGGGCGTACGTGGCGCTTCTCGATCGTCGATGATCCGGACATCAATGCGTTCGCCGTGCCGGGCGGCTACATCTACGTCAACAAGGGTCTCATCATGCGCGCGCAGACGGTCTCGCAATTGGCCGGCGTGATCGGGCACGAGATCGCGCACGTCACGCAGCGGCATTCCGTGGAGCAGATGGAGAAGGGCCAGAAGGTCGGCATCGGCGCCGCGATCGCGTGCATCGCGAAGCCGGAGTTCTGCCAGAACGGGGGCGGTGACCTGCTGAACCTCGGCGCCACGGCGATCATGGCGAAGTTCAGCCGCGGCGATGAAACGGAGGCCGACCAGTTCGGGGTGAAGTACACACTGCGCGCCGGTCTCGACCCGCGCGGCATGCCCGAAATGTTCGAGATCATGCTGGCGGAGCGCGACGCCAAGGGTGGCGGCAGCAGCAGTTTCCTCGCGACGCATCCGATCGAGGAGGATCGGATCGCAGCGACACGGCGCGAGATCGCCGCCCTGCCGAAAGGGTCACTCGCCAGCGTGACGCGCAATACGCCGGCGTTTCAGGCATTCAAGGCGCGACTGCGGTCATTGCCGCAGACGCCGAAGCCGGCAGGCGCGAAATAGTCTTTCGCCGCCGCGGTCACACGATGGAATGCGTGTGACCGCGGTGGTGGTGCTCAGAGACGGCTGACGAACGCCGTGATCAGCGCCTGAAAACGTGAGGCGGCACCCTTCGACTCGTGCAGCACTTCGGCGTGGTTCAGCAGGTTTGCCGTGTATCCCGCCGCCGCGTTGGTGATCAGGCTCACGCCCGCGCATCGCATACCGAGCGCCCGCGCCGTGATCACTTCGGGCACGGTGCTCATGCCGACGGCGTCGGCGCCAAGCTTCTCCAGTATACGGACTTCCGCCGGCGTTTCGTACGTCGGTCCGAGCAGCCCGGCATACACGCCGACGTCGAGGCGAAGGTGCATCTCCAGCGCCACCTCGTGCAGCAGCGCGCCAAGCGCACGATCGTACGGCACCGACATGTCGGGGAACCGCTGCTCGCCGGGCTGCGACGGGCCAACCAAGGGATGACGGTTCATCAGGTTGATGTGATCGTCGATGCGCATCAGCGTGCCTGGTGTGAACGTGCGCCGGATGCCACCGGCCGCATTCGACACGATCAACGTGCGCGCGCCCAACGCGTGCACGACGCGCACCGGAAATACCGCCACGGCGGCCGGATGCGCCTCGTACAGGTGAAAGCGCCCTGCGAGACAGATCACTGGGCGTCCGCCGAGTTGGCCGATGATCAGCGCGCCAGCGTGGCCCTCCACTGTCGCGGGCGGAAATCCCGGGACGTCGTGGAACGGAATGCGCACGGCGTCGGTGATCTGATCAGCGAGTCCCCCAAGCCCTGAGCCAAGGACGATTGCAGCGACCGGCTCCGGTGACATACGGTGCGCGAGCTGCCGGATCACATCCGCGGCTGCTGCTGCGGCCTCGGCGCCAAATGTCCGCTGCAGCATCGCCTCGTCGTCAGGCGCGGCATTCGTGCGCTCGCGATGCTGGCTCATGACGCAGCCCCTGCGCGAATCGCGGCGATCTCACGTTCCATGCGCGCCACCATCGCCATCTTCTCCGCGTCCGGAAGGAAGCTGCTGCGGAATCCATCCAGTGCCATGCCAGCCAGCTCGTCGAAGGTGCAATCGCAGTGCGTGGCCGCGTGGTGATATTCATCCACCAGCGTGGTATCCGACATGAGCCGGTTGTCGGTGTTCAGGCAGACGTTCATGCCGCGCGCCAGGAACTGTTTCAGCGGATGCGTCTCGTATCGCTCGGTGGCGTGCGTTTGCACGTTGCTGGTCAGGCACAGCTCCAGCGCAATGCCGCGCTCGTGTATCTCCTCGACGAGTGCGGCATCTTCCAGCAGGCGTGTCGCGTGGCCGATGCGGTGGGCGTGACAGTCGTGCACGGCCTGCCGGATCGAATCGGCCCCGTCGCCTTCGCCTGCATGGCAGGTGCAGGCGAGACCATGCTCCTTGCAGTACGCGAAGGCGGCCGCGTGACGTGATGCCGGGTTGCCCAGTTCACCGCCCGCGAGATCGAAGCCCACGACACCGCGATCACGGAAAGCCACGGCCAGATGCGCGAGCTGGAGCGACAGCGCTGGATCGTAGTGCCGCAAACTGCACACGATCACGCGCGCGGAGATGTCGGCTTCGCGCTGCGCCTTCGCGATTCCCCGAAGCGGTGCCTCCACCGTCTGCTCCAGCGTGAGGCCCTGCAGCGTGTTCAGCGGTGGCGCGAATCGCATCTCGATGTAGCGAACCCCCTCCGCGGCCACGTCTATGGCCAGCTCATAGGCCATGCGCTCGAGCGCCTCTTCGGTCTGCATCACCGAGAGCGTCGTGTCGAAACGCATGAGGTAATCCTCGAGCGTCCGCGCATCGTCAACGCGCATGAACTCGCGCAACGCGTCGGCATCGTCGCGCGGCAATTGCACGCGATATTCGCGCGCCAGCTCGATCATGGTCTCAGGCCGTACTGATCCGTCGAGGTGACAGTGCAGCTCGGCCTTCGGTAACCGTCGCAGCAATGAACGATCGGTGGCAACCAGCGACGGACTCACGTGATGTCCTCGCTGCTGCCCGCGCGATTCGTGATCACCCGATAGATGACACCGCCGTACACGGGCGCGTCGGGTGAGACCGGCAGCCCCCGGCTGTCGGTGATGAGTCGGGTGCCCGCCGCGACGGCATCAGCTTCGCCAGCATCAGCCACGCGGACGGCGTCGAGTGCGGTGGCGCCAGACGGCACATCACAGCCGCGGGCATTCACGTAGACACGAATGGAAGTCATGGTCTTACCGGGAAAGTCATGGAGTCACTGGCTGTATGCGATCCACAGTGGGTGGAGCAACGCCCTGCGGACGGGCACGGACGTATGCGACGAGCGCGTCGAGGTCGACGATGCCGGACTCGCGTGAGTCGAGTGCGAGGCCCGCAAGGCCAAGGCCGTCGCCACCGGTCACCATGAAGTCGTTGAGCGTGATGGTGTAGATGCGCTTCGGATCGATCGATTTGCCGCCGACGCGCACCTCCACGAGTCGGTCGTCGGCCGGACGCGCAGGATCGTAGCGCAACTGCACGCCGGCGACGTGCGCGCGCAGTGCATTGCCCGCCACGAGGCGTGCGAGATACCCGCGCAGGTCGCTGCCACGCACGCGCAGCGTGTACAACGTGTTGCCGAATGGCTGCACCTCGTACAGGCGGCCGAAGTTCGCTGCGCCAGCGAGCAGGTTGGCGCGAATGCCACCGTTGTTCATCACCGCGATGTCGCTCTTCGCTGCCTCGCGCATCGCATCGGCGACGAGATTCCCAAGCGAGTACTGCGCGCCGTCGCGACGCAAGTCGGCCG
>JAYWIJ010000311.1:0-24101 GCA_043788935.1 Gemmatimonadaceae bacterium | reverse complement strand
GGGGCTGCGTCATGACGACGAGCCCCGTGGCCAGCAGCAGCCATGCGCTGCGTGCGCTACGCCTTGGCCGCGCGAATGGCATCGGTGAGACGTTCGAGCGTGTCGGCGACGACGTCGTCACCGTGGGCCGCGCTCATGAATGCCGCCTCGAACGCCGACGGCGCGAGGTAGACCCCGCGTTCGCGGGCAGCATGGAAGAAACGGTTGAAGAGCGGCACATCACTCTGACGAGCGTCGGCGAAATTCGTGACGGGTCCGGGATGGAAGAAGAACCCCCACATCGACCCCGCGTGTGACGCCGAAAACGGCACCCCTTCGCGCGCCATGATGTCACGCAACCCCTGCACGAGATTTCCGGTGCGGCGTTCGATGATGGCGTGCAGTTCGGGCGTCAGCGACGCGAGCGTCGCCAGGCCGCCGGCCATCGCCAGCGGATTGCCGCTCAGCGTGCCCGCCTGATACACCGACCCGCTGGGTGCGACCTGCTGCATCAGGTCACGGCGACCGCCGTAGGCGGCCACCGGCAACCCGCCACCGATCACCTTGCCGAACGCGGTGAGATCAGGCGTCACGCCGAAGCGCTCGGCAGCACCACCGTACGCGATGCGGAAGCCGGTCATGACCTCGTCGAACACGAGCAATGCGCCCGTCTCGTCGGCAATGTCGCGCAAGCCGTGCAGGAAGCCCGGCAGCGGCTCGATGAAGCCGGCGTTACCGATGATCGGCTCGATCAGGATGGCCGCCAGCGGCACCTCGGCGGCGACTCTCCGCACCGCGTCGAGATCGTTATAGGGCGCCGTGTACGTCAGCGCAGCCAATGCGGCCGGCACGCCCGGTGAGTTCGGCAGATTGAGCGTCGCCACGCCACTGCCGGCTTTCACGAGGAAGCTGTCGGCGTGGCCGTGGTAGCAGCCGTCGAACTTGAGGATGGCATCGCGTCCCGTGGCCGCTCGGGCGACGCGCGCGATGCTCATTGCCGCTTCGGTGCCACTGCTGGTGAATCGCAGCATCTCGATGTGCGGCATCCGCTGCACGATCAGTTCCGCGAGCTGCACTTCGAGGCCGGTCGGAATGCCGAAACTCGTGCCCCGCTGCATCACCTCGGCCAGCGCATCGAGTACCACCGGTGCGGCATGCCCCAACACCAGCGGACCCCAGCTCAGCACATAGTCGATGTAGCGATTGCCGTCGGCATCCCAGATGTACGGCCCCTCGCCGCGCTGCACCACGAACGGTTCACCACCCACACCACCGAACGCGCGCACGGGCGAATTCACGCCGCCCGGAAAGAGCTGGCGCGCGCGCGCCATGATCGCCTGCGATTCCGAAGTCACCACACCCGTTGCCGTCATCGTCCAAAGCTCCCCATGGAGGAAGAGACCAACGGCAGGGCACGCGTACTGCGCTGGCTTGCCGAAAACGCCGGCGGCAGCAGCACGATTCCGGTGGCCGTGGCCTCGAAGTCGTAATCATCGACCACATCGGTGATCGTCGCTTCGACGAGCGATCCGATGGGGGCATTTGTGTCCACGTGCGTGACACCATCGATGTCGTCGGCCTGCCAGGGCGCACGCGCCACCGCGAATTCGTCGTCACTGCCGGCGCGGTCGATCAGCAGTTGTACCGTGCGTCCAATGTGCCGTTCGTATCGCTCGGCCGTGATGGCCGATTGTACGCGCTGCAACGCATCCAGGCGCTCGTGCTTCACTTCGTCGGGCACGTCGTCGATCATGTTCGCAGCGGCGGTGCCTTCCTGCGCGCTGTAGGTGAACGCACCCACGCGATCGAACTGCATCTCTGCCAGGAAGTCCATCAGGATGTCGAAATCCTCGTCGGTCTCGCCAGGAAAACCGACGATGCAGGTGGTGCGGATCGTCAGATCCGGCACCGCATCACGGAACCGTGCGACCTTCTCGGCGATCACCTTCCGACGCTCGGGGCGACGCATGCGCGTGAGCACGGCGTCGCTGCCATGCTGCACCGGCATGTCGAGGTACGGGAGGATGCGCGGGTTGTTCGCGACGACTTCCAGCAGGCGCGGTGTAATGCCGGCGTTGTAGAGATAGAGATTCCGGAACCACGGGATCTCGGTCTCCCGGATCAACGCTTCGAGAAGCTCGGGGAGGCCGGTGCCGTCGCGACGATCGCGTCCGTAGTGCGCCAGATCCTGCGCGACGAGGCTCACTTCACGCGCGCCCTGCAGCTCGAGAAGCTGCGCCTCGCGGATCACGTCGGCGAGGGCGAAGCTGCGATGCTTGCCGCGCATGAGCGGGATGGCGCAGAACGCACAGCCGTGATCACAGCCTTCGCTGACCTTCAGGTACCGCACGTGGGGTGCGTCACCGCTGAAGATCCGTTCGCCGGGATGCATCATCGGGGCGGCGTCGATGAGGCCACGCTGCTGCAGCTGCGGGATCAGCTGGTCGACGTCGGTGGTGCCGAGGAAGAGGTCCACCTCGGGGATCGCTTCGGCGAGCTCGTCCTTGTGACGCTGCACCATGCAGCCGAGCGCGACGACGGCCTGGCAGGCGCCATCGATCTTGTGGCGCGAGGCGTCGATGATGGCATCGATCGACTCCTGCTTGGCCGCGTCGATGAAGCCGCAGGTGTTGACCACGATGACCTCAGCCAGGGCGAGGTCATCCGTATATTCGCCGCCGTAAGCTGCGAGTCGTGCGAGGTAGCGTTCGGTGTCGACGGTGTTCTTGTCGCAGCCCAGCGTGATGAAGCCGATTCTCATCGGAGGAAGTTACCGGACCCGGGGGTCGGGGGGAGTGCTGGGGCGGACACACGCCGATCGAAGGGTCAGACACCAAGGTCGGGGCCACAGGCGATCAGGGGGGCAGACACCAGGGTCCGGCGCTCCGAGCGGCGCGATTTTCGGGCCGACGGCATACATTCTCGTGCTTCAGGCAAGCATCTCCCTGCCCCGTGCACATGTCTCACCTCCCGCTCGACCAGAAAATCGACGCATTGCGTCGGTTCGCGCGATTCTTTTCGCACCGCCTCGCCTCGCTCGAGGCCGGGCCGGCGGGCAGCTCGTACTCAGCCACCGAGATCCGCGTCCTGGTCGAGCTCGCGCAGTACGAGCATCGTACCGTCACCGCGCTCAGCCGCTCGCTCGGGCTCGACGCCGGCTATCTGAGTCGCGTCCTGCGCCGGCTCGAAACGACGGGCATCATCGCCCGATCCGCCGACAGCGCCGACAGCCGTCAGCAGCTCTTGTCACTGACGGCTGCGGGACGCGCTGAGGTGACGACGGTGGAGTCGATCACGACCGCGCGCTACGCCGCGCTGGTGCGCATGCTGCCGGCGCACGTGCACGCGCCGATCCTCGACGCGATGGAGCGGATCGAGAATGCGTTCGGTATGGACGTGCCTGGGCGTGACGCGGCGCCGTACTTGCTGCGACCGCACCGCGTGGGCGATGTGAGCGTCGTGGTGCAGCGCACGATTGCGTCGATGATGGAGGAGTTCGAACTCGCCGGCGCGTTCGAAACCGTGATGCTCGGTGCCGCAGCACACTTTCTCGAGCGCTTCGATGCCGAGAGCGATTGCGTCTGGATTGCGGAGCGCAATGGCGTACCGGTCGGCAGCGTCTTCGTACGCCGCGTGGCGCCGGACGCGGCGGAGTTGCTGCTGCTGCATGTGGAGTCGCACGCGCGTGGCATCGGCATCGGCCGGAGGCTGATCAGCGAGGCGATCGCATTCGCGACGCGCGCCGGATACGACACGCTGCAGCTGGAGATGCATGACGCGATGAAGACGGCGCGACTGCTGTTTCATGCCGCGGGATTTCGTCACGTGCATGAGACAGGCGATCCGCGGTTCGGGCGTGCGCTGCAGCGGCAGACGTGGCGGGTGCGGCTCCGGGAGTGATCGTGCGGTGCGGACGCGCGGTCCGCCGCGCACATCCTGTCAACTGACACGCTTGTGCGGCAATTCATGCACTGTGGCCGAATTGCGGAGGCCCGGACTTGACATCACCGCCTCCGAGCGACGACAATAGGGTGCGCCTCCGGAGCGCCCCCGGTCCGCGGGAAGGGAGTGTCCCATCCGTCTCGATCCGCACGCTGCGCGTCACAATCCGACCTTCTTTTCGAGCCCGCCACGCGGACATGGGCTGCACCGAAAGGAGGAGTCATGACCGCACTTCGGCCACTGCCGCCGACGCCGAACCTCGAGTTCGCGCGGAAGGAAGCAAAGGAGTTGTTGAAGCAGCTCCGCGCGAACGATCCCGCCGCCATCGCACGCGTGCACGCGACGCAGTCCGCGGCACACGTCCAACCCGCCTCCACCTCCGCGCTCGCGGACGCCCAGCTCACATTGGCGCGCGAGTACGGCTTCGTCAGCTGGACGCGACTCGTGCGCTACTTCACCACCGCGGAACGGCAGCGCCATCGCCAGCACTCCACGCTTGCGGCTCCATCGGCGTACGAACACTGGGCGCGATCACTGCTGGCAGATCATGCGAAGCGGCGCGCGCGGGCGGGCAAGATCCTCGCCGAATACACGCCTCGCTTCTTCGGCCTCTCGCTGCAGGAGGTGTTTCGTGCAAGGATCTCGGAGGACGAAGCGCGGCATGCGCTCGCGCGCGACATCGGCTGTGCGTCGTGGTCCGCGCTGATCGCGAAGGCGGAAGCAGCGCTCGAGGTGCGCGATGACGGCTGGGACGTGGACGCCATGCAGCTGGCAATCCGGGCACTGCACCGTGCAGATCTCGCCGCCCTGCAGGACATCACGCGGCAGCACCCCGAACTCCTTCGGCCGAGTGAACGCGACTCCGCCCGGAACGGCGGGATCGTCAACTTTGCGCTGTGGGCGGAACGGGAGCAGGGCGTCGAGGCGATGCGCCCCATCATTGACTGGCTCCGGACGCATGGGCTCGACCCTGACACACGCCGGCACGCGCAGCTCTGCGGCAGCACGTTCCTGAACGCAGCCGACGTGCGGTCAATGCTGGACCGTGGCGCCGATCCGACGTGGATCGCGCCGAACGGTCTCTCAGTATTGGAGTACGCCCTGTTGCGCTACGGCAAGGGCGAGTGCGTGGACCTGATCGCGCGTCACGTCA
Organism: Gemmatimonadaceae bacterium; assembly: GCA_043788935.1. GTDB lineage: Bacteria > Gemmatimonadota > Gemmatimonadetes > Gemmatimonadales > Gemmatimonadaceae > JACMLX01. The sequence goes on along the minus strand of JAYWIJ010000311.1, from coordinate 19,027 downwards.
CGCCGCGACGCGCGCTGTGGGTCGCCGCCGGACTTGGCGATGTCGCGACGGTCGCCGGGTTTCTTGGGGATGCCGGACGCGTGACCAGCGCGGCGCGCGCGCACCGACCCGACTTCACGGCGGTCGGTCCCTTCCCATGGCCGAGTCATGCCGACGCCGATGACGAAACCATCCTCTTCGAAACGGCATACGTCGCCGTGCTGAACGGACGGGTAGCAGTGCTCGAGCAACTGCTGGCGCACGGCTTACCGGTCAACAGCATGGCGTGGGACCACTCGCTGCTGAGCATCGCCGTCGGTCACTTCAACCTCCTGGCCGTCGAATGCCTGGTGGCGCATGGCGCCGATCCCGACTTGACCTCGCCGTCCACGGGCATGCCGACGGCACGAGAGTTGGCCGGGGAGCATCATCTCCTGCGCATGCCTTGGAACGACAGCGCGACGCGCATCGCCGCGTGCTGCGGCGTCGACGTGCCGGCGACTCTCGCCGCGCGCGAACAGCGCCCTGCACCGACGCTCGAGACGTCGCCGGAACTGCAGCGTATCCTGCAACTTGCCACTGACGACGCCGCCCGCGACGGTGCCGCAGAGGTATCCATGGAGCACCTCGTCATCGGCATGCTTCGCGCTGGCGGCATCACGCAATATTCCATCGCCCGCGGCGCGGTGGCCGACTAAATGAATTTTCGCGACGAAGTCCTCGCTCGCGTCCGCGTGACTGGAACGGCGCCGACCGGTGCAGTACCGGAAGTGTCGTCGGAGGTCCGCGACGCGATGCACGCCGCCGTCGGCCACGCCACACGCCGCCACGATGAAGCCGCCAACGGCATGCACCTCCTCGACATCCTCGCACAGCCCGGCACCGCGTTCCATGCGTGGATGCAGCGGCACGGCGGACAGCTCGAGCGACTCCGGGAAATGCTCGACAGCAACATGCAGTACGACAACACCGTGTAGCGCTGCCGTGAACTCACCCCACCGCGCCCCGCAGCACACCCCACGCCGTCAACTGCTCGGTGGTCACATTCCCACCACACAGGATCGTCCCCACGCGCTCTCCGTACGCCCCATGCGCCGCCGACAGCAGTGCGGCGATCCCCACCGCGCCGGCCGGCTCGATGATCAGCCCCGCATGCGCGATCATCCCGCGCATTGCGGCGGTGATCGCTTCCTCGCTCACCGCCACGTAATCATCGGCCAAGCCACGCAGATCACTTACAGCCTCAGGCACCGGCACACGCACCGCAATGCCGTCGGCGATGGTCTGCACCGGCGCATGCATGTCGACCTGGATGCCCGTCAGCGCGCGCAACATCGCCGGCGCACCCTCGGCCACCACACCGACGATGCGTGTCTGCGGCGACACGGCGCGCATCCACGTCGCGACGCCAGCCAGCAGCGCACCGTTGCCGAGTGGCACCAGCAGCGTGTCGAGCGTCACGGCATTCGCGAGTTCGACGGCGATGCTGCCGGCGCCCTCGGTGATCGCCAGCGCCTTGCCGTCCTCGACGAACTCGATGCCGTGCTGCAGACCGTACGCACGCGCGGCATCCTTGGCCGCGTCGAAGTCCGTGCCTTCCTGTACGACGGTCGCGCCGAGTGCACGCATCCGCGCCACCTTGAGCGGGCTGGCGTTCACCGATGCGAACATCGTGCACGACACACCCGCCGCGCGCGCGGCATGGGCGAGCGCCTGTCCGAAGTTCCCCGCCGACGCGGCGACGACAGGTCCGGTGGCGGTACGCTGCTTCATGAACCAGTCGCCGCCACGCCCTTTGAATGATCGCAACGGCCCGAGGCTTTCCACCTTGCACGTGATTCGCGCACCGAGCCACGCATCGAGATCGTCGTGCTGGACCACCGGCGTGTGCGTGAACACAGCGCTGATGCCCTGCGCAGCGCGTGCGATGCCGGCGGGCGTGACGCGACGCGACTCGGTGAGGGTCATCGGTAGTTGCCGAACTGCAGCTCCACGCCGAAGTCCTCCTTGCGCAGCAGCGCCATGGCTTGCTGCAGATCATCGCGCGATGGCGACGTGACGCGCACCTGCTCGCCCTGAATGGCGGCCTGCACCTTCTTGAACTTCGCGGCCTTGATCGCGGCGGCCACCTTCTTCGCCGTGTCGCCATCGAGGCTCATCTTGAGGCCGATCGTCTTCATCAGCGTGTCGCCGCCCATCGGCTTCGTCTCACCGATGTCGAGGTTCTTCACCGGCACGCCACGCTTGATCAGCTTCGCGTTCAGCATGTCGAGCAGCGCTTCCATGCGCATGTCACTGTCCGTCTTCAGCTCGACCTTGTTCTCGGCGCGCTTGAAGTTGATTTCGACGAGGGCGCCCTTGAAGTCATACCGTTGCGCGGCCTCCTTCTGCGCCTGATTGACGGCGTTGTCCACTTCCTGCAGATCGACGCTGGTGGTGACGTCGAACGAATTCGTATCGGCCATGGGGGGTATCCTCTGACGGGCGGGGGCGCCGCGAGCTGGCCGCGACAGCACAAAGATACGGGCCTGCCGACCATGGTGTCTGACCCTTTGATCGGCAGATCACCCGACCATGGTGTCTGACCCTTTGATCAGACGACAGACGGACGACGATCCCCGTGGTCCCCGGATTGCTCAGGACGCGTAGAAGCTCTCGAGTGCGGCGGCGTTCTTCACATGCCGGAGGCGGCTCAGTGCCTTCTCCTTGATCTGGCGCACCCGCTCACGTGTGATGCCAAGCTGCAGGCCGATCTCCTCGAGCGTCAGCGGCTCGTGCTTGTCGAGGCCGAAGTACATGCGAAGGATCCGGGCTTCGCGCTCCTTGAGCTTGTGCAGCGCGCCTTCGACGGTCTCCATCATCGCCTTCTCGACCATCTCCTCTTCCGGCGACGCATGCTCCGTATCGGCCAGGTAGTCGCTGAGACGGTTGTCTTCGCCGGGCGTGACGGGGGAGTCGAGCGACACATGCCCCTGTGCGATGCCCATCGTCAGCGACACCTCGTCCACAGAGATCGACATGTCCTTGGCGATCTCGTCGTGCGTGGCCTCGCGCCCCAGTTCCTGTACCATGGCGCTGGCGCGCTTGCCGATGCGATGCAGCGTGCCGGCGCGATTCAGCGGCACGCGCACGATCCGGCTCTGCTCCGCCAGCGCCTGCAGGATGGCCTGCCGGATCCACCAGACGGCGTACGAGATGAACTTAATCTCCTTCGTCTCGTCGAACTTCTGTGCCGCGCGGATGAGGCCGAGGTTGCCCTCGTTGATCAGGTCGGACAGTGAGACCCCCTGATTCTGGTATTTCTTCGCCACCGACACCACGAAGCGCAGGTTGGAGCGGACCAGCGTGTCGAGCGATTCGCGGTCACCCGCGCGGATGGCGCGGGCCAGTTCGGCCTCACGTTCACGGGTGATCAGGGGATACCGACTGATGTCCTTCAGGTACTGGTCCAGTGATCCTTCATCCGAGGCGAGCTTGCTGCGACGGGACACCGGCATACGACGCGCTCCTGACAGCGACGGGGGCGAACCTGCGCGCGGAAGGGGGGAGATTCCGCGTGTCCTGCAAATGGAACAGACGCTACGACCGCCGTCGGTGCCTCATCGCACCCGTTCGCCGATGCGATGCCATCGTACGCGAGACATCCACGAGCCATGCGAGACGGAGTCCGGCACCACGCTGTAGTACACGAGCAATGGCTGACCGAGCAGCAGCGAATCGGACACGAAGCCCCAGTAGCGGCTGTCCGACGAGTTGTCGCGGTTGTCACCGAGCACGAAATAGCTGTGCTCCGGGACCACCAGCGGGCCCCAGTTGTTCCGTGTGGGATGCGCACCGGGCGACGCGTGCGCCTCGGGCAGCAGCGCACGGCGCAGCCATTCGAATTCCATCGCGACCGGTTCGGCCGCACCAGGAATGCGGCGCGTGAACTGCTCGCGCTGCTCGACCCCGTTGAGCAGCACGCGACCCGCACGCATGGCAATGGTGTCGCCCGGCAATCCGACCAGCCGTTTCACGAACGGCTTGGCGTGATCCAGTGGCCACTTGAACACGACCACGTCCCCATGCTCCGGCGCGCGCATCGGCGGCAGCCGCTTGGTGGACAGCGGCACCTCGGCGCCGTACGCCAGCTTGTTCACGAACAGGATGTCGCCGACCAGCAGCGTGCCTTCCATGCTGCTGCTCGGAATCCGGAAGATGTCGATCAGGAAGGTGCGGACGACGATGATCACGAGCACCGTCGTGCTGAATGACTTCGCCCATTCCCACAGCCACGACAGGCCGCGGCGATTCACCCTGCGCAGCGCGTCGCGACGCTCCGTCTCGGAGATCGCACGCTGCGGTGGCTGACTTGAGCTGGCCTGGTCCATGACGGCTGCCGGACGGGATCACGCGGTGAGGTCGGAACCGGGGTGCGCATCGTCGACGCGCGCACCCGGCGTCCCGAAACAAGAAGCAATCCGGCGCTGCATGCTGCCGCAAGGCATCTGCGGAACCGCGCCGTCGCGGGACGGACAACATGGCACGGCGCCGCCACATTCTCCGTACCCGGGGATCGCACGTCGGTGCCTATCGCTGCAGCGCAGGCACCGGACGCCGACAGGTCAGTAGTTGTCGATCTGCGCGCGCTGCAAGCGGCCCGAGTAGTCGATGTAGCCGACTTTCGTCTCGGAGTAGAAGTCGTACACCTCCCACCCACCCTCGCGGTGGCCATTGCCGGTCTGCTTCACGCCCCCGAACGGCATGTGCGCCTCGGCGCCGATCGTCGGCGCGTTGACGTAGGTGATGCCGTTATCGAGTTCATTCAGTGCACGGAAGGCGAGGTTCACGTCGCGGGTGTAGAGCGACGACGACAGCCCGTACTTCACGCCATTGTTCACGCGGAATGCCTCGTCGGCGTCAGCGACCCTGATCACGCTCAGCACGGGGCCAAAAATCTCCTCCTGCTCGATCCGGTCGCCCGGCGTCACCCCGGCGAAGATCGTGGGCTGGAAGAAGACGCCGCGATCGAGATCCCCGCCGGTGGCCCGCTGCCCACCCGTGACGAGCGTGTTACCCGCCTTGGTCCCGATCTCCACGTACTTCTCGATGTTGTCACGCGACGCCTCGTGAATCACCGGCCCCACGTCGGTGCCGGCCTTGCGACCATCGCCCAGCCGCAGCTTCGAAGCGGCGGACGCCAGACGCTCGAGGAACTGGTCGTGGATGCCGGCCTGCAGGATCAGGCGCGACGTGGCGGTGCAGCGCTGACCAGTGGTGCCGAAGGCGCCCCACAGCACCCCCTCGAGCGCCAGCTCCAGATTCGCGTCGTCGAGCACGATCTGCGCATTCTTGCCACCCATCTCCAGCGACAACCGTTTGTGCATCCGCCCGCAGATCTCGCCCACCAGCGATCCCGTCTCGGTGGAGCCGGTGAACGAGATGACCGGCACATCGGGATGCGAGACCAGCGCGGCGCCAACTTCCTCGCCCAGACCATGCACGAGCTGCACGGCCTCGGGATGCACGCCAGCCTCCAGCAGAATTTCCACCAGCACCGCAACGGTGTGCGGCACGTCCTCGGCAGGCTTGAATACCACCGAGTTGCCGCACAGCAGCGCCGGAAAGCTTTTCCAGGTGGGGATCGCGAGCGGGAAGTTGAATGGGGTGACGAGCCCGCAGACGCCGATCGGACGGCGGAAGCTCATCGCCCACTTGTTGTTCAGCTCACTGGGCACGGTGTGGCCGAAGAGCTGCCGTCCCATGGTGCCGGCGTAGTAGGCCGTATCGATGCCTTCCTGCACGTCGCCGCGGGTCTCCGCGAGCGGCTTGCCCATCTCACGGGTCATCAGGTCGGCGAGTTCTTCCTTGCGTGCGGTCAGCAGGTCCCCGACCCGGCGGAGCACGTCACCGCGAGCTGGAGCCGGCACGGCCTTCCACGCGGCGAAGCCTTTCACGGCACTCGTCACGGCGCGGTTCACGTCTTCCGCCGACGAGCGCGGGAAGCGGCCGATCAGATCGGTGGTGTCGGCCGGGTTGCGGTTCTCGAAGTATCCACCGGTGGACGGCGCCACCCACTGGCCGGCGATGTAATTCTGGAAGTCGGGCATGGTGCACTGGGAAGAAGGGGTCCGCGCCCGACCGTGGACGGCGGCGCAGCAATGCCAAAGATACGTCCCGGCAAATGGGCAGAGGCGGCCAGGCGGGGCTCAGATCAGACCGCACTCCCTGAATCCGGAGGGGAGGCCAGCCGTAGTTCGATGCACCCACACGTCACTCCGACCGAGGCCTCCCATGTCGAAGCACCCCCGCCGCCCTGCCCCGCCCGACCATCAGACGCCGCCGACGCCGACCGACCGCACCGTTTCGTCGCGCCTCCGCGGCGCTGTCCGGGCATGGGCAGTGCCGGTGCTGCTCGTCATCTCCGTACAGTCGCTCGTCGGTCAGACCTATCGCATTCCGTCAGGGAGCATGGAGCCGACGATGCTCGTCGGCGACTGGCTGGTGGTGAACAACCTGGCGTACGGCGCGCGCATCCCGTTCACCGACGTCTCGCTGCCCGGCTATGACGACCCGTCGCGCGGTGAGATCGTGGTGCTCGAGTCGCCGTATCAGGCGGACGAGGCCGCGATCGGCAACGACCCGCGCCCGACCCTCGTGAAGCGGCTCTGGGGCACCGGCGGCGATACGCTGCTCATGCGCGATGGCGTGCTGCGGGTGAACGGAGTGCGCTACCCGTCGCCGGAATCGAACGCCGCTGCGCCTGCCGCGACCGACTACACCGACCCGGCGTTTGCATGGCAGTCGTCGCACGCGGTGCATGGATCGCGATTCGGTGAGCCACCGGCCACACCCTCGCTCGACAACTGGGGCCCCATCCGCGTGCCCGACGGCATGCTGTTCATGCTCGGTGATCATCGCCATGCCAGCAAGGACAGTCGCTTCTGGGGCTTTGCACCACGCGCCAACGTGCGCGGGCGACCGGTGTTCGTCTACTACAGCTACAACGCGACCGACTCGGATCGCGCACTGCCCGCCGTCACCGACGTTCGCTGGGGGCGCATCGGTCACGTGTATCGATGAGAGTCGCGCGCTGGTCACGGACGCCGCGGTGCCCGGACGTCGCGCCAACAGCGCTGGCGATGAACACTGACAGACGGTCCAAACGCGATTAGATTCATGAAGCGGCAAAACGTCCGCGTCATCATGGAGCATCGACATGTCGAGAGGGTCGGCGATATCGGAGCAGGAGCTCGCGGGTGCCACACGCCGTGCTGCGATGGTGGCAGCAGACGCGGAATCGGCCCGTCAGGGCACTCGTCTCCTTGCGGCGCTGGGCGCGCTTGCACTGCTCATTGTCGTCGTGATCCTGTTCAGCCTGCGGCCGGCGACGATCACGCGCAGCGAGACGGAGCTTTCGATTCGCGGCGCAGGGTTCAGCGCCACGATCCCGCTGGCGGCCATCGACAGTGTGCGCCTGGCACGGACACTCTCGGGGCTCGGAGCGAAGCAGAACGGCTTCCAGTTCGGGAACGCGTACGCGGGACGGTTCGCGATGCAGCCACATGGCAGCGTCCGACTGTTCGTCAACACGTCCCGTCCACCGTATATCATGGTCTTTGCGACGACGGGTGTCGTCATCATGAATGGCGAGAACGTTGCGGAAACGGAACGCGTGTTTGAAGAGCTCTCCCTGAAATCGCGTTCGACGAGCGGACGATGAGCCGTCGCTTCCGGTCGCGCGTCGATGCCGTAGTTGGCGCGTTGCTGCTGGCGCCGGTCGTACTCAGCGGCGGCACGATCGTGTCGCTGCTCCGCGCAGGCGACGACAATCTGCTGATTCCCGGTATCGTGCTGGTGACGGCGACGGCGCTGGTGGCGTGGCTGCTGATGGACACATCGTACACCGTCACTGAGACCGAGCTGCTCGTGCGCGGCGGCCCGGTGCGCATCCGGATTCCGCTGGCAAGCATCCGTCGTGTCCAACGCAGCAACACGCTGATGTCCGGACCAGCGCTCTCACTCCGTCGCCTCGAGATCGACTACGGCACTGCGGGCGTCGCGATCATCTCGCCGGCGGAGGAAGTGCAATTTCTTGCACTCATCGGCGCTGTGGTGCCGGGCGTCGAACTGCCGCCACCCGCACAAAGCTGAATCGATGCGCGTGACGGGATGCGCTCACTCGACGGCGCTCCGCCTCACCCCACGGCGCGCAGCAGCTTCGCGGTCAGCCACCGCAGCTGCACCCGCTGCGATCCATGCGCATCGAAGTTCTCCGGCGACAGCCACTGTTCGAACGCGCCACGCACGGCGGGCCACTCGGCGTCGGTGATCGAATACCAGGCCGTGTCGCGATTGCGATCCTTGTAGACGATGGCGTTACGGAAGACACCCTCGAACGAAAAGCCCAGCCGCTGCGCCGCCGCACGCGAGGGTGCGTTCAGCGCATCACACTTCCACTCGTAGCGGCGATACCCGATCTCGAAGACGCGCCGCATCATCAGGTACATGGCCTCGGTCGCGATGGGCGTACGCTGCAACGCGGGCGAGAAGTTGATGTGCCCCACCTCGATGCAGCCGTGCTCCGGCACGATGCGCATGTAACTGGCCACACCGACCGCCGCACGTGCCGTACGATCGACGATGGTGAAGCAGAGTGGATCAGCACCCGCGAACGTTTCGTGCATGCAGCGGAGATACGCCTCACGCGACGCCGGCGGCTCGGCGAACAGATAGGTCCACGCACTGCCATCGCCACGTTCGTTCGCGTCGAACAGCGCGTCGCCATGCCGATCGAGATCGAGCGGCTCCAGGTCGCAGCGCACTCCCGTCAGCACCTCACTCGGCGGCACTGGCGGCGGCGCCCAGTTGAGCACCGCATCACCGATGGCCTGCCCGTAGCGGTTGACGCGTGCCATCAGGTGGCCGACATACCGGCACGCACGAGGCCGTAGCGCTCGATCTTCTTGTACAGATTGGAACGGGGCATGTCCAACGCACGCGCCGTTTCGCTGACGTTCCAGTCGTGCTCGCGCAGCTTCACGCGCAGGAACGCCTCTTCTGCCGCCAGTTTGAAATCCTCGAACGTCTTGCACTGCATCAGCGCGCCCAGCCCCGCGGTGTCGGCACTCGGACGCCCGACGAGGCGATGCACATCGGCAACGGTCACGCCGTCGCCGGCACCAAGGATCAGCAACCGCTCCACCGTGTTGCGGAGCTCCCGCACATTGCCGCTCCAGTCGAGCTCCGTCAGTGCCGCCACGGCATCCGGCGCGAACCGGCGAGGCGCGATGCCGTCACGCTGCGCCATCTGCTGCACGAAGAAGGCGATCAGCAGCGGAATATCCTCACGGCGCTCGCGCAACGGCGGCACGCTGATCGGCACGACATTCAGCCGATAAAACAGATCTTCCCGAAAGCGCCCCTCGGCAATTTCATGCGCGAGATCCTTGTTCGTCGCGGCGAGCACGCGCACGTCCACCTGCACGGGCTTGTTGCCACCGATGCGCGTGACCACGCCGTCCTGCAGCACACGCAGCACCTTGGCCTGCGCCGCGAGTGACATGTCGCCGATTTCGTCGAGGAAGAGCGTGCCGCCGTCAGCCTGCTCGAATTTGCCGGGACGATCGGCGACGGCGCCCGTGAACGAGCCGCGCATGTGGCCGAACAGTTCACTCTCGATCAGTTCACCGGGAATGGCGGCACAGTTGACCTCGACGAACGGCTTTTTCGTACGCTGCGAGCCGCGGTGGACGGCGCGGGCCACGAGTTCCTTGCCGGTGCCATTCTCGCCGGTGATCAGCACACGCGCCGGTGTGGCCGCGACCTTGTCGATGCGTTCGAGCAGCGAGATGATGGAATGACTCTGCCCCACGATTTCCCGGCGTGCATCGAGCTGTTGGAGGAGGGTCGCGTTTTCCTCTTCGAGGTCCAGGTGACGCAGCGCGTTGCGCAGCAGCACCAGAATCCGGTCGGTGTCGAGCGGCTTCTCCATCACGTCGTAGGCACCGGCCTGCGTGGCTTCGACGGCGGTGGCGAGCGTGGCGTGCCCGCTGATCATCACGACCAGGGCGCGTGAGTCCTTGGCACGCAGCGCCCGCAACACATCGAGGCCGTCCATGCCGGCCATCTTCACGTCACTGAACACCAGATGTGGCCGGAACTTGTCGTACTCCGTCAGGCCGTCGTGGCCATTGGAGACCGTGCGGACTTCATAGCCTTCATACTCGAGGAGCTGGCCGAGTGCGGAGCGGATCGGGGCTTCGTCATCGATGACGAGGATGCGACGGTTCACGGAGCGGTTCGGTAAATCGTGATTCGGCCCTGCCCGGCACGGATGTCACCGATGCCGGCGGGCAACCTGACGGGCAAGGCGCTGGCCTCGACGCCAGCAGTAACCGCGCCGCGCCGCTGCTTGATCGTCTCGACGAGTTTGGGGATGACAGCGCTGGGGAGGGCGAAGTCGCCCACCTGCACGCGCGTCAGCCTGAATTGCGCTACCCCTTCGGTGGTGGTGGGTTCGAGGGTTCCACCCAGCATCAGGCGTTCGCGATCGCCGAGCATGGCGGCGAGTGGACCGAGTGCGGCGCGACCGCCGAGATCCGCGAGCCGCACGAGGGCGCGAACCTGGAACTCGTTGCCGCTGGTACGCACCTGCAGCGAATCGGTGCTGGCGGGGAGTTGCGACATCAGCGAGTCGAGGGCGGCGCTGGCGAATTCGCCGGCCGTGAGGCTGACGCGCGCTGCGCCTTTCCCGCTCCGAAGTTTTTCGATGGCCTGTTTCCCCTTCTCGGCGGCGCCATAGGAGAGTGACATCCATCCGGTGTCCGCGGCGATGGCGGCCGCCGAGTCGGCGCCGGACGAGTCGCTGCCTGCTGCTGCGCCGACGAGCGCGCGGGCCTTGGGGAGCCAGGTGTCGCGGGTGAGGAAGGCCGCCACGGCGACGACGCCGAGGATGACGAGACTGATCAGGCGACGGAAGCAGCCGAACACGGCGAGCGACTCCGGGGGCGGTGAGGGTCGGACAGGTGTGGTGCGGCGTGCCGCGGCCTGCGGGCAAGGTTAGTCGCCGGGGGGACGATGGGGCAGCGACGGCGCGTCTGACTCCGTCCGTTCCCACACCCGCGCTCCGCCCGCGTCGCCACCCGCTTCATCCGTGGTTCCGCAGTGCCTTGTGGCTATACCCGTCCGCTGCCTCGGCGAGCCAAGGCGGCGTCGATCCCGGCGATCAGTGCACCGGTGGTGAACGGTTTCTGCACGAACACCGGCGATGTGTCGCCGTCCACCATCTCCAGCGAGTCGGAGGCGTAACCGCTGGCCAGGACCACGGGGACGGTCTTCTTCCGGCGGCGGAGTTGAGCGAGGAGTTCGATGCCGCTGAGCCGTGGCATCGTCACATCGGAGATGATGGCAACGATATCTGCCTCGTGGGTCGCAAAGGTGCGCAGGGCTTCGTCGCCATCGCCGGCGGTGATGACGAGGTATCCACTGCGTTCGAGCATGCGGCGCGCGACGTTGCGGACGGCTTCCTCGTCGTCCACCACGAGAATGGTGCCCTGGCGCGCGGTGCTGACGAGGGGTTGTGGTGTCCGGCTGGCTTGCGGCAGCGTTTCGGCAACCGGCAGCAGCACGCGGAAGGTGGTGCCCATGCCGAGAGCCGTCTCGACGTGGAGGGCACCGTGGTGACCGCGCACGATGCCGAGTGTGGCGGCGAGACCGAGTCCGCGTCCGGTGAACTTCGTGGTGAAGAACGGGTCGAAGATGCGCGACAGTGTTTCCCGGTTCATGCCAATGCCGGTATCGGTGACCTCGACAAACACGAAATCTCCGGGCGTGACGCCATCGGCGGCAAGGCATGCAGCGAGGACGTTGGCATCCGCATGCATGATGCCGGTGCGCAGCGTGATCTCCCCGGCATGGTCGTTCAATGCCTCGGAGGCATTGGTGAGCAGGTTCATGATGACCTGCCGGATCTGCGTGCCGTCGGCGGAGACCGTGGGAAGATCGTCTCCAAGTGCGAGCGTGAGCTTCGCACGCTTGGAGATGGCGGAGTGCAGCAGCGAGGAGGTTTCACGCACGGCGGCGGAGGCGTCGAGGGGCTGCACGTTGAAGCGTCCCTTGCCGGCGTAGGCGAGGAGCTGCGTGGTGAGTTCGGCGGCGCGTCGTGCGGCCGTCTCGATGTCGGCCAGCACTTCTTCGTGCGGGGTGGCGGCGGGCACGTCCTGTCGCGCGACGCTGACGTTACCGAGGATACCGACGAGAAGGTTGTTGAAGTCGTGCGCGATGCCGCCCGCGAGGACGCCGAGGCTTTCGAGTTTCTGGGCGTGCTGCATTTGCGCTTCGAGGCGGCGGCGATCGTCAGCGGCCATTTTCTGCGCCGTGATGTCTTCGACGGTGCCGACGAATCCCGTGACGATGTTTCCGTCGCGATGCGGGGCGGTGCGTTCGCAGACCCATCGCACGTCGCCATCAGGTCGCAGGACGCGATACTCCATGCTCAGCGCGCTGCCTTCCGAGACGGCCTTCTGCCAGGCGGCGAAGATGGTGTGACGATCGTCCGGGTGTGCCGCGTCGAGGAAGCCCTTGCCGAGGAGCGTGGTGGCGGAGGCGCCCCAGAGGTCGCGCATGCGCGGGGTGGCGAAGGTGCAGTCGCCGGCGGCATCGGTGAGGAAGATGCCGAGAGGCGATGCCATGGTGAGGGTACGAAACCGTTCCTCGCTGGTGCGCAGGGCGAGTTCGGCCTGTTTGCGTTCGGCGATGTCGGTGTGAGTGCCGACCATGCGCACCGGGCGTCCATGCGTATCGCGTTCGACGACGGTTCCGCGGGTGAGGACCCATCGCCACGTGTTGCTGGACGTGCGAAGGCGGACCTCGACCGCGTAGGTGTCGGCGCGTCCGTCGAAGTGTTCGCGCAGGGCGTGTTCGCAGGCCGCGATGTCGAGCGGATGGAGGAGGTCGAGGAAGGTGTCGATGTGTGGTGGGAGGGCGTGTTCGTCGAACCCCAGCATCGAGTACCAGCGTGGGGCGTAGTAGCAGTAGCCGGTGGGAACGTGCCAGTCCCACAGACCGTCCCAGACGGCGCTGAGCGCGAGGCGGAGTCGTTCTTCGCGGGCGCGGAGTGCGACTTCCTGTCCCTTCTGCGAGGTGACGTCGCGTTCCACGGCGACCCACTGCATGCAGGTGCCCATCGGCCCGTCGATCGGCACGATGTCCACGTCGAGCCAGAGCGGCTCGCCCTGTTTGGTGTAGTTCAGCAGTTCCTCGCGGACGCGTTCATGGTCACGGAGGGCTGTATCGATACGATCAGCGGCGGCGCGGTCGGTATCCGGTCCGCGGAGGATCGACGGTGATCGGCCGAGTACTTCATCACGTCGGAAGCCGGTGGTGCGTTCGAAGGCTTCGTTGACGTAGACAATGCGCGCGGTGGTCGGATCGGCGGGTGACCCTGCGGTGATCAGGACGACGTCACCGACGTGTTCGAGTGCGCGTTGGAGGAGGCCTGGATCGAGGTCGCCTGGTGCCGCCACATGTGCGCGTTCCGCGAAGGGGCGGACGCGGAGCACGATGGCGCGAGCATCGGGACCGTCGCTGGAGGCGGTGTCGACCTGCGCCAGCGAGAGGTGCACCGTGATTCTGGTGCGTGCGCGGTGTGTGACGGTCGCGGCGCCCTGCCACTGTGTGGCGTCGAGGAGGGAGCCCGAGTGCGGCGCGTCGACATCGGCTGGTGACGGATCGAGCAGCGCGACGAGTGGCTGTCCGAGTGCGTCGTCGCTGCGCCAGCCGAGTACCTCCTCGGCACCGGCGGACCATTGGGTGATGACGCCCGCCGTGGTCGTCACGAGCACGGCATCACCGAGTGCGGCGAGTGTGTCCAGCAGTTGTTGCAGCGGCGCCGCCGCGGTGGAGTGGAGATGGTCCGCCATCATCCCGGGAGCATGCGCCGCATGACCATCCGCGCTGTGCGGCGTGGCGTGATCCTCATGAGCGGATGTGGTGGGAGACTCGGACATGCGCGCGAAGCAGGGCGGATCGTGGCGGAATGGCCTCGTGGACCGCCCGTGGAGCGTCGTCCGGTGAAGGTAACTCTGCACAGCACGGTTCGTGCCCTTCGCGACCGTGTCATGCGGTGGCGCGCTGCGTGTGTGTGCGCGTCGCGGTGTCGTATGTGCGTCGGTATCGCAGCGCTTCGGCCACAGCGGTGGTCGAGACGTCGGGATCAGCGGCAAGGTCGGCGATGGTGCGTGCGACGCGAAGTGTGCGATGCCAGGCGCGGGCGGAGAGTCCGAGGCGTTCGCTGGCGTCGCGGAGCAGGGCCAGTGCGCCGGGTTGGAACTGTCCAATTGTCGTCAGGAGGCGTGGTGCGACGGCGGCGTTGAGGGCGTGGTAGCGGTCCAGTTGGCGGCGCCGTGCGGCAGTGACCGCGGCGCGGAGCATCGAGGACTCCGGTGGCCGGTCATTCGTGTCGAGCGCCGCGACCGGGACGGTGCCGACCGGGATGTGGAGATCGATGCGATCGGCGAGTGGTCCCGAGATGCGTCGGCGGTAGCGGGCGAGGGCACGGTCGTCGCAGTGACAGGCGATGGAGGCGTGTCCAGCGAAGCCGCAGGGGCAAGGATTCATGGCGATGACGAGCAACACGTCGGAGGGGAAGCGGATGGTGCCTGCGACGCGCGCGATGGTGACGGTACGATCTTCGAGCGGCTGCCGCAGCGCCTCGAGGGCGGCGGCGTTCAGTTCGGGGAGTTCGTCGAGAAAGAGGACCCCGCCGTGCGCCAGGCTGACTTCACCGGGGCGCGGGCCTGAGCCGCCACCGATCAGCCCCGCCGTGCTGACCGTGTGATGTGGTGCACGAAACGGGGGGATGCGGCCATGCAGCTGTGCGTCATTGAGTGTGCCCGCGACGCTGTGGACGGCGACCACGTCGAGCAGTTGTGCATCGGTGAGTGGTGGCAGGATGCCGGGCAGTCGGCGGGCGAGCATCGTCTTGCCCGTGCCTGGAGGGCCCGTCATGGCGACGTTGTGGCCACCGGCTGCGGCGATGAGGAGTGCCCGCTTGGCGGTGGGTTGACCCACGACATCCGCGAAGTCGGGGATGTCGGGCGGTGCGCCGATGTGCGTCGGTGGCATGTCGGCGGGGGGCAGCGGACCGCGCTGCAGGAGCGCGACCAGTTCTTTCAGCGAGGCGGCAGTGGCCAGCTTCACGCCGCGGACGAGTGCCGCTTCGGTGACGTTGGCCGGTGGGAGCAGGAGCGTCGCGCCATCGTTCGATGTCGCGAGCATGCGGGCCACCGGCATCGTGCCGCGCACGGCGCGGATCGAACCATCGAGACCCAGTTCACCGATCGCCACCAGTCCGGCGATGCGGTCGGCGCTCAGTTGTCCGGTTGCGGCGAGAAAGCCCAGTGCGATGGGCAGATCGTAGCCATTGCCGACTTTGCGCACGTCGGCGGGCGCGAGTGCGGCGAGCACACGCACGGAGGGAATACGGAATCCACATTCACGCAGCGCGGCGACGACGCGTTCCTTCGATTCCCTGACGACGCTGTCCGCAAGGCCGACGATGGTCCACATCGGCAGGCCCTGCGAGACATTCACCTCGACGGTGATCGGCGTGGCATCGATGCCAAGCACGGCGGCGGATCGGAGGGCGGCGAGCACGCAGCCATGGTGTGCCGGCGTGCCTGTTCGCGCCCACCCCGATCACGCACGAAGCATCGAATCAGTGCAACTGACGCGCTGAGCTACGTCGACGATTTCGGCAACAGGCGGTAGCGGTCGGTGAGGCCGTATTCCTTGTCGTAGATCACAAGCAGTTCGAAAAACCAGGTGATCGCGAGCGGACCGAGCAAGACGCCGATGAGTCCGATGTACTCGATGCCGGCGAAGGCACCGAGGAGTGTGGTGAGCGGATGCAGGTTGCCCACGCGCTTGGATACCACGGCGCGCATGACGTTGTCGATGTTACCGACGACGACCGCGCCGAAGATCGTCAGCCCCACGGCCTGTCCGACGTTGCCCGTGGCGAAGAGGATGATCGCGGCCGGCACCCAGACCAACGCCGAGCCGACGAGCGGCAGTACCGACGCGATAGCGGTGACGGTGCCCCAGACGATCGGATTGGGGAGACTCAGCACGGCGAAGGCGATGCCGACGAGAATACCCTGAACAATTGCGACGGCGAGCACCCCCTGCACCGTGGCCATCGTCACTTCGTAGAACTTCACGCGCAGGTCTTCGCTGTCATCTTCCGTAAACGGCAGATACCGCTTGACGCGCACCCAGACATCTTCTGCGGCGATCAGCAGGTAATACAGGCCGAGCAGCGCGATGACGAGATTGAGCGTGCCGCGCGCCGCGCCGCCGACTGCGCCCAGCGCCTTCGACGACGCCCACGATGCGATGGTGCCGCTGGCGCGCGTGAGTTGTTCGCCGACGTTGATCGGCCCGAGGCGCAGTCGCTGCACCTTCGCCATCAGCGGCCCGGTGTCGAATCCGCGAATGGCGTCCGGAACCTGTTCCAGCAGCACGGTGACCAGCGCGCCGCCGGGCACGAGGATGCACACCACGATGACCAGCAGCATCGCCGTCGCCGCCAACCCTGACGGCACGCGTCGCGACAGTAACCACTTGTAGCCCTTCACCGTCAGGACGTAGAACACGGCCGCACCGAAGATGCCTGGCGCGAACGGGAGCATGGCCCACAGAATGCCGAGGCCAAGCACGATCGTGACCGCCGCCGCACGATACTTCCCCGTGGGCTGCGGAATGGTCACGTCGAGGCCGTCAGCGCCGAGTAGACGGTGTCCCACTCTGATCTCGGCGCCATCGGCGCCGATGATGGTGGCGGGCGCGACCGTCGGATTATCTGGAATCGTCATGATGGGGAAAGTGTAACGACTGCTGGTGCGACCACAGCGGTCGCGCCGTTTCGCTATCCTGCAAGCACACCGAAGCGTGTGCCTTGTGCCGTGCAGTGCATTTTGTATTCCGGAGTCATTGTCCCGTGCCGCTGACCAGCATCAATCCACACGGTGGCGACACCGTCGCCGAGTATCCGCATCACGACGCTGGACAGATCGAAACACGACTGTCGCGCGCTGTCAACGCGCAGGATGCATGGCGCCGCGCACCCGCACACGATCGTGCCGCGCTCTTACGCCGTATCGCCGCCTCGATCCGTGCGCATGCCGACCTGCTGGCGATGACCGCGACCGACGAAATGGGGAAGCCCATCACCGCAGCCCGGTCGGAGGTGGAAAAGTGCGCCGTGTGTTGCGAATGGTACGCGGAACGCGCCGATCTGCTGATGCCGGAAGCCGGACCGAAGCCCGGAGACGAAATCCGGCTCGACCCGATCGGTGTGCTCTTCGCGATCATGCCTTGGAATTTTCCATACTGGCAGGTGGTGCGCGTGCTCGCGCCGGCACTGCTGGTGGGCAACACGATGGTGCTCAAGCACGCCGAGAACGTCAGCGGATGCGCCCTGGCGCTGGAGCGTGCCGTGCAGGACGCGGCCGGGCCTGACGGACTGTTCGAAGTGCTGCTCATCTCGCGTGACGAGACACCCGCGATCATCGCTGATGCTCGCATCGCGGCAGTGACGCTCACGGGCAGCGAACGTGCGGGTGCCGCGGTCGCCGCGGCGGCGGGTGCCGCGCTCAAACCGGTCGTGCTCGAACTTGGCGGGAGCGATCCATTCCTCGTGTGGCACGACGTGGACATCGCGGTTGTTGCAACGGCGGCGGCGCAGGCGCGATGCGTCAACAGCGGTCAGTCGTGCATCGCGGCGAAGCGGTTCCTGGTGCACGAGCAGGTGTACGATGCGTTTCTGGCCGCGTTCGTCGACGCGATGCGTGCGCTGACGATCGGTGATCCTCGTGCCGCTGCCACGGCGGTCGGCCCACTGGTCTCGGTGCACGCACGCGACGCGCTGCATGCACAGGTGCAGGACACGCTCGCGCTCGGCGCCGTCGCGCAACTCGGCTGCATCAATCCAGGCAGCGCCACGGCGTGGTATCCGCCGTCAGTGGTCACCGACATTCCCGACGACGCACCGATGGCCATCGACGAATTGTTCGGACCTGTGGCCGGCGTGTGGCGCGTGACGGATGTGGACGATGCCATCCGTCGCGCCAACAGCACGCGCTTTGGACTGGGGTCCAGCGTCTGGACCAACGACGCCGCCGTCGCAGCACGCTGTGCCCGCGAATTCCAGGCAGGCAGCGTGATGATCAACCAGCCGGTCGTCTCCGACCCGGCCCTGCCCTTCGGCGGCGTCAAGGCCAGCGGCTATGGACGCGAACTGGGCTTCGACGGACTGGCGGCGTTCGCGAACGTGAAAACGGTGCGTGGACTGATCGGCTGAGCGTCAGTTTCCGCCAAGCCAGCGCCACCACCACTGCCCGCGCTCGACGTCGTCCTGCAATTCGTCGAGCGCCGTGTGCCACGCCTTCCGCATCTCGGCGGCGTCCGCAAATCGCTTCTCCTGATGTGGCGCGAGCGCCCACTCGAGAAACGGCAGCAGCGGCGTCGGCACACCATCGATGTCCATCTCGCCCTTGAGCTGCCGAGCGACGATCACGCGTGCATCGCCGCTGCCGAACGGCGGACGACCCGTCACCGTGTACGCGATGATCGCCCCGAGCGCGAAGAGGTCCACGCTGGCGCCCTGCGGCTCGCCCATGATCTGCTCGGGCGCCGCGAATTCGGGCGTGCCCGTGCCGCCGTGCCGCTCGGTGAAGCCGGGACCATGTGCGATGCCGAAGTCGGTGAGTCGCCAGCGCGCATTGCGATCGATCAGCACGTTTTCGGGCTTGAGATCGCGATGCACGATGCCGACGCTGTGTGCCGCATCGAGCGCATCGAGAATGCCGTCCACCTGCGTCGCGATGTCCACGGCCGGCTGGCCACCGCCACGACTGACGAGGCTCGCCACCGAGCCCCCTTCGGCCAATTCCATCGTGTACCACGAGATGCCGTCGCGCGTCTCCCAGTCGTAAATCGGCACGATGGCCGGATGAGCGAGTTGTGCGGCGAGCTTGGCCTCGCGACGGAAGCGCGCCACGGCTGC
>JAYWIJ010000310.1:0-6060 GCA_043788935.1 Gemmatimonadaceae bacterium | reverse complement strand
GCCCGCACTGTCCAGCGCGCAGCTGTTGCGTGTGACGGGAGTGGCTGCCGGATTTCCGGTGACGCTCGAGCTGCGCAACGCAAGCAGCGGCGCGCTGCTGCAGCGTTCGATCGCGACAGCTGCCGGCGCACAGGCGACGATCACGTACGTGAGCGTGGCTTCAAATCAGCTCGTGCGCATCCGTGTGATCGGGCCATCAGGCGCTAATGACTTCGTCACGATCAGCGTGGCGCAGTGATCCCGTGGCGTGTCCGCGACGCGTGCGTCGTGTGCTGCATGCACGCGTGATGTGTCACCAGCCTGACTCAGCCGTGGCGTCACGGCACGATACACGCAGAGACGGGTCTCAGTAGTCCTGACCGGCACCTGCAGCGCGCTGTACGTGCGACGCGGGCCGGCCAGTTTCTCTGAGCCTGGTGCCGTGTCGATGATCGATAGTCGTTTCGCGCAGCGCAGGTCGCTGCGCACAGTGCCGCTACAACGGACTCTGCTGTCCGTTGTTCTCGCTGCATCGCTCACGGCCTGTGGTGGTGGCGGCAGCGAATCCTGTGAAGGCATCGTCGAGCCCGTTCGCGTACTCACGCCAAGTCCCGCCAGCCTCACGCTCGACATCGGCGTACAGGGTCAGGTGAGGGCGAGCGCCTCGAGTCGCTGCGCCGCGGATCCCACCGACGTGGTGTGGACGTCCACCAATCCGGAGGTCGCGACCGTGGACTCCAGCGGACGGGTGAGAGCCGTCGGCATCGGTGACGCCACACTGATCGCCACCGCGTTCAGTGATCAGGCGCGCACGACGGTGGCACTCACCGTTCGGCCGCGCGTGGCGACGGCGATCGACGCCACGCCGACGCTCGACACGCTCCAACCAACTGCCAGCCGCACGCTTTCTGCGGCCGTCCGCGATCAGCGCGGCGACCCGCTCCCGAGCGCTCCAGTGGTGTGGCGCTCGCTCGCCGTTGATGCCGTCGCCGTGACGACCGAGGGGGTCGTGACCGCGAAGACCGCCGGTTCCGCGCTCGTCATCGCGTCAACGCCGCGAACTGGTGCCGACTCGCTGCGCGACACCGTGCGCATCGTCGTCGTGCCACCGCCGGTCGTTGTCGTCGTTCCACCAGTGGTGGTGCCGCCAGTGACACCGCCACCGACCACGCCACCGACGACACCGCCGACGACACCGCCGACGACAACGACACCGCCGACGACACCGCCGACGACAACGCCGCCGACGACGCCACCGCCGTCCACGCCGCCGTCTACGCCGCCGACCACACCGCCGACCACACCGCCGACCACGCCGCCGGCCACACCGCCGACGACACCACCGACCACACCGCCGACCACACCGCCGACGACACCACCGACCACACCGCCGACCACACCGCCGACCACACCACCGCCGACGACGCCGCCGCCAACACTTCCGCCGACGATCCCGGTGCCCCCGGCGGTGCCCGATTGCAACACCACGCCGACCGTACAACCCGGGAGCGGTGTCACCGGTCGATTCACCGCCACCACCTGCCAGAACCTGTACGGCTTCGCGCTCGCCACGCAGTACCTCGTGACGACGTCACAGCAGGTGTCGTACGCGATCCATTATTCCGCCACGGGCGGCAATGCCGCGCTCGTGCCGCTCAACAGCGGTGCGTCGTTCCACTCGCCGATCACCACCGAGAACCGCTCCGCCATCGTGGTCGTGCGCCCCGGGACGTTCGGATTCCTGATCACGGCGTCGGCTGGCTCGACGGCTTCGTATTCCGTCAGCACGACGCGTGATCCGGATCCACGCTCCTCGTGCGCCGCCACATACGCAACCACCGGCGTGCGCTTCAGCTCGGCGCTGACCTCGTCGTGCGACTCTCGCGACGTGCTGATCGTGCCCGCCATCGCGCCGTCGCAGCAGCTCACGATCAGCGTCAGCACTCCCGGCCGGCCGGTGAAGATCCAGTTGCTGAACGCGGCCACCGGCGCCGTGCTCGCCGATGCCACGGCGAACCCCGGCAAGTCGAAGGCGACCATCGTCTGGAAGAACAGTGGCCAGGCGACACGGGTGACGCTTCGCATCAGCGGCAACAACCTGAACGAGTTGATCCCCGTCGAAATTTCGCAGTGAGCTGATGTGCTGCGCCTGCGTTTGCTGTTCGTCCACGAGCAGCAGACGCGGGTCTCCGGCATGACGGGAGACGTGGCGCGCGCGGCGCGAACGGGTGAGCTTCCGACAGCCGTTCGGCATCGGAAGCCGAATCACACGCCGCCACCTTCAGCACCGAACAGCCATGCGCACCGCAGCTGCCGTCACCGTCCTCGCCTCGCTCGTCGTGGCGGCGAGCGCTGTTGCCCAGGGTGGCATGACACATACGCCCGGCATGACACACACACCGGGCATGCAGCACGGCGCACGACCCAACACCACGCCACCCACCACCACACCGACACTGGGCGGACAGATGGCGTTCGCAACGGTGTCGGAAATCGTGAAAATTCTCGAGGCCGACAGCACCACCGATTGGGCACGCATCGATCTGGAAGCCTTGCGTCAGCACCTCATCGACATGGACGTCGTGACGATGCGTTCACACGTCGTGCAGTCACCGGTGCCAGGCGGGATCACGATGCAGATCACCGGTTATGTCGGCGTGTCGGCAGCCGTTCGGCGCATGGTCGGATCGCACGCGCCAATGCTGCAGGCCATGGGCGGATGGCGCGCATCTACGGCGCCGGTCGCGAACGGTATCCGGCTGACCGTCACCGCCGCCGACGCGAACGACCCGAAGACCGTCGCCCGCATCCGAGGACTCGGCTTCATCGGGCTCATGGTGCAGGGCGAGCATCACCTGCGCCATCACCTCATGATCGCCCGCGGCGCCGGCGCACACGCGCACGAGATGTAGCTGCGGCCAGCGGGCGCCGATGAGACGGTGAACCGACTCGATCGTCTCATTGCAGGGCCAGACCGCCGTCTGGCGTGCCCCGTCACGACGCTCACTCTCAGCGCACCATGCGCCTGTCTCGACTGCTGCTTACATCAGCGTTGGCGCTGTATGGTCTGTCGATCCTTCGATCCCCCGACACGTTCACGTTGCTCGACAACGTGAATCTTCCGATTCACGAAACCGGGCACCTCGTCTTCGCGGCGTTCGGTGAACGGATCACGGCACTCGGTGGCACACTGTTTCAGCTCATCGTGCCAATAGCCTTCGCCATCAGCTTCGCGCTCCGCGGCGACCGGCACGCCGCCAGCGTGATGCTCTGGTGGGTGGGCCAGAACTGCTGCTACGTCGGCGTCTACATGGCCGACGCGGTGGTGCAGGAACTCCCGCTCGTCGGCGGCGGTGAGCACGACTGGAGCTTCCTCTTTGGCGAGTGGAACGTGCTCGCCTACTCCGAGCGCATCGGGCATGACGTGCGCATGGTCGGCGGCGCGATCATGCTCGCCGCCACGGTCTGGGGTGTCCGGGAAACGCTGCACGCCGCATCTGGCAGCAGCGGCACCGCGGAGAAGCCGCAACTCTCGAACACTCCGCCCTGACCGTCACTGACTCCAGTCGGATCAGTAGCCCTTCGCCAGCCCCCGCCCACGCGGCTCCGTCACGCCCACCCAGCGACCATTTTCGCGGTGGATGCTCTGCACGTTGGTGAGGAAACCCCATGGTGAGATCTTCACACCATGCCCAAACGGCCGCATGAATTCCGCGGCACTGTCGGCCCACGCCGACCGCTCCACGATCAGCGAATCCGGCACGTCCTGATGGTGGAACTGCGCCACCGTCATCGCCTCGGCCAGCGTACGTCGGTGATCCACCAGCGTCACGATCTGGTGCGCGATCGTCGTGATGATGTATGCCCCGCCTGCGGCACCGGTCACCAGCTCCACACGATTCGCTGAATCGAGCATGATCGTCGGTGTCATGCTCGAGAGCATGCGCTTGCCCGGCGCGATCGCGTTCGCCGTTCCTTGCACCAGCCCCATCGCGTTCACTGCACCGAGCTTCGTGGTGAAGTCGTCCATCTCGTTGTTGAGCAGGAAGCCCGCGCCAGGCACCGTGAACGCCGCGCCGTAGCTGCCGTTCAGCGTGGTCGTGATCGCGACGGCGTTGCCTGCCGCATCGACCACCGAGAAGTGCGTGGTGTGGCGCGGCTCGTTCGCGGCGATCGTCTTCGCCGAACCGGACGACGTGGCGCCGATCTGCGCACGCAACGCCGCCGCCGTGTCGCGCGACAGGAAGGACTGCACCGGTATCGGCAGGAACGCAGGATCGCCGAGCAGCGAATTTCGTCGCACGTAGGCTCGGCGTTCCGCTTCGGCCATCAGGTGAATCGACTGCGGCGTGCGCCAGCCGAGCGTCGTCACGTCGCGGCCTTCGAGGATGCCGAGGATGAGTGCCAGCGTCAGCCCGCCCGACGATACCGGTGGCATCGAGATGATGTGCCGGCCGCGATAGTCGAACGTGATCGGCTCGCGCCAGATCGGTGTGTAGCCGGCGAGGTCTGCCAGCGAGATGATGCCGCCACTCTTCTGCATGGACGACACGAGCAGATGCGCCGTCTTGCCTTCGTAGAACCCCGCCTTGCCATTCGTCGCGATGCGCTGCAACACCGCCGCCAGTTCGGGTGAGCGCCACTGCGTACCCACTGCCGGAAACCTGCCGTCACGCAGATACGCCGCCGCACTCGCCGGATCGTTGTCGAGACGATGCGCGCCATCCTCGTCGTCATCGGTAAACGCCGAATCCACCGCAAACCCCTGCTCCGCGAGCAGCATCGCCGGCCGCACCAGTTCCGCCCACGGCTTTCGTCCGAACTTCCGGTGTGCCTCGAACAGCCCCGCCACCGATCCCGGCACACCCGCCGCCAGCGGCCCGGTGATGCTGCGATCGGTGAGCTCGCCCGACGCGTCGAGATACATGTCGCGCGTCGCGGCCGCAGGCGCCGTCTCACGGAAGTCGAGCGCGACGTTCTGCCCGTCGACGCGCGCCACCATGAACCCGCCCCCGCCCACGTTGCCGGCCGCGGGATAGGTGACCGCCAGCGTCAGCGCGACGGTGACCGCCGCGTCCACCGCATTGCCGCCCGCTTGCAGCACCGCGAGGCCCGCTTCGGTGGCGTAGGGTGAGGCGGAGACGACCATCGCCGAGTCGGCGGCGATCGGGCGGGCCTGGCGGACGAGCGGGACGCCGTCCGGGCCGGTGGCGTTGGCGCTTGACGGAGCGCGACACGCGCTGAGCAGCAGCAGCGGCAGAAGCAGGCGGCGGTCTGTCATGCAGAGAACTTACGCGCGGTGCCGCCCGCAGGCGCGCACGGGCTGCGGACGCATCACACGGCCATCGGCAGGGCCGCCTTGCCTGCTGCCGCGCGCTACGTCCGCTCGCGCCATGCGGTGGCCTGTACGGCATCGTCAACGCGACCGAAGAGTGCGACCAGGTCGATCGTCAGCGGCGCGGCGTCAACATGTCGCCAGACCAGATGGTCGCGATGCACCGTCGGTGCAGCCGCCGTCGGCCAATGGCACTCCACCGTGCGTGCGTCGGCATCGACCACCCAATACTCCGCCACACCGTGCGTCAGATAGAACTCCCGCTTGATCCCGCGGTCCGTTCGCGCGGATGCTGGCGAGATCACTTCAACGGCGAGCAGCACGTCCACGCCTGACGCGACGGCGACGTTCGCCGGCGGCACGACGAACAGGTCGGGCTGGGTGATCGACGCGGGCGCGAGGTCTATGTCTGCTGGGGCGATGAGCAGTTGGCCGATGGC
The DNA here is from genome assembly GCA_043788935.1 of Gemmatimonadaceae bacterium. Taxonomy (GTDB): domain Bacteria; phylum Gemmatimonadota; class Gemmatimonadetes; order Gemmatimonadales; family Gemmatimonadaceae; genus JACMLX01. The sequence continues at coordinate 306 of JAYWIJ010000310.1, read as the reverse complement.
GGCCTGCGTCACGTGCGGATGCAGGACATGCACGAGTTCACGCACGACAAACTGGTGCGCCCACCGTGGCGCCGGCGTCACCAGCAGCACCCCGTCGATGAGCTCGTAGCGCGTGCCATCCTGCGCGGCATCGGCGATGGCGCGCACATCGTCCACAGTCCAGCGGCGCGTGAGAGGCATGACCATACGATTCGCTCCAGGTATCGGGGATCGCAAGCGGGTGGCATGGTGGAACATGCCTGCCCTGCCTGCGATCCGCGTCATCGTTTTCGTGCCGCCGCAACCATATCGCCGAGGCGTTCACCA
>JAYWIJ010000309.1:0-24424 GCA_043788935.1 Gemmatimonadaceae bacterium | reverse complement strand
GCGGATCGTGGTGCCCCGCCACGAAGGGCAGGGCATCCGGAATGTCGAGGTGTACCGTGGCCGTGGGCGGGAGTGTGCTCCGCGCCGCGTAGCGCAGCAGTTCGGCCACGTCGACGTCGGCCACGGGACCATCGGGCAGTCGGCCGAACTGTGCGAAGCTCTTCGCCAGCGTGTCCAGTCGCTGCGTTTCCGTTTCCAGCACGTCGATGGTCTCCCGCAGTTCCGGACCCGTGCCCTGCCGGAGCCGCGACACGGCGAAGCGGATCGGCGTGAGCGGGTTCTTCAGCTCGTGCGCCACACGCCGCGCAGTTTCGCGGAAGGCGCCGAGCCGGGCGGCCTCCGTGGCTGCGACGCGCCCATCGGCGAGTTGCGACGCCATCGCGCGCATGCGTCGGCGGAGCACATCGAATTCCGGGGCGCCGCGCGTTGGCGGGCCTTCCGGCAGCGGTTCGGCCCGCGCGATGCGCCCGGTCCATTCCACCACTTCGTCCAGCGGACGGCTGAGCTGCCGGCTGAGATGCCCCGCCACCCGGGCTGCCACGATCGCCAGAATCAGGTAGAGGATGACGACCGCCACCAGCACCGGCTTGATGACCCGGGGTGCGAGAAACTCCAGCCGCTTCGCCTGATCCAGCGAGGCGCGCAGCTCCGCCTCGTGGGCATCGAGCGCGGCTTTCGTTTCCGCCACCGGTGCTCCGCCGCGCGCTGCCGCCAGCGCTCGCGTGCCCGTCTCCGCCACTCGCGACCACGCGCCGCCCGACGCCATCAGCGGCAGCACCTGATCGGCGGCCACCAGCACCGTCGTCGCCAGCACGGCGGCGGGCAGCGTGGCGAACGCCAGCAGAATCAACAGGAGACGGGCTCGGTAGCCGAGTCGCGACACGGGAGAACGGACGAGGGCGGGAGCAGACGATACTCGGGGGCATACTACCCATCGGGACGGCTGGAGACGGCGTCCGGATGGGTTGCAGGTGCCGTTGCGCTGGCGCCGCGTTAGTTTACTCCGCGCACTTCCGCTGTCGCGGACCCCGGCTGGCCTTGCCCTGAACATCGTGGGCGCGGCGCCTGGGTGAGCGACCGCGCAGCCGCCGGCACCTTGCCGCGGCGCGTGCCCTACTCGCTTCTCTACATCCCGAGTTACATGAACGGACGCACGTCGCGTCCGCACGCACCCCGAGGGCCCATCGCCCCGGTGCATCGCGGACCGCAGGCCAGCAGCATGAGCGCTGCCGCCTCCCCCAGCTACTCGCAGTTCAGCCAGGCGCCCAACGCCGCCCTGCTCATCGACTTCGACAACGTCACGATGGGCATTCGCTCCGACCTGCAGACGGAGCTGAAAAACCTCCTCTCGTCGGACATCATCAAGGGCAAGGTCGCCGTCCAGCGCGCCTACGCCGACTGGCGCCGCTACCCGCAGTACGTGGTGCCACTGGCCGAGTCGTCGATCGACATGATCATGGCGCCGGCGTATGGCAGCTCGAAGAAGAACGCCACCGACATCCGCCTCGCCATCGACGCCGTCGAGCTCATGTTCACGCGTCCCGAGATCGGCACCTTCATCCTGCTTTCCGGCGACTCCGACTTCTCGAGCATGGTGATGAAGCTCAAGGAGTACGGCAAGTACGTGATCGGCGTGGGTATTCGTGAAAGCTCCAGCGACCTGCTGGTGATGAATTGCGACGAATACTACAGTTACAACGCCCTTGCCGGCCTGGTCAAGACCAGCGACGAGGAGCAGGTCAAGCGCGATCCGTGGGAGCTCGTCACCGAGTCGCTCGCCCGCATGGTGCGCAACGGCGACGTGATGCGCGCCGATCGCCTCAAGCAGGTCATGCAGGACATCGACAACGGCTTCGACGAGAAGGATCTCGGCATGTCGAAGTTCTCGAAGTTCGTGCAGGAAGCCGCGCAGAAGGGGCTGCTCACCCTCACGCGACTCGAGAACGGCCAGTTCGAGATCGCCCCGCCGGGTGCCAAGGGCTCCGTCGCCGCGCCGGTCGTGGCATCGGCCGATGTCGCCGGTGCGCTCGACGAAGCCGCCGACAAGGAAGAGAGCGAAGAGCGCTCCAGCCGTCGCCGCCGCGGTCGTGGGCGTGGACGTGGTGGACGCGATCGTGAGCCGCGTGAACCGCGCGTGCTCTCGGACGTCGTCGCGACGGCGGTCGCCGCCACCGAGCCTGCTGCGGAAGCCGCAGTCGAGGAGCCGGCCGACGAAGTGGTGGAAACGCTGGTGGAAGTGGTTGTCGCACCGGCGCGTCCCGAGCGTGGGCCGCGTCCCGATCGCCCGGAGCGCCCGCGTCACGAGCCGCGTCAGGAGACGCCCCGTGCCGCACAGGGGCGTGACTCGATCGGCCTCGCCGGCGAACGACTCACGCGCAACGAAGCCTTCGATCTCGTGCGTCGCGCCGTCGCCGCCACGTCCAAGGACGACGCACCCGCCGCGATGCTCGCCGTGCGCGAAAGCGCCGCCGCGCTGCTCGGCCGCGACAGCGAAAGCCTCAGCGAACGCAACTTCGTCCGCATCCTGCAGGACGCGCACGACGCCGACGTAATCGACCTGCGCAAGCGTGGCGACTCGTGGGAAGTGGCGCCGGTGCAGCAGGTGGCCGAAGTCGCGGAACAGCTGGCCAAGCATGAAGCCGCGAATGCGCCGAAGCCCGTCGCCGGTCCGCCGGCACCGCGTGGCATGGGGTCGCGTGGTGGCGGTCGTGGTGGCCGACTCGGTGCACCGCCTCCGGGTCTGCTGATGGTCGGCGTGGTGGACGACGCCTCGCCGAGCGTCGAGACGCCCGTGGCAGTTGCTCCGGAACCTGTGGCGGCCCCTGCACCTGAAGCGCCTGCCGCACCGGCGCCGAAGGCCGAAGCCCCTGCAGCCAAGCCGGCCGGTCGCAACGGCGGCCGTCCTGCTGCCAAGAAGGTCGCAGCACCGGCGAAGAAGGCTGCTGCAAAGTCGGCACCTGCGGCAAAGAAGGCTCCGGTCAAGAAGACGGCGGTGAAGTCGGCCGTGAAGACGCCGGCGAAGGCCGCTGCGAAGAAGAGCGCCAGGCGGTAACGCGCACGGCACCGCAGTGCAGAACGTCCGCGTCGCCGAACATCGGTGGCGCGGACGTTCTGCATGCGGGACATCATCTTTCGCCGATGCCAGCCGTCATTCCACGCCGCTTCTACGATCGCGATCCCGCTCTTGTCGCGCGGGAACTCCTCGGCATGCTGCTCGAAGTGCATGACGGTGCCGGAGGCGTGCACCGCGCGCGCATCGTCGAGACGGAGGCTTATCTCGGTCCGCATGATCCCGCCTGTCACGCCGTCGTCGGCCGCACGGCGCGCACCGAGCACCTGCATGGACCAGCGGGCCAGGCGTACGTGTATCGCATCTACGGCATGCACTGGTGCCTGAATGCCGTCACACTGCCGGAAGGCGTCGGATCGGCCGTGCTGCTGCGCGCCGTCCAGCCGATCGGCGACGTGAGCCTGCTGCGACATCGCCGTCCGGCGGCGAGACGTGATCGCGATCTCACCAACGGTCCGGGCAAGCTGTGCGCGGCGTATGGCATCACCGGTGCGCACGACGGCACCTCGCTGCAACGTGGACCGGTGCGCCTGGTACAGGGCTCGGCCATCGAGGCGTCATGTGTTGCCGTGTCGCCCCGGATCGGCATCACCCGTGCGGCCGACTGGCCGCTGCGTTTCTTTGAGGCAGGCAACCCGTACGTCTCCACCACGCCGAAGCATTTTGCCGTCACCTCGTACACACCATGACTCTCGTCACCACACTGCGCGATCGCATGTACACCGGCCTCCGGCTCACGCTCGCGCTGAGCGCCGCCACTGGCGTGCTGCAGGCGCAGCGTCCGGGCACGCAACGTCGACCCGCGCCGACGTCGCGTCCCGTCGCCGATCAGCTCGACTCGCTGACCGATGTGTCACCGCGTGCGATGCGGCTGTGGCGTGAGGCGATCGTGGTGGACACGCATAACGATCTGCCGACGAAGATCGCCGACGAGCGCCTGAATCCCGACGTGCGCAATCCCGTGGGTTTCGACCGCGGGCAGTCGAACACCGATCTGCCGCGGCTGCTGCAGAGCGGCATCACCGGCGTCTTCCTGTCGGCGTTCGTGGATGCGCCGTACGCCTTCATGACGCCCGACAGCTCGTTCGCACGTGCGATGCTGCTGACCAATCACGTGAAGGCATTCGTGCGCCGGAACCCGCGCCGACTGCGCTTCGCCACCTCCGGCGCCGACCTGCGGCGCGCCAAGCGCGAGGGGCGGATCGCGATCTTCGTCGGCGTGGAGGGGGGCCACGCCATTCAGGGCTCCATCGGCAACCTGCGCCGCCTGCACGCGGCCGGTATGCGCTACATGACGCTCACCTGGAACAACGGAAACTCGTGGGCCGGCGCGGCGGCGGGCACGAACGGCACGCGCACGCAGGGGCTCACCGAGCAGGGCCGCGAGATCGTGCGCGAAATGAATCGCCTCGGCGTGCTGGTCGACATTTCGCATGTGTCGGACAGCACCTTCTGGGATGCCGTCGCGACGAGCACGAAGCCGGTCATTGCCTCGCATTCGAGTTCGCGCGCCATCGCGATGCACCGCCGGAATCTCACCGATGACATGCTGCGCGCCGTGGCCAGGACGGGCGGCGTGGTGAACGTGAACTTCTTCAGCCAGTTCATCGACTCCATCTACATCAACCGCTACGGCGCCATCGAGCCGCGCCTGCGCGCCGAGGATCGCCGACTCCGTGATGCCGGCACGCCGAACGAGCAGATCCGCACGCAGGTCGCGGCGCTCCGTCAGCGCCTGCTCGATTCGATTCCGCAGACGCCGCTCTCGGTGCTCATCGACCACATCGGCCACATCGCCAAGGTGGCCGGCGTGGATCACGTCGGCATCGGGTCCGACTTCGACGGCGTCACCGCGCTCCCCATCGGCATCGAAGACGTCACTCGCCTGCCACGCATTGCGCAGGGCCTCCTCGACCGCGGCTACAGCGACGACGACGTGAAGAAGATCGTCGGCGGCAACATGCTCCGCGTGCTCGAAGCCGCGATCGATCCGACTGAGCGTCGCCGATAGCAGGTCGGGACGTGCTGCGACAACGGCAACAGCCTATCGCAGAACGGCACGACCGCGGAACGGCTCGTGCCGCGTTGGATGTACTCGCTCGCAGGCGTGCGCCGCTGGAGACACGATGAATGAGGGCGGCGGTGGTAGCGAGCGCGTGTCGCGGAGGGACCTCCAATCGGCACTGCGACAAAGAAGCGGCGCTCCGATCGCGATCGAAGCGCCGCTTCTTGCACGATTCTGGCGAAGTGGCAGTTCTGCGGCGGTGTGTAGTTCAGCGGTCGTGCGGTTCTGCGATGTGCAGTTGCCGTTGCTGTTTCGTGCGCTTACGGCACCAGCGCCCGCGCCTTCGACCGCTCGCCCGATGTCAGGATCGCGTTGTACACGAGCTTGAACGTCCCCCAGCTCTGCCCGCGATACTGCGGACGGAAGCCGAACATCACCACGCGCCCTGCACCGACCGTGATGTCCACCGCGGCCGCCTTGCCGGCGAGCGCGTCTCCGCCGGTCAGGTAGCCACTCATCAGGATCGAGGACGTCTCGCCCGGATACCTGAGCGGCACCTCGACGTTCGCATCTTGCGCCACGTCGAATGCCGTCGAGTTGGTGAAATAGACCGGCACCGTGTCGGGCATGCCCATCGTCAGGCGATGACCCGACGCCGACAGCGTGCGCAGGATCGACCCCGGCGCCACGATGCTCGCGCCCGGCGGTGCGTTGGTGCTGTCGTCACGCGCGCGGCCATCGCGGGCCGGTGCACGTGACTGCGGCGAGATGCGCCGGACCGGCAAGCCCGGCACGGCATCCATGGCCAGTTCGCTGCCGCGGTCGAACGTCATCAGCATCCCTCCCGCCGCCACGAATTCACCGATCGCCTTCACACCCGCGGCGCCCAACCCGCCCGCGTACTCGGCCGGCGCACCGGTCGCCGCCAGACCGTCCTTCGCCTCGCGCAGCGACATGTCGGGAATGATCAGCACGTCGTATCCGGAACGCAGCGTGCCGCTTTTCACCACGCTGTCGGTCACGTTGGTGAATGGCACGCCCTGCGTGTCGAACAGCCAGCGCGTCCACCCTTCATCCATGCTGGCAGTCCACGGCTTGTACAGTCCCACGCGTGGCGCCGACGTCATGCGGGTCTTCTCACCAGACGCCGAGGCCAGCGTGGCCGCGCCGCACCAGCCACCGTCGGGCGTGTAGCGCCTGGCGAACGACGACGGCACCGTCACGGCCGACGTCGCGCCGCTGCGGCTCATCTCGACGCGCACGCCCTTCTTCAGCGCTGCGAACGTGGTCGGGAAGGCGCGGGAGTCACGCAGGTCGAGCGTCACGTTGCCACCCGGGGGCAGTGCACACGACCTGCCCGTGGCCACTGCGGGCGTCGCGCCACTCTTCTCCAGGCGCACCGTCACGCCCATCTGATAGGGCAGGGTCCAGCCGGCCACGTCGTATGGACGGTCGCCCGCGCTGGCGGGCCACTTTTGTTCCTCGAACAGGTCGCGCACATGGGCCGAGTAGGGCTGATCCAGTGGCACCGTCCACGAGCCACCGTTGGCGCGGATCGCCTCGTCGTCACCCTGCACTTCCACCGCACCGCGGCGCAACACCTGCACCAGCGCGTACGCCGCCGCGGGATCGTGCTGCTTCGCGTCGATCACGTACTGCATGCCCTGGCCATTCTCCACCTGCGTGCGCGCCACCTGCACCATCGATCGTGCGATGTCGCCACGCATCTCGCTCGTCATCCGGATCAACGCCTGCGCGGCGATCAGCTCGTAATCCATGATGTCGCGCAGCCGCCACGTGCCACCGGGCCACGGGCTGGGATAGTTCACGCGCGGTTCGTTGCGCAGGCTGCCGCGATTGGCGGTCACCTCGGACGCCTTCAGTGTGATCGGCGTGGCGATGCGCACACTGGCCGCCTCGGTCAGCAGGCCGATCATGTTGTGCCGCGTCGGCGTGGATCGTGCGCCGCCGTTCCACCACAGGTCGTAGGTGATGCCATCACCCACGCCCGTCTTGCCCGCCTGCTGCAGCGCCCACGACATCCGCTGGCCCACGAGGTTGATGCCGCGTACGATCCGCGTGTCCACGTTCGGATTGATCGGGTCGATGTGCGGCGGGACGGTCAGGCGCATGCCGTTGCTGCCCTGCTGGTGCACGTCGTAGAACACCTGCGGGTAGTACTTCGTGTAGAGCGCCGCACTGATGGCGCGCGTCTCCTTCTGCGTCACCATGTACCAGTCACGATTGTTGTCGTGACCCACGTACTCGTGATAGAGCCACGGCATCGCCCCACCTTCGTACGGTGTGCCCAGACCCTTCTTGTACCACTCCGTCACCATCTGCATGCCGTCCGGGTTGGCCGAGGGCACCAGGGCCACCACGACGTCCTTCAGTGAGCGCTGCAGCGAGTCGACGGTCACGAGCTGGTAGGCGAGCTCCATCGCCATCTGGCTCGACGCGATCTCGGTGCTGTGCAGGTTGCAGTTGATCCAGATCACCACGGGCGATCCGTTCACCAGCGAATCCTCGGCCGCGCGGCTCAACGTGCGCGGATCGGCCAGACGCTTCTGCACCGCGAGGATCGCGGGCAACCGCCGGATGTTCTCCGGCGTCGAGATCGCCGCGACGATCAGCGGACGCCCCTGCGTCGTGGTGCCGATCGTGTCGAGCTTGACGCTGGGCGATCGGGTGGCGAGCGTGGCGAAGTAGCGCAGGATCTGTGGCCACTCCGCGAGCGTGCGATCGGCGCCGATCGGCATCGACAGCGCCTCGGAGGGCGAGGGCACGCCGCCTTGTGCAACTGCAATCGAAAGCGGGGCTGACAGCAGCACCGCAGGAGAGAGCAGGTGCAGGACGCGGCGCAGCGAGCGAACAGAAGTCATGTGAGATCGCGTGACACGGTGAATGGAACTCGGCCGTCAGCCAGACGGTCCAAACGAACACCTCGACGCCGGGACTTGGCCATGCTGCACACTAGTCGTGACGACGCACCACTGCCGCCACCAGATCCCCCGGAGGAATCACGTCTCCGGACCAACGTGCACGGCAGTGTTTTCGCTGCCCGCACCACCGTCATCGAGCGACTGCAGCCCGGAGAGCCGCTTCTCCTCGTCCCCGACCCGCCACAGGACGAGGAAGCACCCGCCGTCTGGGTGCATGTGGCCGGTGGCGACGTCCTCGGATACGTCCCGGTACAAATTGCCGCATGGCTCGGCCCGTGGATGCTCGCGGGCGGTCGATGCCAGGCCACGGTGGTCGACGTGAAAGGGCCCGATGTCGAGAGCTGGAACCGGATCGAGATCGAATTGCATCGCCCGACTGACGCCATTTCCCGCTGATCCATCCTCTCGGCACAAATGAGCGCGTGTTGGGGCGGCTTAATGAGCGAAATCATTCCGAATCCGCGCCTGTGTGACTGCGTATATCTCGATACACAGTGCGCACTTGTCCCCCGCGCTCCACTTGCATTTCATACGAGGTGGCGCGCCGGATCGCGCGCAGAATCGCCGACCGAAACCGTCACCGAGCTCGACCATGCATTCTCCTGACTCGCGCATCCGTTTTGCCGGGCAACGCGCCGGCCGGGGGCGCGCATCGGCGATCGCTTGCTTGATCATGGTCGCAATCGCGCCCAATGTGCTCGGAGCGCAAGCCCGCACGCCGCGCGCCGCTGCTCCAGCCACCACGACGCGCGCCGCGACCGCTGCCGCCGCGGCTCTCGCGCGCGCGGGCGATGCCGTCGTGACGATCGTCGCCTATCGCGACGGAACCTCCTCCGTGGTCAGCGGCACCGGCGTCCGGCTCACCGATGGCCGGATCGTGACGTCGCTCCGACATCTGCGCGGAGCGACTCGCGCCGAAGTGTTCGGTGCGGAAGGCGACCTGCTCGCGACCCACACCACGCTGGAGCAGGCTGACGCCAGGTTCGATCTCGGCGTCATGGCGCGCGTGACGGCGAGTGGTGAAAATCTCGTGCTGGCGCGCCGCTCCGCACTGCTCGCGAGCAAGGTCAGGATGCTCGGTCCCCGCAAGGCGACCGTGCGGCCCGTCGCCGAGCGCGTGATCACGCACGTCGAACCCGACGACGACGGTCGGGCACTGCTCCGCCTCGGCGCGGCGGTCGCGGCGAGTGCGGCGGGATCACCGGTGATCAACGTGCGCAACGAATTGGTGGCGATCGCGCTCGGCACCATTCCGGGGCGCGACGACGGTGACATCGCGGTCGATGTGAGTGCCGTGCGCGAGCTGCTCGCCCGGCCTCCGGTGACGCTGGCGTTTCCCGCACGTGACGGGACGATGGCCGCCGCTCGTGATGCCGCCGATCCGAAAGCGTCGGTTGGTGGCCGCCCCACCGATGCTGCCGGCAAGCCGCGCACGGCCAGCATCTTTCCCGAGCGGTATGGTGCGCCGATCGGCACGGATACGGCGGGAGCCTGGGCCGTCGAGCTGTATGGGTGTGCGCGGCTGGAGTCGCGTCAGAAAGTGTACTGCTATCTCCGCATCACGAACCTGCAGCGCGGCGCGACCTTCGCGCTGAGTGGCGGCGACCTCGCCGACAGCACCCGGCGGAAGCTCCGTTCGGCGGACAACCTGGTGCTGGGCGATGCCGTGCAGCGCGTTTCCGGCTGGCGGAAGAAAGCGGAGGTGCCGCTCCGCGAACTGGAGGCAGCCCGCGTGGCGCTGGAGTTCGCACCGCCCGGGAAAGACGGGGAGAAAATGCGCCTCATGGTGGATGTCTCTGGTGAGAGGCAACTCTGGTTTGGCCCGTTCGTTCTGCAGCGGGCGCCGTGACGCGCCATATTTGTTTCGGGTCGGTTGACGACGAGCGCACGACGCGCCGTTCGTTCCGGCAGGGTCTGAGCTTCGGGGTCTGAGCGGCGAATGATCGGAGAACGCATCGGTCACCTGCGCGTCATCGCGTCGATCGGCGTCGGAGGTATGGGCGCCGTCTGGCACGCCGTCGACGAGCTGCTCGACCGCCATGTGGCACTCAAGGTCATCCGCCCCGAGCTGATGTCGCGCCCAGGCCTGGCCGAACGGTTTCGCTCCGAGGCGATCGTGCTGGCGCGCCTCCAGCATCCCTGCATCGCCGCGCTCTACGGGCTCGAGAAGCGCGGCGAAGAGTTCGTGATGGTGATGGAGTACGTCGATGGCGACACGCTCGACAACCGCCTCGCGGTGAACGGTGCGCTGCCGTGGCCCGAGGCCACGCGCATCACCCGTGCGGTGCTCGATGCGCTCGATCATGCGCACGAAAGCGGTGTCATCCACCGCGACATCAAGCCGGCCAACGTCATGATCACCCGCGCCGGCCGCGTGAAGGTGATGGACTTCGGCATCGCACGGCTCGTGGGTGCCCAACGCCAGACGCGCACCGGCGCTGCCGTCGGCACGCCGAGCTACATGTCGCCGGAGCAGCTGCTGGGGCAGGAAGTGGATGGCCGCGCCGACGTGTACGCCGTCGGCACGCTGCTCTACGAGCTGACCACGGGCCACCTGCCGTTCGAGGTCGAGGGCGACTATCTGCGGATGATCGCGCAGCTGCAGCAGATCCCTGCCGCGCCGAGCTCGCATGTTCCCGAGCTGCCCGGGGGGCTCGACCTGATCATCGCGAAAGCGCTGCAGAAGGAACCGGAAGACCGCTACGCCACGTCGGGTGATTTCCGCGACGCGCTCGAAGATCTCGAGCGTGAGCATGGCGTGCTGCGTCCGTACGGCACGCCGGCCACCGGCAACTCACCGGTCCCGGGTGGCGCACCGACTCGCGGCACCCCGGTCAGCATTCCCGCCGTGCAGCCGAAGGCGTCCTCGCCGTTCAGCGCCAATTCGTCGGCGCTGCTCACGCCGGTCGATTCGGCAATGAGTGTCACGCCCGTGCCGTTCTCGATCGAACCGGCCGGTGCGACGCCGATCGACCTGAACGTCCCTGCACATCTTTCCGCCTCGGCCGCGCAGCCTGCATCGCAGGCGCCACAGCCGTCGGTGGTCGCGCCCACGCCGGAGTATTCGTCCGTCGTCGCCGCGGTCAGCGCGCCGGACGTGGTCGTGAAGAAGGGCGGCATGCCGAAGGCGCTGGTTGCGATCGTCGCCATCGCAGCCGTGGCTGTGGCGGGCATCGTCGCGTCGCAGAAGCTCACGCAGAACGAGCAGGCGGCCGCCGCACTCACCGATTCCGCCGTCGCGACTCCAACGGTGACCGTGGCTGCCGCGCCGATCGCACCCGCGCCGGCGCCCGTCGCGCCATCCATCCCTCTGCCGACCGTGACCGACTCCGTCGTGGACAGCGTCGCCATCCGAAAGGCTGCCGACTCGGTGAAGGCCGTGAAGAAGGCGCAGCGTGATTCGATCCGGAAAGCGCGCGCCGATTCGATCACCGCGGCCAATGCCTTCTCGCTGCCCGGCAGCACGCCGGCCACGGGTGCCAGCACCGCCGAGCGAAAGGACGTCGAGACACGCGGCACGGCCGCCATCCGTGAGTGCGTCGCCGTGCTCGCCGCACAGAACGTCGGCAACATCCGGTCGCGCTTCGGCCGGGACAACCGCAACAACATCGAGCGGATCGCGGTGGACAATCACCTCGAGGTCGGGCAGGCTCTCAAGATCCGCCAGGACCTTCGGGATGACCTCACCGCCGCCACCACGCGTGCCAGTGTGCTGCTGAGCATCAAGGATGACGCGAGCGGGCGTTCGTTCCCCGCAGAATTGCGCTCGGTGATCGAGAAGAAGAACGGCGCCTGGACCGCTGCCCGCTGCTTCATCGATAACGACGGCGGCTTCCGGCCCTGACGGGTTCGGCCATGCAGAGCGCTGAACCGTTCGACCGCTGAACGGCGAGCTGCTCGACGCACGACGGCAACACGCGAAACGGCAAAATCAGAGGCGACTGCGCTCGTCGGGCGCCGTTCGCCTCTGATTTTCTGTTTTGTCGCCGTGCCGCTCTGCTGTATTGCGTGGTGCCGTTTTCCGTTTGCTTTTCTGCCGTTGCCGTTGCCGTTGCTGCTCAGCCGTGCACCTTGCCCCGGATACCGAGCGCATCGCCGACCTTCACGAACGCCCGCACCGCGAACTCGAGATCGTCTCGCGTGTGCGCCGACGAGATCTGACACCGCACGCGCGCCTCGCCCTTCGGCACCACCGGAAACCCAAAGCCGGTCACGAACACACCCTCGGCCAGCAGCGCCTGACTCATCGCGATGGCTGTTGCCGTCTCGCCGACGATGATCGGAACGATCGGCGTCTCGCCCGGCAGCGGTGCAAAGCCTGCCTCGGTGATCGCGGCGCGGAACCAGTCGGCGTTCTCGTGCAGTCGCGTCACACGTTCCGGCTCCGCCTCGATCACGCGGATCGCCTGCAGCGCGCTGCACGCCACGGTGGGCGGTAACGCGTTCGAGAAGAGCTGCGGACGGCTGCCCTGCACGAGCGTGTCGCAGAGTGCCGCGCTGCCCGCCACGAAGCCGCCGGCTGCACCGCCGAGCGCCTTGCCCAGCGTACTCGTGATCACGTCCACCTCACCCAGCACACCGAAATGTTCGGCAGTGCCACGCCCCGTCTTGCCGAGCACGCCCGTCGCGTGACTGTCGTCCATGACGAGGATGGAATCGGTCTCGCGGGCGATCTGCAGCAGGTCGGGAAGCCTGGCGATGCTCCCTTCCATGCTGAACACGCCATCGGTCCAGATCACGCGCCGTCGGGCACCGGCGTTCGCCGCCAGCTTCTCGCGCAGGTCGTCCAGGTCGCCATGCCGGAAGACGCCCGTCGTGCACTTCGTGATCGACTTGGCCAGCCGGATGCTGTCGATGATGCTCGCATGATTGAGGGCGTCGCTCACCACGAAGTCGCCCTCGCGCACGATCATGTGCGTGAGCCCTTCGTTGGCGGTCCACGCCGAGACGTAGCTCATCGCCGCCTCGGTACCCACGAAACGGGCCAGCGCCTCTTCCAGTTCGCGATGAATGGTGAACGTCCCGCAGATGAAACGCACCGAGCCCGTGCCCGCGCCGAACTGCGTCAGCCCGTCGATGCCGGCCTGCACCACGCTCGGGTCGTCACAGAGTCCGAGATAGTTGTTGGACGAGAGGATCAGCACCTCGCCGCGCCCTTCCATCTGCACACGCGCAGCCTGCGGACTGCTCAGATAATTCAATGACTTGTGGACCCGATCCGCCTTGAGCTGGTCGAGGTTGGCCTGCAGTTCGGCGGTGAAGTTCGTATTCAGCGACATATATACAGTCAGGGCTCAGGGGGAGCGGACGGCCGCTCGCCATCCTCGAGCAGGATCCAGCGCAACATCTCGGCGTCCACGTTGCCGCCCGAAATGATGATGCCGACACGACCCGTCACGCCGGCCTTGCCGCTCATCATTGCGGCCAGGCCCAGTGCGCCGGACGGTTCGATCACCAGCTTCATGCGCAGCATCGCGAAGCGCACGGCCGCCACCAGATCGGCGTCCGACACCGTCACCATGTCGTCCACGTGCTGCAGCAGCAGCGGGAAAGTCAGCTGCCCGGGACCGATCGTGCGTGCACCGTCGGCGATCGTCGCCGGCACACCGGACAACCGCACGGGCAACTTCGTGTGGAAGCTACGCGTCATGTCGTCGCCGAGTTCCGGCTCGACACCCACCACACGGCATTCGGGCGACATCGCGTGCGCCGCGAGCGCGGAACCCGTGAGCAGCCCGCCGCCGCCGCAGCACACCAGCAGCGCGTCCAGCGGTCCCGTCTCCTCGATCAGCTCTGCCGCCGCGGTGCCCTGACCGGCGATGACGTCGGCGTGATCGAAGGGTGGAATGAGCGTCGCACCGGTCTCGGCGACGATCTGCTGCGCCACCACTTCGCGCTTGTCTTCGCCGGGGTCGTAGCGCACCACGCGCGCACCGTAGCCCTCGGTGGCGTCGAGCTTCGCCTTGGGCGCGTTCGACGGCATGACGATCGTGGCCTGCATGCCAAGCAGTCGGGCGGAGAGGGCGACGGCCTGCGCATGATTGCCGCTGGAGTAGGCCACCACGCCACGCGAGCGCGCCTCGATCGGAAGCGCACTTAGTGCGTTGTAGGCCCCGCGGAACTTGAAGGCACCCATGCGCTGCAGGTTTTCGCACTTGAGGAAGACCTGCGCGCCGACCATCGCATCGAGCGTGGCCGAGGTCATCACCGGTGTGCGGTGCGCGTGACCGGCGAGCCGACCGCGCGCCGTCTCGACGTCGGCAAACGTGGGAAGGATGAGCTCAGTCATTGATTTCGAAGACCACCTTGCCGGCCGAGCCGTTCTTGATGACCGCCATCGCCTCGTCGAATGCCTCGAGCGGGAAGCGGTGCGTGATGACCGGCGTCGGGTCGAACGCACCCGAGCGGAGGAATCGTGACATCTGGTCCCACGTGTCGTACATCCGTCGGCCGACCACACCGTACACCGTCAGTCCCTTGAAGATGATCTCGGTGGCGAAGTCCACGTCGATCGGCTTGGACGGAATGCCCAGCATCTGCACGCGACCGGCGGGGCGCGCGAGTGCGAACGCCTGATGCACCGCGGACGGTGCACCGCTGATCTCGAGCACCACGTCGGCACCGAGGCCGTTGGTCCAGGTCATCACGGCCGTCTTCGCATCCTGCGGCAGCACCGCCTCGTGCGCGCCCATCTGCCGCGCCAGCGCGAGGCGCGTGGGATTCACATCCACTGCGATCACCCGTGATGCACCAGCGGCTTTGCAGATGCCGACCGCGAACAGACCGATCGGTCCGCACCCCGTCACCAGCACGACGCTGCCGGGAATGTTCGCCGTCAGCGCGGTGTGGAAGGCGTTGCCCATCGGGTCCATGATGCCGCCGATCTCATAGCTGAGCGCCGGATCGAGCGGCCAGATGTTGGACGCCGGCATCGCGATGTAGTCGGCGAAACAGCCGTCGCGGTCCACGCCGATGATCCGGGTGGAGAGATCCACGTGCGCGTTGCCGGTGCGGCTGAGCACACTCCGCTCGTCCACGATGTGGCCTTCGGCAGTCACGCGATCGCCGGCGCTGACGTGGTGCACAAGCGATCCCGCCTGCACCACATCGCCCGCGAATTCGTGACCGACGGTGAATGGCGGCTTGCAGCGTCCGGCCGCCCAGGGATCCCATTCATGTATGTGTACATCCGTACCGCAGACGCCGGCGCGCCGCACACGGATGAGGACTTCGTCGTCGCGAATCGTCGGCACCGGCACGTCATGCAGCTCGAATCCGGGTCCTGCGTGGGTCTTCACGAGTGCTCGCACGAGCACCGCTCCATGGCTTGAGGAAGGGATATTCGCGGCGCGTTCACCGCATCGAGCGCACGTCGCGGTGCACCGGAGTGCGTGAAAGGTGCCGGACGCGCATCACCGGCGGAAGGTGTTGACGCACCGCGTCGGACGTCGATCGGACGTGCTGATGAGCGCCGTCGCATGCCGCACGTGCAACCCGCGCCGACCGGTCGAGGGTGCATCACTGCACACGGCCGCCGTGACGCGTCGCCGACGGTCGTCGCAAAGAAAACCGTACAGGATGTGCATTTCGTCGCGCGATACATCCACGTGACATGCATCGCATGCACCGCGACACACACCGCGTGATGCCCGGTTCGATCGTGCGCGTCACCGTCCGACACTCATGCCGCAGCGCCGGAATCGGGAATGCATCGCACGCGTCACTCGAGGTACGTCCGAAAATTTTTCTCGTGCATCTCTTGCGCGCCGTTTTTCTCGACTTCTATATTCGCGTCAACTTGTCAAGGGCTCTCAGAGCCGAGGGTACTGCGTGACATCTTCCCGTCGCGAATTCCTCAGGAACAGCGCTACCGTCGCCGCAGTCGGCCTCGCAGCGAATCTCGCGTCCCCGCGTCGCGCTGCAGCCGCAGCGTCCGCGTCGCGATTCGCCGACGAGGCACTGCGGATCGCACCGACGGTCGGCGACCCTGCCATTCGCGAATTGGTCCTCTCGGCCATCGATGCGGCAAAGCGCGCTGGCGCCAGCTATGCCGACGCCCGCATCAGCCAGAACCGCAGCCGTACGCTCTCCACGCGCGAACGCCGCGTGCAGAATCTCAGCGACAACGAGACGCTCGGCTGTGGCATCCGTGTCCTCGTCGAGGGGACGTGGGGATTCGCCGCCACGCGTGAGCTGACCGCCGACGCCATCGCGCGCACCGCGCGTCTCGCCGTCTCACAGGCCAAGGCGAATCGTCGCACCCAGGTCGCGCCGGTGCGGCTCGCGCCCGTCACGCCCACGGCGAACGGCACGTGGAGCAGTCCGATCCGCGTCGATCCGTTCAGCGTGGCGATCGAGGATCAGGTCGCACTGCTGCTCGCAGCGAACGAGGCGGCGCTCAAGGTGCCAGGCGTCCGGTTCGTGAACTCGGCCATGTTCTTCCTGCGCGAGGAGAAGACCTTCGCCTCGACCGACGGCACCACCACGGTCCAGACGATCTATCGCTCGCAGCCAAACATGACGGTCACCGCCGTCTCGGCCGACAACTCCGACTTCCAGTCGCGCCAGTCCACCGACATCCAGCCGCACGGCCGCGGCTACGAGCATGTGCTCGACGGCAAGCTGGTGGAGAACGCGCCGCGCTGGGGTGCCGAAGCGGTCGAGAAGCTGAAGGCGAAGTCGGTGGACGTGGGGCGCTACGACCTCGTCCTCCACCCGACGCACCTCTGGCTCACGATTCACGAATCGGTCGCACATCCCACCGAACTCGATCGCGCCCTCGGCTACGAAGCCAACTACGCCGGCACCAGCTTCGTCGCGCCGCCGCGCGATGTCCTCGGCAAGCTGAAGTTCGGCCCCGAGATCATGAACGTGCAGGGCAACCGCACCGAGGAAGGATCGCTCGGCGCCATCGGCTGGGACGATGAAGGGGTCAAGCCCGAGACGTACGACATCATCCGCAAGGGTGTCGTCGTGGACTATCAGACGACGCGCGAACAGGCCGGCGAACTCGCCTGGTGGTACCAGCAGCAGAACAAGCCGCTGCGCAGCCACGGCAATTCGTACGCGCAGAGCTGGGCCGACGTCCAGTTCCAGCGCATGCCCAACGTCTCGTTGCTGCCGGGTGAGAAGGACCTGTCGTACGAGGATCTGATCGCCGCCACCGACCGCGGCATCGCCATCGTCGGCGACGGATCGTTCTCCATCGATCAGCAGCGCTACAACTCGCAGTTCGGCGGACAGCTCTTCTACGAGATCCGCGGTGGCAAGATCGTGGGCATGCTCAAGGACGTCGCCTATCAGATCCGCACCCCGGAGTTCTGGGGTGCCATGGACATGCTCGGCGGCAAGAAGAGTTACATGCTCGGTGGCGCATTCGGCGACGGCAAGGGGCAGCCTGCGCAGTCGAATGCCGTCAGCCATGGATGTCCGCCGACGCGGCACCGGGCGATCAACATCATAAACACCGGACGGAAGGCATGAGTCATCGCCTGCGAGCCGACAGCTCGCCGCGCAGCCTCCTCGAGCCCGCCCGCGTCCTGTCGCAGGCCGAAGCCGAGTCGCTGGCCAAGCGCATCGTCGGGTTCTCGCAGGCTGACAGCTGCCGCGTCTCGCTCCAGAGCAGTGCGCGCGGCAACACCCGCTTCGCCGTCAATCAGGTCTCCACCTCGGGCGACAACGAGGATGTCAGCGTCCGCGTCCGCGTCACCGTGGGCAAGAAGGTCGGCGCCGCCACCACCAATCGCCTCGACGACGAAGGACTCCGTCAGGTCGTGCAGATCGCCGAGCGCATCGCGAAGCTGCAGCCGGATGACCCGGAGCTGATGCCCGAACTCGGGCCGCAGCAGTACACCGCCGTCGATGCGTACCATCAGGCCACCGCCGCCGCCGAACCGGCGCAACGCGCGGAGATCGTGCGCAAGGTGACCGAGGCGTCACGCGCCGCGGGCCTGAGCTCCACCGGATATCTCGAAGTCATCACCTCGGCGAACGCCATCGCCAACTCGGCCGGACTGTTCGCGTATCACCGAAGCACCGATTGCGCCTTCACCACCACCGTGCGGACCACCGACGGTGCAGGGTCAGGCTGGGCCGGTGCCGCAGCACGTGACATCGGCAGCATCGATGGCGCCGCACTCGCCGCCACCGCGATCGACAAGGCGAAGCGTTCGGCCAGTGCCGTCGCCGTCGAGCCGGGTCGCTACACCGTGGTCCTCGAACCCACGGCGGTCGGCAACCTCGTGCAGCTGCTCGCCTTCGCCACCAACGCCCGTCAGGCCGACGAGGGGCGCAGCTTCTTCTCGAAGCCCGGTGGCGGCACGAAGATCGGCATGAAGGTCGTCGATGAGCGGGTGAACCTCGTCTCCGATCCGCAGCATCCCGTGGCTCCCGGTGTTCCTTTCGACGGCGACGGCCTGCCCACCCGCAAGGTGAACTGGATCGACGGTGGCATCGTGCGCGAACTGGCGTATGATCGCTACTGGGCACAAAAGTCGAATCATGCGCCGGTGGTGTTGCCCGGTGCATTGCAGATGGCGGGTGGCTCGCAGAGTGTGGCCGACATGATCGCGTCGACCGAGCGTGGCATCCTCGTCACCCGCTTCTGGTACATCCGTCCCGTCGATCCGCGGACGATCCTCTACACCGGCCTCACGCGCGACGGGACATTCCTGATCGAACGCGGCAAGGTGACGGAGGCCATCAAGAATTTACGCTTCAACGAGTCACCCGTCTTTCTGCTGAATAACGTCGAGGCGCTCGGTGTACCGCAGCGCGTCAGCGCCAGCGAGAGCGGGTCTGCAGGTGTTCCGATCGTGGTGCCGTCGATCAAGGCACGCGATTTCATGTTCACCAGCCTGAGCGACGCAGTGTAGGACTTAGCGGGCGACGCAGTGTCGTTCGCGCAGGATGTCGGCATCTCGCGAGAGGTGTCGGCCGTGGGGGCCTCCCGCCCGGTCGGGCGTGGCCCCTTGGTTCCGGTCTCCACCGGGGGAGACACGGGCCGCATCACTCCAGTTCTGGAGGTAGTTCCAATGGCTGCAAAGAAGGCTGCGAAGAAGGGCGCCAAGCGCGCCGCCAAGAAGGGTGCCAAGCGTGCCGCGAAGAAGGGTGCCAAGCGCGCAGTGAAGAAGGGCGCCAAGAAGGCTGCGAAGAAGGGCGCGAAGAAGGCTGCCAAGAAGGGCGCCAAGAAGGCCGCGAAGAAGGGTGCCAAGAAGGCTGTCAAGAAGGGTGGCCGCAAGGCTGCCAAGAAGGGCGCCAAGAAGGCTGCAAAGAAGGGCAAGCGCGCTTCCAAGAAGGCTCCGGCTGCCGCTCCTGCACCTGCGATGTAATTCCGGTTCTTCCGGAATTCAAACGGGGGTGGCGCTCATGGCGCCGCCCCCGTCGTGTTTCCGCTGGTCTCAATGCTGGGCAATCGGCGATGCGCGCAGACGACGGCGATCACGCCACTCCAGCAGCACCGACAGCCACGCCGGTGGCGCGCCCTCGTTGTGGCGCAGCAGCACCGCGATCAGGCACGGCAGGTACATCGTCAGGTTCAGGATCGTTGCCGCACGGGTCGGATCATTCTGCGTGTACTGAGCATACAGCACCACGGCCACCACGCTGAGACACGAGAACGTCAGGCTCTCGCGGAAGGTGCGTGCCGTGAGGCCGAGTGGCAGCAGGTCGTAGAGTGCCTGCGAATGTGGTACACAGGCAAAGGCCACCAGGAAGCGCGCTTCAGGTCGACGCCAGCGCAGCAGGGCCAGCAACAGCAGCGGTCCGCCGAATGACAGCACAGGTGTCCGCATGTGCCACGTCGTTTGCAGCGAAGTCCGCCACTGCACCACCCAGTCGGGATTGAGCAGGAATGAAATCGCCACCAGGAACACGCCGCCTGCCAGCGCGATGATCAGCGCGCGCTTCGATTCCGTTGCGGCGCACATCACCAATCCGATGTTCGGCTTCGCCGCCGTCAGCCAGAACAACGACGGCGACAGCATGGCGGCGGTGAGCAGCGGAGAATTCTGGCCCGCACGCGCCGCGTCCATCATGCACGCGCTCACGAGGATCGGGAGGCGACCATATCCCTCACGCGTCAGCAGGTACGCCAGCAATCCGATCGACAGCGACGTGAGCAGCGTACTCGCCACCGCGTCCGGCAACAGCGCGACGGGTATCGCGAGGACGACTGCAGTCATCGGATAGAGCAGTGGCCACGCCCATTCGTATTCGCGGCCGGGACCGACGACGTCGTATGGCTCGCGGCCTTGCAGCGCAGCGCGCGCTGCATGCCACAGGTGATCGATGTCGAACGCCGTCGGCTGCACCGTGTGCCGCCAGATGATGAACGCGGCCGCGATCAGCGTACATGCCGTAGCGACCAACAGTCGCTGCGAGCGAGTGGGCGGTGTTCCGGCATCGGGTTCGGCGACTGCGATCTTGGTGTCACTCACGATCACATCGTAGCGGAGACAGCCGTCCGCTGCATCTGCCGAGGTCGATAGGCGGTGTTCAGCATAGTCAGGCGTCGTCTGCCGGACGCGGGCGCGAATGCACAACGGAGGCAGTGCCTCCCGGCACCGCCTCCGTCACAGCGCGACCTCAGAGTCGCCGCGCCTGGTACGCGCTACGCACGCGCACCCTTGCAACTACACCGTGGCCAGCTCCGGCAGGTCAGCGTCAGCGGGACCCCACACGAACGCCAGCACCGTCGGTGCCATGTCCGCTTCAGCACCCCGCGAGATCACGATGCCCCTCGGCTCGTCCACCGTCGTCGGCAGCTTCTTCTTCGCCATACCATCTCCCCATCGCCGCCCGGAACCACGACCCGACTCACCTATATATGAGTGACCGGTCGGCCATCTGATTCCGGGGCGCCATTGTGTGGCGCGTGTCTTCAGCTCCATAAGGCACGGTCGATGCCTCGTGGAGTGAAAAACGCAAGTCATTGTCGGGCAACGACTTGGCGCTGGGGTTACCGGGCTGAGTGCAAGCGGATCGTCTCAATTCGATACATCCGCCTGTCCCTACTGTGTCGTTACGCGACGCGCGGCTTGTGGAGCACGATGACGCCGTCTCCCGTGTCGGCCGGCGACTGCCAACCGGGGTAGTTCGCCAGAAGCGAGCGGATCGTCGGGGTGGTTCTCGACGCGGTGGCGAACCCTTCGATATAGTGCACCCCGCCCGCAGCGGTCGCATCCTGCAGGTGGGCCAGGACACGCGCGCGCCGCTCGGGCGACAGTGAATCGAGCATCTGGGCGTGCCACACCACGGCCCGCACCGGCGCATCAGGCAACCACTCGTCGATGCCGTCGGCACAACCGTTCACCTGTCCCGACAATCCGGCCTGCGCCGCGGCGACCAGCACCTTGGTCACGAGTGCTTCGTCGTCGAGCTCCCCGAGCGCCGTCACGTGCGCGCCATGTGCCGCGAGGTACAGTGTTCGCTCTTCCACGTGCGGACCGGCGACGACGACATGCGGATGCTCCTGCGGTCGTACCGCGTCGGTCAGGTGCTGTGTCGACGACAGGCCCCAGTGTTCGGCGCGACGGAACTGGTCGAGCATCCTGAGGCGATTCCGGCGCCACCGATCGTAGGGCGGAATCTTGAGGCGGCGCATGATCAACTCGTTCACGGCGTCGCAGAGCACCAGTTCACTCAGCTCGAGCTGCGCGCCCGCACTCATCGAGGCGACGGCATCATCTGCGAGCTTGAGCAGTGAACTGCGCGGGATCGAATCCTTGTAGCGTTCGATCTCGAGGTCAACGTAGGTCGCGTACTCGTGCTTGAGCGAGCGTGTCGGCGTCGACAGCAGCATGGGCGTCTCGTGGTAACGGCGTGCGCGGCAAGGTGTCGAGCCCGACACGTGAAAGCAAGCCCGTGGAGACGAAAGCCACGTAGTGCAACACACGCGGCACGCCACGCATTCTTCTCGTCATGCCGGAACTTCCAGAAGTCGAAGCCGCTGCGCGTTATCTCGATGCGCAGATCACGGGACGCACGCTGCGCAGTCTCGACTGGCTGCATCCTTCACTCGTGCGTACGGCGCCCACGAACATCGACGTGCTCATCGGCCAGCGCGTGACCGCGGTGCGACGGGTCGCGAAGTGGCAGGAAATCGAGTTTGTGGGGGGCGACGTGCTGATCGTGCATTTCCGCATGTCGGGCGACTGGGCCGTCACCCGCAGCATCGAAGCGCCGCGGCACGCCCGTGCACACTTCGCATTCAGTGGCCGCACGCATGTGTGGCTGGTCGATCCCCGCGTGCTGGGCCGCGTGGCGTTCCGCGCCGCGGGCGAGGTGGCGCCTCGTTCACGCACTGGCCCCGATGCACTCGATCCGTCACTCGATGCCGCGATACTCCGCCCGCGTTTCGCGACGCGCGGGACGCCGGTCAAACCGATGCTGCTCGATCAGTCGGTGATCGCCGGAGTCGGCAACATCTACGCCGCCGAAGCGCTCTGGCATGCGCGCATCAACCCGAAAACGCCGGCGCGCCAGCTCTCGGCCGCACGCGTCACGCGCCTGCTCGCCGGCATTCGCTGGACGATGGAGCTGGCGCTCGCCGAGCAGGGGCGGTATCAGTACCGCACCGCGACAGAGCGCCTGGCGGTGTACGATCGTGAGGGCGAGCCCTGTCCGCGATGCGGCACCCCCATTGCGCGCATCGTGCAGGCGCAGCGCTCCACCTACTTCTGCCGCCGTTGCCAGCGGTCGTGAACGCCACGATCGAGCGCAGCGTCAGTCGTGCTCGCGGGTCGCGATCAAAGGGTCAGACCCCATGATCGGTGCGCGAGGCGATCAAAGGGTCAGACCCCATGATCGACCGCATGATCGATGCGCCCGCTCGTGGAGGTCGACGAAACTGGGACGCGTCAGTCCATTGCCTCGAGCAGTGCGCCCTTGAGATAGCCCGTTTCCGGCACCGTCAGCAGGATCGGATGATCGAGCGGCTGCAGCGTGATGGAGCGGATCGCGATGTTGCGCCCGCTTTCGGCGGCCGCGTACTCCAGCACTTCGATGAAGTCCGGCACGTGCACATGATGGCTGCAGCTGGCGGTGAACATCAGGCCGCCGGGTGTGAGCAGCTGCATCGCGATCCGGTTGATGTCGGCGTAGCCGCGCATGGCGTGCTCCACCGACGCGCGGTTCTTGGCGAACGCGGGCGGATCGACGACGATGGTGTCGAAGCGGTCGCCGCGGGTGCGGGCTTCGCGAAGGTACTCGAAGGCATCGGCCACCACGGGAGTGACGTTCGTGTAGCCGTTCAGCGCGGCATTCTGTGCGGCGCGATCGAGTGCGGCCGACGAGACATCGACGGCGGTCACATGTTCAGCGGATCGTGCCAGATGCAGGGCGAACGAGCCGTGGTAGCTGAAGCAGTCGAGCGCCTTGCCGCGAGCGAGCGAGCCGATGAGGGCGCGATTGTCGCGCTGATCGAGGAATGCGCCGGTCTTCTGACCCGTGCGGAGTGCCGCGAGATACCGAATGCCGTGTTCCGTGATCTCGATCGTGTCGGGCACGGTGCCGGCGAGGACTTCGACGCTGCGGTCGAGTCCTTCGCGCGTGCGGACGGCGGGATCGTTGCGGGCGAGGATGCCGCGCGGTGACAACAGATCCTGCAGTGCCGACACGATATGCGCACGTTGTGTCTCGAGCCCTGCGCTGAGGAGTTGCACGACCAGAACGTCGTCGTACTGGTCGACTACGAGGCTCGGCGCCCCATCGCCTTCACCGTGAACCAGCCGACACGCGGACGTCAGCGATCGCAGCGGTGCGCGACGGGTGATGGCACGCGCGAGGGTGTGGTGCCACCAGGTGGCGTCGATGGTGATGTCGGGGTTGGCTTCGAGGCGCCGGATGGTGATCTCCGACTTCGGGCTGAAGAGTGCGGTACCGAGTTTGCGGCCGCCCGGTCCGCGGACGTCGACCAGGCCGGCGTCGACGCGCGGAGCGGTGGCGATGTCGCTGCGGAAGACCCAGGGATGTCCGCGGAGGAGGCGTTCCGCGCCGCGGGCGCCGAGGGTGCAGATGGGCAGTTTGTCGGGTGATGATGTCATGTGAGAGGGAGCCTAGTCGGGCGTGGCCGAGCGTGCGAGCGGTGCCCCCCTTGACCTTCGATTTTGCCTCATTACTTTCTTCAGACTCCTCGGGAGAACAGCCCGGGACGCTGCAGGAGAAGGCGGAAGTCTGAACGGCAGCGGACGATGTTTGACAATGGAAAGAGTGTGGAGATCGTGGGAAGTGAATCCCATCGTTTGACTGGGCACGGCAACGTGTCTGTTCGCGATGAAGTGATTGCAGTGTGCATGAATGCGCATGCACGGCTTGACCGGTTACGGGAGGTCAAGCGAGAGATGGCATGTGGGGGATGCCTGGGCACAGAGAGGCGATGAAGGCCGTGGTAAGCTGCGATAAGCTCGG
>JAYWIJ010000308.1:0-6096 GCA_043788935.1 Gemmatimonadaceae bacterium | reverse complement strand
TCAGCGTCACCGAAATCCCGGTGCCGCTGTATGCGCGCCATGCCGGCAAGTCGAAGTTCGGCATCGGTCGCATTCCCGTGGGCGTGATGGACATGCTGTCGGTCTGGTTCGAGCTGCGGTTCGGCCGGAAGCCGCTGCTGTTCTTCGGATTGCTGGGTGCCGCATTGTTCGCGATCGGCGTACTCACGGGCCTGATCGCGATCGGCATCCGCATCTTCGCGGGCGTCGGCTTCCGCCCGATGCTGAACCTGATCGAGACCTGCGTCATCGTCGGCACGATCCTGTTCGTCGGCGGCTTCGTGGGAGAGATGATTGCGGTGCAGCGTGCCGAGCTTCGCGAAATCCGTCGCGAACTCGACGAGAGGCGCCGAACGAACGCGCCGTGAGCGTCCGTCGCGTCCTGTTCGTCACGCACAACTTTCCGCGGGCCACCGGTGATGCCGCCGGCGGCTTCCTGCTCGATCTCGCGCACGCCCTCGCGAGCGTCGACATCGCGGTGGAAGTGATCGCGCCGCACGCGCGCGGTTTGCCCGAACGCGACATCGTCGACGGCATTCACGTGCAGCGCGTGCGCTACGGCGACGATGCCGACGAGACGCTGGCTTACACCGGCACGATGGCCGAGCAGGTGAAGGCGTCCACGCGGGGCAAGCGCGCGATGGTACGTCTCATCGGCGCCTTGCGTCGCGGCACGCGCTTCCGCCTCGCCAGCGGCGACATCGACGTGGTGCATGCGCACTGGTGGTTCCCGGCGGCACTCGCCATCGGGCGCACCGCCACACGTGCACGCGTCCCGATGGTCGTCACGTCGCATGGCAGCGATGCGCGGATGGCCACGGGCATGACGGCCTCGCTCGCGTCGTTCGCTCTCGGTCGCGCTGCGCATGTGACGACCGTGAGCGAGTGGCTCGCACAACGCCTGCACCTGCTCACGCCCGCGCCGATGACCGTCGCGCCGATGCCCGCCGACGTGATGAAGTTCACGCATCAGGCAGCAATTCGTGCCACACCACCGCGACTGCTCTTCGTCGGACGCCTGAATGCGCAGAAGAATCCTGAACTGCTCCTGCGGACACTGTCGCTACTGCCGGAGCACATCCATCTCGACATGGTCGGCGATGGCCCCGATGCGTCCAGCCTGCATGCGCTCGGCGCGCAGCTGGGCATCGCGCACCGCCTCGCTTGGCATGGACATCAGCCCCGCGAGGCGATGCCGGCGTTCTACGCGCAGGCCTCGTGTACACTGGTGCCCTCACGTGACGAGGGATTCGGTATGGTGGCCGCCGAGTCGCTGCTGTGCGAAACGCCCGTCGTCGCCAGTGACTCAGGGGGATTGCCCGATATCGTGCGTCCCGGTGAGAACGGCGCGTTGATCGGCAGCGGCGACGATCCGGGTCCGTGGCGCGCTGCGATCGACGCGATCGTCGGCTCGCCGGACGTGCGCGCCGCGTATGGCGCGACAGGTCGTGCCCAGATGATGGCGCTGGTGTCACCGCGCGCCGTCGCCGAGCGGTATCGCAGCGTGTACGAAACCGCACGTCGCGGGATCGTGCGTGCGCGCTGAGGTGAAGACGGCGCTGCGTGTGGCCGTCGCTGGCATGGTGGTCGTGTTCGTATTCCGCGCGTTGGGAGCGAATTGGTCTGAAATCAGCCGCAGCGCGTCGGTACTCCGACCCGATTGGCCTGGCCTCGTCCTCGCCAGCGCATGCATTGGTGTCGGCTATGCCGTGCTGATCGCCTCGTGGCGGCTGTTGCTGCAACGATGGAACAGCCCACTCGCAGCGCTCGACGCGACGCGCATCTGGTTCGTGTCCAACCTTGGCAAGTACGTGCCCGGCAAGGTCTGGACGATCGGCGCGATGGCCGTGCTCGCGCGTGAGGCCGGTGCGTCGCCGACGGCCGCCACCGGGTCCTCGATCATCAATGCGCTCGTCAACATCGCCGCGGGGTTCGCGGTGGTGGCGCTGGGAGGGGCAGGGGAGTTGCTCGCGAGCAATCCCCTGCTGCGCACGGCATCGTGGATCGTGCTGGTGGCGACCGCGATCGGTCTCGCGTTCGGCCCGCACCTGCTGACCTGGACCGTCGCGACCGCGACCCGGGTATTTCGCCGCCCCAGCGTGGACCTGCCCGACATCTCGCGCGGAACGCTGCTGATCGTCTTCGCCGCCAACGTTGTCGCGTGGGTCGCCTACGGCGTCGGCTTCGGACTGTTCTGGCGCGCGCTGCTGGGGTCCGGCGGTGGCATCTCGCTGGCCGTGCTGGCAGTTTACACCGCATCGTATCTCGCCGGATATCTGGCGCTGTTCGCCCCAGGTGGCATCGGTGTGCGCGAAGCCGCGCTGGCCGGTCTGCTGGTGTCCCTGCGGCTCGCGACACCTGCCGACGCAGCACTGCTGGCCGCTGCGTCGCGTGTCTGGCTCACGATCGTGGAAGTCCTCCCCGGGCTGGCATTCCTTCCCGGGATTTCGTTGCGCCGCCGTCCCCCCATTTCGTCTCCCGATGGCCCAGCTGCCTGAGAATTCGTCCGACCAGATCGAGCCGCGCAACGCCTGGCTCCTCGCGTTGCTCACCTGCGTCGCAGGCACCATGCTGCTCGCGTATCCGGCCTTGAGCGGGCAGTTCCTGGTCAACATCTACAGCGACCAGTACATCGCCGGCTACTCCTTCCGCGAGTTCGGTGCGCAGGTGTTGCGCGCCACCGGTGGCTACGCCCTCTGGAATCCGTACCTGTTCGGCGGCATGCCGTACGTCGGCGCAATGCACGGCGACATCTTCTATCCGACATCGTGGATGCGGATGGTGATGCCCACCGACGTCGCGATGACGTGGGGCATGATCCTGCACTACATGCTGGGAGGCTTTGCCTGCTACGTGTTCCTGCGTGCGCTCGGCTTGCGCTTCTTCGGCGCGCTCGTCGGCGCCGTCGCGTACATGCTGAGCGGCTGGAATGCGTCGTATGTGAACCCCGGCCACGATGGCAAGATCTTCGTCGGCTCCATGCTGCCACTGGCGATGCTGTTCGTGCTGCGCGGCGTCCGTGATGGTCGTAATTGGGCATGGGGCGCCCTGTCGATCACCGTTGGACTCGGCATGCTGAGCCCGCACCCGCAGCTGATGCAGTATCTGCTGATGGGTACCGGTGTGTTCGGGCTCTACGCGGCGTTCGGCATGGACGGACACCCGGAGCGACCGGTGGCGCTGCGCCGGCTCGGGATGGCGCTTGGCGCGGTGCTGCTCGGCTTCGCGATCAGTGCAATTCAGTACGTCCCGGTGATGGAATACACGCCGTTCTCACCACGTGCCGGCGGCAAGGACTACGCCTTCGCGACGTCGTTCTCGTTCCCGCCCGTCGAGATCATCAACACGCTCATCCCCGAGTTCACGGGCATCCTCGACAAGTACTGGGGCCCGAACCGCATTCACCATCACAGCGAGTACATCGGCGCGGCCGTGTGGGTACTTGTGATCGCGGCGTTCCGTTCGAAGGTGCGCTCGCGCGACGTGCTGTTCTGGGCAGGATTCGCCGGTCTGTTCACGTTGTGGGCACTGGGTGGCAATACGCCGTTCTATCAGCTGATCTACAACCTCGTGCCGGGCAGCAAGTTCTTTCGCGCGCCGAGTACCGTGTTCTTCGTGGCGACGTTCGCGATGGCGATCCTTGCTGGCTTCGGCGCGCAGGGGCTGATCGAGAAGGCGCCGTCACGCCGGTTCGTGCTGGCTGGCGCCGGAACGATCGTGCTGTTCTTGGTGATGGGCGTGACCGGGATGCTCAGCGGCCTCGCCAGTGCTTTCGCCGGACCGGAGTTGTCCGAGCTTGTGACACGGAACAGCGGCGCGCTACTCGGCGGCACCGTGCGCGCGATGGTCTTCGCCGCGCTGGCTTTGGGCGTCGGAATCATGGCCGGACAGCGGAAGCTGGCACCGACGATCGCCGGCTGGGCGCTGGTCGGCATCGTGACGCTGGATCTCGTGAGTGTCATGCGCGAGTACTGGACCTTCTCGCCCCCAGCATCGCAGTCGTTCGCCAGCAACGCCGCGATCGACTACATCAAGACTGCAACGGCCACTGAACCTGGCCGCGTCGTCGATCTCGCGATCGAGCGCAGTGGCCCGCCCCGTGATCCCGCACTCGGTTACAGCGGCCTGATGGCGTACAACATCCGTCAGGCCAAGGGCTACCATGGCAACGAACTGGGACGGTACGACGATCTGATCGGACGCGAGGAAGACGGCTATCCGAACATCGCCAATCCGAATTTCTGGGCGCTGGCGAACGTCCGCTTTTTCATGACGGACGCCGCCGAGTTTCCGCTGGAGGGCGTGAAGCGTGTCGCCGGACCAGTGAAAGACGCGCATGGGTCGACCGTGTACGTGCACGAGGTGCCCGGTAACAATCGCGCCGCATGGGTGGCGCCGGCCATCATCAAGGCGGCCGACAGCGTCACGCTGACCACCGTGCTCGACCCGCGCTTCCCGGTGCATTCGGTCGCCATCTTCAACGACAGCGCGGATGTTGCGGCGGTCAAGCTGAATGCGCCGCCGGCGCCGATCGACCTCCCCGTCCGGATCACCAGGTACGATGCTGGCGACATCTCGCTCACGTTGAGCGCGCCTGCTCCCGCTGGCTCGGCGCTCGTGGTCTCCGAGAACTTTTATCCGGGTTGGACCGCGACGGTGGATGGCAAGTCGGCGCCGGCATATCGCGCCATGTATTCACTGATCGGAGTGCCGCTGCCTACCGGCGCGACGTCGGTCGAGTTGCGGTTCGCCAGCGCCAGCTACGGGCGAGGCAAGCTGATCACGCTGATCGCACTGGACCTCTCCATGCTCGCGCTCGCGGTCGGCATCGCCGCGGATCGGAAACTGCGCGCGTGATCGCCACGGTACCACCCGAGACCACGGCGATCGTCAGCGGCCTCGTCATCGTTCCGACGTACAACGAGCGCGAAAACGTGGCGCGGATCATCGACTCGGTGATGGCGCAGGATACAAGACTGTCGATTCTCATCGTCGACGACGGCAGTCCGGACGGTACCGGCACCATCGTGGATGCGATCGCCGCAACCAATCCGCGAGTCCACGCGCTCCACCGACCCAGGAAGATGGGACTCGGCACCGCGTACCTCGCGGGCTTCAAGTGGGCGCTGGAGCGCGACTTTGATTGCGTGTGCGAGATGGACGCCGACTTTTCACATGACCCTGGACATCTGCCGGAGTTTCTGCGGGCGATCGAGCACACCGACCTCGTCCTTGGCTCGCGATATCGCAACGGTAAGGTGACCGTCGTGAACTGGCCGATCGCGCGGCTCATCCTCAGCTATGCGGCGAACATCTATGCCCGCTCGGTGACCGGTTTGCAGTTGTGTGATGCGACGGGCGGTTTCAAGTGCTTTCGCCGCCGCGTGCTCCAGACGATCGATCTCGACGACGTGCGCTCGAATGGCTACGCGTTTCAGATCGAGGTCAGTTTTCGTGCGTGGCGCAAAGGATTTCGCCTGCAGGAGATCCCGATCGTGTTCACCGACCGGACGGAGGGTGAGAGCAAGATGTCGAAGCGTATCGTGCGCGAGGCGATCTGGATGGTGTGGCGGCTCCGCTGGTGGGCCATCACGGGGCGCGTATGAGCGCCGCCGGCGAGGGCAGGCCGTTCTGGAAGATGAGCGGGTCAGGGAACGATTTCGTGTTTCTCGACGCACGCGCCGCTGGCGACCAGCCTGATCCGTTGGAGACCGTCGACGGCATCGTCGCGCTCTGTGCGCCGCATCTGGGCGTCGGTGCTGACGGGGTGGTCTTGATTGCCAACGCACCCGACGCACTCTTCGCCATTCGCTACTACAATGCCGACGGCTCTCGCGCGTCGCTGTGCGGCAACGCCTCACTCTGCGCGGCCCAAAGCGCTGTGAAGATTGGACTTGCCTCACGTGGCATGACGTTTGACTTCATGTCGGACGCCGGGCGAATCAGCGCAGCGATCGACGCGGACGGAAGTGCGTCGGTTCGGCTGGCGCCTGTGACGTCGCTGGAAGCCGTCGCCGTCGAGGGGGTCGCGCCACGTGAGCAGCGCATTGGCTATGCGGTCGTGGGCGTCCCGCATCT
>JAYWIJ010000307.1:0-24692 GCA_043788935.1 Gemmatimonadaceae bacterium | reverse complement strand
TCGATTGCGGCGAAGGCACGCAGCGCCAGATCATGCGCTATGGCGTCGGCTTCTCGATGAACGAAATCTTTTTCACACACTTTCATACCGATCATCTGGTGGGACTGATCGGCCTCACGCGCACGATGGCCTTGCAAGGGCGCACGGAGCTGCTCCGTCTTTTCGGGCCTGTAGGTGCGCACAAGGCGTTGCGGGCATGCATCGCGTTCGGGGGCGAACGCCTCACATTCCCGGTAGAAATTGCCGAGCTGAATGGTGGTGACACACTAGACCGAAAGGAGTATACGATCCATGCGATAGCCGCCGATCATCGCGGTGCGAGTGCGGTGGGATATGCATTGATCGAGAAGACGCGGTTAGGACGATTCAATCCGGAAACCGCACGAAACATGGGCATTCCTGAGGGGCCGCTCTGGGGACGCCTGCACCGCGGCGAAACGATCGAACTTGGCGATGGTCGCCGCATCGATGCGTCGATGCTCGTTGGCGATCCGCGCGCCGGTCGGCGCATCGTGATCTCCGGCGACACGCGACCCACGGAGGCGCTCACGGCGCTGGCGGTTGGCGCGGACATTTTGGTGCATGAAGCGACTTTTGGTGACGACGACGCCGCCCGTGCCATCGAGACGGGTCACAGCACCGCGCGCGAGGCGGCGCAACTGGCATCGGACGCCGGCGTTCGCCGCCTGCTCCTGACGCACTTCTCCGCGCGCTATTCCCGCGATCCGGGCGACCTGGTGACGCAGGCGCAGTCGGTGTTTCCGCACACGGTCGCCGCGCGCGATGGTCTCGAGGTGGAGATTCCCTACGAGGCGGATCTCACGATCCCGTCGTGAGCCAGACCCGGTCGCTGCCGATCAGGGGCGCGACGGGTCGTCTTCCTCGCCTTCGTCCGCGTCGAGCACCACACCGCTGTCACGACCTTCCCATCGGGTGACGGCGTCCTCGCCCGGCTGCCAGAGCAGGCGTGCCG
The DNA here is from genome assembly GCA_043788935.1 of Gemmatimonadaceae bacterium. Taxonomy (GTDB): domain Bacteria; phylum Gemmatimonadota; class Gemmatimonadetes; order Gemmatimonadales; family Gemmatimonadaceae; genus JACMLX01. The sequence goes on along the minus strand of JAYWIJ010000307.1, from coordinate 23,719 downwards.
GGATGCCATCGACGACGGCCAGCCATTCCACCCGACCCGATCGCGGCGAGCGGCAGGTGGCTCCGAGGGGCACCATCTCCTGACGCAGCGAGTCGATCTCCGCGGCGCGGGCCTTCACGTCGCGATGTGCCGTGCGCGCGAGATGAGAATCCATGTCGGCGTCGAGGGCAGCCAGCACGGTGTCATAGCGCGTGACGGCAGCGCGCCACGCTTCCCACGAGACGCGCAGGTCGGCCACGATGCGCCGCACCAGCGGCAGCATCTGCGTCGCCAGCGTCATGGTCATCGGCGGCGCATCGCTGCGCTGACTGATCACCACCGGAATCGGACGTGCTCCGGGGCTCGACTCTCCGCCGATCGTCATAGTGCCGCCTGCCTGGATGCGGTGGGGCGCGCTCGGTTGCGCAGCGACGCTGCACGAACCTCCTCTGAATAATAGCCGGACTCCGAGAAAGCGCGCTCCAGCGCCTGTCGCCACAGTCCCGCGGGCTGAATCAGGGAATCCCCGACGGTGATGACCCGACGCACGGGTCCACGCATGCGCGTCACCGGTCGCGCGCCGGTGCTGGTGCGTGCGGCGATCTGTGCGACGTCTTCGCTGTCGTACGCCACGTCGAGCGACAACGCACCGAGTTCGATGCGCGCGCTGGAATCGGCGAGGCGGCGCGGCAAGGGGCCACGTGCGCCGTTCCACCACGTGGGCGCCGCAAATGGCACCGGCTCCAGCGAGAAACGATGTGTGTCGCGCGCTTCGTCGATCACCTGCTCGTCGTGCACCAGAAACTGCGCCGCCAGCGAGTCACCGGCGCGCGACAGCGTGAAGCTCAGCGAATCGAAGAGCAGTGCGGCCATCGCTCGGCTGGCCGCCTTGCCCACCGGTCCAGCGCGCCGGCCTGCCAGCGCCACGGCCGCGTTCAGGTCCTGCTGCGCGCGCTGCAGCGTGAGCGACGCCGTGCCGGCCGACGCGATGTCGGCGACACGCAGGCGCTTGCCGCTCGCGAGGTCCACCGTGGCGCGATAGGTGTCGTGCGTCCCCAGTTCGCCAACGGTGCGATCGACATGGACTTCGATGCCGAGCGTGGGGCCGACGACGTCGAGCGGCGTGATGCTGGCCTCGAGTGCGCGCGCTGCCGGTGTCGCAGCGTCGTCCTCACCGAGACGCTCGGCGGTGGGATGGGCGCGCATGTACTCGCGCGCTTCGCGCAACACGGTCGAGTCGGCGAAGACCAGTGCGCTGTCACCCGACACGAGATCGCGTCGGAAGACCCGCGTGACGAGAAAGGTCGCGTCTTCGAAATCGATCGGCTCTTCGGCGACGTAGATCTCGATCAGCCGTCCCGCGAGCGTCGCCACGAGCATCGGCGCGCGCGTGACGACGACGGTATCCGCCGCACTGCGGACCCAGGCCGTGGAATCGTCGGTGACGACGAGGAACTCGGCCTCCGGCCGCGCACTGTCGCGGGGCGACGGCGCACACGCCACCAGCGATGCCATCACCAGCCAGCGCACGCACAGCAGGCGGCGAGCGATCACGAGCGGAGCTCGACTCCGGCCCAGCGCTCCACCACCTTCACCGCCTCGACGTGATCCACCTCATCGCCAAGCTCCAAGTGCGCGATGCGCATCAGATCTGCGGCGAGCTGCAGCGTGAGCGCGGGCGTCTTCTGAGCGCGCGCGATGCCAGCCGCGATGCCGGCATCCTTGTCGAGCAACGCGAGCCGGAAGGTGCGCGGGAAGGCGCCGTTGAGCACGCGCTCGGGAAAGAGGTTCATCGAGGCGTTGGAGCGCCCCGACGACGCATTGATCACGTCGAGCGCGACCTGCGGTGTCACACCGGCCTTCATGGCGGCAGCGAGGCCCTCGGCGGTCGACCAGATGTGCAGCGCGAGCAGCGCATTGTTGACGGCCTTGAGCGCGTGTCCCGCACCGAGTTCGCCGCAATGCACGATCTTGCCGGCGAAGCTCTCGAGCACCGGACGCGCGCGTTCGAGCAATTCGGCCGCGCCGCCGACCATCACCGTGAGATTGGCGGCCTCGGCGCCGACCACACCGCCACTGACGGGCGCGTCGATGAACGCGACGTCGAGCGCGGCGAGCTCCGATGCGATGCGACGCGTGGTGTCGGGATCGCCGGAGGTGCAGTCCACCCACAGCATCCCTGACCTGAGCGCCCTAATCAGCGCGTGATCATCGGCGGCGAGCAGATTGGCCACGTCGCCCGACTCGGGCAGGCAGGTGATCACGATATCGGCATCACGCACCGCATCGGCGGCAGAGGTTGCGACGCGCGCACCGGCGGCCGCGGCCGCACTGCCCGTCGCGCGCGCGGCCGTGCGGTTCCAGACGGTGAGCGAGTGGCCGGCGCGGACGACGTGCGCCGCCATGGGTGCGCCGATGGCGCCGAGTCCAAGAAATGCGACGGAGTTGGGCATACGGGAAGCTAGTCGCCTCAGCCGGGATACTTTGCTGGATGCGGACGATCGTCGTGGTGGAGGGAATGCGGGCGGTGCATTGCGTGCGGGCCGTGCAGACGGCGCTCGCGATGGTGCCGGGCATCAGCTGGTGCGATGTGACGATGGGCACGGTGGAAGTGGAGCATGACGGCGGTGCCACGGAGCCGCGCCTGCGCGAGGCCATCGGCGTGGCGGGGTTCGCCGTGACATCGGTGCGCGCAGAGCGCCGGCTGCCGATCGTGGGCGAGCCGTGACGCAGCGGCGCGGTTCCGGGGTTACCCCGCACAGCCGGTCGGCCTAACTTGGCCCAGCGAGCCGATACCCGAGGGGTCGGCCCGCAGCGTTCCCGGCGACCGGACGGTCGTCTCTCCTTCGTGACACCGGTCGCCTCGCCCGGACAGGCCGAGCGACCGCTCGAGTGACCGGCACATGATGGCAAAGAAGCGACGCGACGACGACCTGCCGATCGCCTCGTTGCTGGCACCGGACATTCTGGCGCTGCTGGACGAAGCGCCGGAGTCGGTGGCGGCCGAGACGGAGGAGATGCATCCGGCCGATTTGGCGGATGTGGCGGAAGCGATTCCGCGCGATCGGGTCGTGGCGCTGCTGAACGCGCTGGGTGCGGAGCGCGCGGCCGACGTGCTGGAGTATCTGGACGAGGATCTGCGGAGCGACGTCCTCGAGACGATGACGACGCGTCAGGCGGCGCAGCTCGTCACGGAGATGACGCCGGACGATCGCGCCGAGGTGCTGGACGAGCTGGAGGAGGAGGTCGCCGACGAGATCCTGTCGGCGCTCCCTCCCGAGCAGCAGCGCGAGACGGAACAGTTGCTGGCGTACGAGGTGGATACCGCCGGTCGTCTGATGACGACGGAATTCGTTTCGGTGCCGGGGTCGCAGCGTGTCGAGGATGCGCTGGCGGGCGTGCGGGCGATCGCGCGCATCGGCCGCAAGGAGGCGATGTACACGATCTACAGCACGGATGGCGAGGGTCGCGTAAACGGCGTGATGTCGTTGCGCGAACTGCTGGCGGCTCCGGATGGCGCGATCGTCTCCGACATCGCGTGGCAGGAAGTGGTGACGGTGACGGTGCACGCCGGCCGCGAGGAAATCGTCGAGCGCACGTCGAAGTACGACCTAGTGGCCGTGCCGGTGGTGGACGAGGAGATGCGGCTGGTGGGTGTGGTGACGGTCGACGACGTCATCGACATCGTCCAGGAAGACGCGACGGAAGACGTGCAGAAGCTGGGCGGCATGGAGGCACTGGACGATCCGTACATCGACTCCGGCTTCTTCACACTGCTGCGCAAGCGCGCGGGCTGGCTGACGGTGCTGTTCATCGGCGAGATGCTGACGGCGGTCGCGATGGGTCGCTTCGAGGGCGAGATCCAGCGTGCGGCGGTGCTCGCGCTGTTCGTGCCGCTGATCATCAGCTCGGGCGGCAACTCCGGTTCGCAGGCGACGTCGCTGCTGATCCGCGCGCTGGCGCTGCGCGAGGTGCGACTGCGCGACTGGTGGCGTGTGGCGATGCGCGAACTGCCGAGCGGTCTGCTGCTTGGTGCCCTGTTGGGAGGGCTTGGCTTCGCCCGCATCGAGGTGTGGCAGTCGCTGGGCTGGACCGAGTACGGCGTTGGTCACACGATGCTCGCGGCGACCGTGGCGTTGTCGCTGATCGGCGTCGTGACCTTCGGCACGCTGGTGGGCGCGATGCTGCCGTTCGCACTCAAGCGATTCGGACTGGACCCCGCGAGCGCCTCGGCACCGCTGGTGGCGACGCTGGTCGACGTGACGGGGCTGGTGATCTACTTCACGCTTGCGCTGCTGTTGCTGCGCGGCACGTATCTGTGACGGACCCTGCACGCGTTCATGTGACGACACCGACACCGACACCGACGGCGGAGGCAGCGGCGGCGCATCCGCTGCGCGGCACGATGCTGGTGCTGCTCAGTGCGGCCTGCTTCGGCACGACGCTGATCTTCAGCAAGCGCGCATTCGACGACGGCGCGACGCTACTTCAATTACTCTCTTTTCGTTACATTTTCGGCACGCTGATGCTCGGGCTCGCAGCCGGTGGCCCGGCGTCGGTTGCAGCTGTCGGCGTGCGGAGGTGGAAGCTGCTGGTCATCGGTGGCGGAGCGCAGACCGCAATGGCCGCGCTTTCGGTCTCCGCGCTGACCTACATCTCTGCCGCCAGCGTCGCGTTCCTGTTCTACACCTACCCGACCTGGGTCGCTCTGCTGGCAATCTTCCGTCGCACCGAGACGGTCGATGCGAACAAGGCTGGAGCGCTGGTCCTGTCGCTTGCGGGCATCGTCACGATCGTGGGCAATCCGCTGGGTACGACGCTGGATCCACGTGGCATCGCAATGGCTCTGGCAGCTTCCATCGTTTACGCGCTGCTCATACCGTGGCTTGGCAGGATTCAGGACGGACTCAAGCCTGCGGCTGCTATGACGTGGATGGCGCTTGGCGCAGCAGTCTGCTTTGTCGTGGCGGCGCTGGTGACGAAGACAGACCTGTCTACGCCCTCGACGTCGCTGCTGATCAACGCCGGCGCGCTGGCACTGATCGCCACCACCATTGCATTCACGACATTCCTGGCTGGACTGGCGTTGCTGGGGCCGGTGCGCACGTCGATCGTGAGCACGGTGGAGCCATTCTGGACGGCGCTCCTGGCCGGGCTGGTGCTGGGGCAGCCTGTTGGACCGCGCACCTGGCTGGGTGGTGCGATGATCGCCGCGGCGATGCTGGTGTTGCAGCGAAAGCCGTCGGAGCGCCGAGTCGATAAACGTTCGTAGCGTCAGGTGTTGTCGACGCGAGGCAGGTGGCGGCGGCGATCGTTGTAGGCGAAGAGGATCGCGCCGATCACGGCGATGCTCGCGAAGCTGAACCACTGCACGGCGTAACTCTTGTGTGCGCCTTCGGATGGCGGCGGCGGGATCAGGCGCGGGGGGACGTTGCCTTTGGGTGCGGTATCACCGAGCTGCACGAGTTGCACGCGCGCGACGGGATACGGCATGCCTGTCTGCACGACGTCGAAGTCGAGTGTTCGCATGACCTTCGGACTGCTCACGCCGGCGGCCGCGGAGTCGGAGGTATAGGCTGGAAGGGCGAACGCGAGCACATCGGCGCTGTCGGGTTCGCGCCACTTCTGCTGATCGACCTGCTTGCCGTCGGGCGAATACACCCAGCCGCGATTGATCAGGTAGGCGGTGTCGCTGCCGGCGACACGGAGTGGCGTGAGGAGGTTCACGCCGGGTGAGCCGCCGCGGATGCGCTGCGTGAGCACGACTTCGTTGGAGTAGTCGAACGCACCGCGCAGCGTGACTCGGCGATAGCGCAGGGCCGCGCTGTCGCGCGGCAGCGATCCGACCGGGACCGGCGGCGCAGCGATGTGTGCGGCGACTTCGGCGTTGAGGGCGCGGCGCCATTCGAGGCGTCCGAGCTGCCAGAATCCGAGGCGGACGAAGAGTGCGGCGAGCGAGAGCGAGATCAGGGCGAAGACGAACACGCGCAGGCGGAATCCGCTTGAGGGCGGAGCGTTCGGTCGAGCGTCAGCCTGCGGTGTCACGCGAGTCGGGTGGGTGGAAGGTGCGGGGGCGATCGGGCCATCCATCGATCACGGTGTCCGATCATGATGTCTGACACATTGAAACCCGAATCGAGCGATCAAGATGTCTGACCCTTTCAAAACCCGGATCGGGCGATCATGGTGTCTGACCCTTTGATCGCTGTAGTCGGGTCAGAACAGGGAGATCTGCTCGCCGAGCTGGTCGGGCATGACCGGGGTCTGGCCGAGGAGGCGCTGCAGTTGGCGGACGCTCTCCGGGCTGTGGCCGGAGAAGTGGTTGTTCACGAAGCCGTAGATGGTCTTCACGCGCGTCTGCAGCCCCTTGATGGCGGTGGCCCACGCGTTGAGTTCACGGGTGCGATCCACCTGGATGTGGCTGTAGTCGGTGAAGTCGCGGTTTGGGCCCATCCACCGGAGATACGCGGTCTGCGACGTCGGGTTTTCCGCCAGCGCGAGCATCTGCTTCCGCGGAATCCAGCGCGCGTCGGTGAGTGTCAGGGCGACGTTGTATTCCCGCAGCAGAGCGAGCACGCCGTCGTTGATCCAACCGCGCTGCCGGAATTCGATCGCGAAGGCGATCTCCTTCGTCGGGAGCGTGGGCAGAAAGGCGGCAAGCGCCGGCAGCTCCGACGGTGCGAAGTCAGGGCCAAGCTGAATCAGAACGATGCCCAGCTTGTCATCCAGCTCGCGCGCGCGATCGAGGAACAGGTTCGTGAGATCACCCGACTCCCGCAGTCGGTTGTCGTGGGTGATCTCCTGCGGGAGCTTGAGCGCGAACCGGAATCCGTCAGGAACCTTGTTGCCCCACGCGCGCACGGAGCGGACGGAGGGAATGGCGTAAAAGGTGGAATCGATTTCGACGGAGTCGAATGCGCGGGAATAGACGCCGAGGTAATCGGGCGCTTTCGTACCGGATGGATAGAACGCGCCGAGCCATGCGTCGTAATTCCAGCCCTGTGTGCCGAGCCGGATGGTGGCTGCCATGCTTCAAAGCTCGCAAGCGGGGGAAGAGTGGCCAAGGGGCCAGCGATCTTCGTGTAGAACTCCACACTCGACCGCCATTCCTCACGCCTGCATCATAGCATCACCGCGGCATCATCGATACGTCTCGAAGAATCCGATACCCTCACCCGACAAAGCCGTCCCGGCCACGCGTCCAGCCAGCCGAGCCCGGCCTTTCATCTGGATGAACCACGGGGTCGACAGCTGGCGGGCGTACTCCCCCTCCCCGCGGTCCGCCAAACCGACACGCGTGTCCGACGCGACGGCATCGTCGATCTCGAGTCGCAGATCGAGCGTGTCACGACCACGCACCTCGAGCAACCGCGCCGTCGCCGGACCGCGTCCCGGACCCTGCACCACCCGCGTGTCGTCGTAGGTGATCTGCTTCGGGCGAAACACCGCGCGGAATCCGAGCGAATCGACGACATACACGAACAGCGGCGGGTCGCCCGACCGCGCAGCTTCGGGCGCGCGCACGCGGCCGTACAGGATGGTGTAGCTGCCCGCTCGCGCCGCGCCCCAGTCCCAGGTCACACCCTGCCAGGTGCCCCAGTTGTGATCGTGATACGCCTGCGCGCCGGCGAAGGTCTCGCACTGCGACGCCGCGCAGATGCTGCCGTCGGCAGCGGCGCGAAGTCCGAGCACCGCGTAGCCCGACGGCGCATCACCCTCGAGCAGCGTCGCCCCGGGGAAATACGCGCGTGGCGCCGGCGACACGACGAGATCGAGCGTGAGCGGTGCGCCGCTGCCGTCCTCAGCGCGCGCCACGCCGCGAATGGCGTACGTGCCGTCGCTGCGCACGTCGACGCGACCGGCGGCACCGAAGTCGAGATTTGCATCGCGCGTGCTGAAGCGCACGTCGCGCTTGGGCACCGACAGCGAGAATCGACGTGCCGGCCGACCGGTCTCGTGGGTGGTGACCAGAAGCTGGCCGCCCCATCGTCCATTCGGCACTGCACCGGCGACGATGTACGTGATGAAGTACCAGCGATTCGCGTCAGGCGAGATCACGTTGAAGTAATGCCACTCACCCCAGCTCTCCGGTGAGGCAACGTCCGACGGTGGCAGGTGAAAGTGATCCGCGTCATGCCGCAGCTCGGCCGGCGTGGGCGCCAACCATCGACGATCGCCGTCATCGCTGCTCCATGTGCCGGCCGTGAGCAATGCGGGTGCGCCCACCGCGTCTCCCGCTCCGGGAATCTCACCGGCCGCGCGCACCGGTACTTCACTGCCGTTGGCGAGCGTCACGTACAACAGCTTCGACTCGATCTGCGGCGCGACCGCGCTGACTTCCGCTGCGCGACGCGGTGCCGCCAGCAGTTGCTGATGAATGAACCGTGCATTCGCGATGGAAAAGAACATGCCGCCCACGCCGCCGGTCTTCATCACTTCGACATCCATGCCTTCCGGCAGCACCGTGACGTCGCCGCCGCCGACGAGTTTTTCATCGCTGGCCTGTGCGATCATCGCGTCACCGACGGACAGCAGCACGATCATCACCGCGACGCCGAGCCCGTAGCCGGCGAGCAGGAAGAGTGTGCGCAGCTTGCGGAAACCGAGATTGCGCAGCGCCAGCTGCCAAATCACAGCGCATCCCCGCTGACGATGGCACCGTCACGCATCTGGATACGACGTCCGGCGGCCGCCGCCATCTGTGCGTCATGTGTCACGACGACGATGGTGGTGCCATCGCGATTCAGGCGGCGGAACAGTTCGATCATCTCGAGGCCGGTGGCGGCGTCGAGTTCACCGGTGGGCTCGTCGGCCAGCAGCAATGCGGGCCGGTTCGCGAGCGCACGCGCAATCGCCACTCGCTGTTGTTCGCCACCACTGAGTTGTGACGGGCGATGATTGGCGCGCGCCGCAAGTCCGACGTAGCCGAGCAACTCCTGCACACGCGCGCGGCGCGCATCCTTCGCCATCTTCGCCTCGGCCATCGGCAGCTCGACGTTCTCGGCTGCGCTGAGTGCGGGCATCAGGTAGAAGCGCTGAAACACGAATCCGATCCGGCGCAGGCGGAACGCCGTCGCCGCGGTGTCGTTCATGCGGTCGATCCGCTCACCGGCGATGCTCAGCGAGCCGGCGTCGGCTGTGTCGACGGCACCCAGCAGGTTGAGCAGCGTGCTCTTGCCGCACCCGGATGGGCCGACGATCGCGACCCATTCGCCGTCTGCGACATCAAACGAGACGCCACGCAGCGCGTGCACTGCGCCGCTGCCCATGCTGTAGTCACGCGCGAGCTCGCGCACCTCGACGATTGCACTCATGCCACGGCCTCACGGCGCAAAGTGACGGCGATCGGCATCGACGCCGCACGCCATGCCGGGTAAATGCCCGCCAGCATCCCCGCGGTCGCCAGCATCGCCAGCGCAACTCCCGCGTCACGCGGCTGGAACACGAAGAAGCGGAAGGTTGCGGGCAGCCCCGGGAAATCGGAAAGAATCCGCTCGAGCCACTGCGCCGTCACGAGTCCGATGCCGATGCCACTGATGGCGCCGACGCCGGTCAGCACCACGCCTTCCATCACGACCTGCCAGACGATGCTGGCTTTCGCGACACCGATGGCGCGCAGCACGGCGATCTCGCCAGCACGTTCGTTCACGCCGATGGTGATCAGCGTCGTCACCAGCAGCACGCCGACCGCGAGCGAGATGCTGCCGAGCACCAGTGCCAACTGCTTGAAGTAGCCGAGGCGTTGTTCGACAGCCTCGGTAGCGCCTTCGAGCGAGATGGCGGAGATGCGAGGACTGACCGCCGCGATCCGCGTGCGCACCGCCTCCGCTTCCGCATCGGATACGGCCTTGACCATCACCAGCGAGGCACGATCGCGTCGATCACTGCCGCCCATCGCCTGCAGCACCGGCAGCATCATGCCCAGCGTCGGCTGCGTCGGCGCGATGTAGTGAAAGCGCGCCACGCCACGCACGACGAACTGGCGCTGGCCCACGAACGTCTGCAGCTGCGGATCGTAGCCGATGGCGAGCATGACGGAATCACCGAGCGAGTGACCGGTGGCCGCGAGCCACTTCTCATTTACGACGACGCTCGCACTGTCGGTGAGATCGGCACCGCGCATCATCTCGTAGTCGCCCTGCACGTCGGGGAAAATGCCGAGCGTAAACGCAGTGACGTTGGAGTCGCGCGAGACGGTGGTCTGCAATTGCGCACCGAGCACCGGGCTGACGGCAGTGACGCCCTGCACACGCCGGATGGCGGCGACGAGTGCGGTGGCGCTGTCGATGGTGGCATCGCTGTCGAACGGCAGCGTACCCTTGGGTGCCACGCGCAGCTGATAGCCGCGCAGCATCAGGAAGCCCTTGAAGTTTTCGCGCATCCCTGACGCGAGCATCACCATGTCGAGCAGGAGCGCCGCCGAGACGGCGATGCCGAGCAGTGCGAGCAGCGTGCGGGCCGGGTGGCGAAACAGTGCCAGCATCGCGAGACGGACCGGCATCAGCGCCCCAGCAGCTTGAGGGCAGGTTGCCCGACGAGCCTACGTGCTGCGACCCATCCGGCCACGGCGCCAAGCAGCACCGACAAGACGCAGGCGAAGATCACGGTCTGCGGTGTGACCAGCGTGAACGCGAGCGTCGTGCGATACACACCCTGGAAATGCCAGTTGACAAGCTTCGCGACGATCAGGCCGAAGATGACACCGGCCAGCGAGCCAAGCAGCGCGATGATGCCCGCCTCGATCACCACCGACTTCACGATGGTACCGGGTGAGATGCCCATCATGCGCAGCGCTGCTACGTCGCGACGCCGTTCGTCGATCTTGAGCAGCAGGATGCACAGCAGGAATGCCGCACTGGCGACGATCGTGATCACACCGATCGCGCTGTTGAAGCGTCGCACGACCTGAAACGTGCGGCTGGTGCGCACGGCGATCTCGGCGCTCGGCCACGCGCGGAAGCCAAATGCCGACGAGTTGATGGCATCGAGCAACGTGGCGCGTTGCGTATCTCCCTTCGACTGTACGGCAAACCGGTCCACCCTGTCGCCGTAGCCGATGAGACGCTGCAGGTGATCGAGATGCAGGCGCGCGCGGTACTCCTGCCGTGCGATCTCGCTGGGGTCGGCGCGGCGAGCCAGCAACGCGGTGACGATTGCCCGCTCCGCGAGCGAATCACCTGGTGCGGCGGAGACACGCACCGTGTCACCGATCTGCAGCCCCTGATCCGTGGCGAGCCGCGCGTCCAGCGCGATGCTGCGCACGACCGGTGAGCGCGTGGGCGCCGAGTCGATGACCTGCGCCTGCACCGACGTGACAACGAACAGCGCGGCCAGCAGGCCGACCCACCACCGCACGATCACGCGACTGCAGCGATGCGAACGGCGCGCGCGGCGGTGGGACCGATCTGTCGCAGCACGGCACCAACCATCACTTCGATGGGGCCGTCATATGGTGCACGGGCGTGGACATGTACCATGGCACCGGGTCGCAGTTCGAGTTCACCGAGGTAGCGCAGCATCTTGGGATCCTTGTCGCTAACGCTCATGACAGTGCCGCGAGTGCCCACGGGCCAGTCGGCGAGTGTGGTGTGGCGTGTCTCGTCGACGATGCCGTCGCGCGTCGGGATCGGCGCGCCGTGCGGATCGAACAGTGGATCGCCGAGTGCCCGCGCCATGCGATCGATAAGGGTATCGGATGCGGCGTGCTCGAGTTGCTCGGCTTCCGCGTGCACGTCGTCCCACGGGACGCCGAGGACGGTCGCGAGGTAGCTCTCGAGTACGCGATGCCGACGCAGCGTGCGCAGGGCGGCGGCGCGTCCGTTGGCGGTCAGGCGGGCGCCGCGATACGGCTCGTGCTCGATGAGTCCCTGCGTGGCGAGACGACGCACCATACCGCTGACGCTCGCCGGCGCAAGATCGAGCCGCTCGGCGAGCGCGTTGGTGGTCGCTGCGTCGCCGCCCTGCTGAATGTCGTAGATCGCCTTGAGGTAGTCTTCGACCGGGGCAGTCAGCGCCGGTGCCGGCGTGCGACGTGATTCAGGTGTCACGACTGTTTACCTCGGCGGTCGCGCCGCGGGCGGTGCGACGCCACGCACCAGCAGTACCGGTACCAGCGTCTTGTGCCGGACCTGATTCGCGACGCTCCCGCGCACCACGTCGTTCAGGAATCCGTGGCCATGCGTCGCCATGGCGATGAGATCGCACTGCTCGCGCTCGGCGGCAGCGCAGATTTCGGTCGCTGGATCGCCTGAGGCGAGGATCGCATCGACATCCAGCGTGCTGCCGGCCATCTCGGTGGCGCAGCGGTCGAGGTATTCGCGATCGAGACGCATCTCCTCGGATTCACGAAGCTTGAGCGCCTGCATGTTGCGCGCAGCGAAGCCGTCAGCCACATGGATCAGCGTGACGCGCGCGGAGCAGAGCGCCGCAAGGTCACGCACATGGCGGAGGATTGCTTCGTCGTACGTTGAATTCTCGAGTGCGACCAGCACGTGGCTATACATCGCTCAGCTCACCCATCCACGCACCACCTGGAACAGCAACCAGGCGTTGAGCGCAGCGATGACGATGGCAATCAGATATGCCAGCGCCTTCAGCCATGGGGCGTTCACGAACTCGCCCATCTTGGCGCGGTCGGAAGTGAACGACACCAGCGGGAAGACGGCGAAGGAGAGCTGCAGGCTGAGAATCACCTGGGAAAGAACGAGGAGTTTGGCAGTCCCACTGGCACCGTACAAGATACTGACGATCACAGCCGGAACAATTGCAATGGCGCGCGTGATGAGCCGTCGCACCCATGGCTGCAGGCGCAGGTTGAGAAAGCCTTCCATGACGATCTGGCCCGCGAGCGTGCCCGTCAGCGTGGAGTTCTGCCCCGAGGCCAGCAGCGCCAGGGCGAACAGGGTGCTGGCACCTGCACCGAGGAGTGGCGTCAGCAATTTCCACGCATCCTGAATCTCGGCGACGTTCTGGTTGGGTGTCCCATGGAACGTGGCGGCGGCGACGATGAGGATCGCCGCGTTGATGCAGAGTGCGAACGAGAGCGCGATCGTCGAGTCGGCGAATGCATAGCGCACCGCCTCGGCCCGGCCTTCGCTCGTCTCCTCGTACTTGCGCGTCTGCACGATGCTCGAGTGCAGGTAGAGATTGTGCGGCATGACGGTCGCGCCAAGAATGCCGATGGCGATGTAGAGCATGTCGGGATTGTGCAGGATCTCGGTGCCCGGCACGAATCCGCCGAGGATGCCCATGATGCTCGGCTTCGACAGGACGATCTCGAACAGGAAGCAGGCGCCGACGATGGCGACGAGGGCGATGACCATGGCCTCGAGCAGCCGAAACCCCTTGTTCTGCAGCCAGAGCACGATGAGCACGTCCAGCGCCGTGATGGTGACGCCGACGGGGAGCGGGATGTTGAAGAGCAGTTGCAGCGCGATGGCGGTGCCGATGACCTCGGCCAGATCGCAAGCGGCGATCGCGAGCTCAGCGATTATCCAGAGTGCAAACGAGGCGCGCGGCGGGTAGGCGTCGCGGCAGGCCTGTGCCAGGTCGCGCCCGGTGACGATGCCGAGCTTGGATGCCAGGCCCTGCAGGAGCACCGCCATCAGGTTGCTGAGCAGGATGACGTAGAGCAGCGCGTAGCCGAACTGTGCTCCGCCGGCGAGGTCGGTGGCCCAGTTTCCCGGGTCCATGTAGCCGACGGCGACGAGGTACCCGGGCCCGGCGAAGGAGAGGAGTTTGCGGAAGCGATTGCCTCGGCTCACCGGGACGGAGCGATAGACCTCCGCGAGGGAGGGCGCCTCGCGGGTGCGTCGCCAGCCGGCGGTGTGGCCGGTGACGGCGTCAGCGTCCGGCGGGGTCAGGTCAGGGGTCGGTCGCGGCAATGTCATGGTCAGCCGAAGAAGTGATTTCGTCTGCACGAAATTATCGACACACCCGATGGAGAAGTCCAGTCCCCGCTGTGATGCGAAGGCGAACTCGACCATGGCATGGGTTCTGCCATTAACGAATGCCTGAGCGGGACGTCTGTCACGATGTCACCGTGCTGCCGGACCCACCCGCTGGCCGCCTCATCCTCCGATTCACCTGCGACTCCCGGAAACGACCATGCAGACCCGATCCACGCTGCGCGCTGTCACTGCGCTGACCCTCACGCTCGCCCTCGCCGCCTGCGGCGACACCACGGCCACCGAGCCCTCCGTTTCGGCCTCGGTCGCCGCTGCCACGACCCTCGACGTCGCGACCGTTGCCGGCGACGCCGCCACCGAGGATGTCGAGACGTTCAAGGTGAACCGCGGAGCCTTCGGCATCGCGCAGTTCGCGGACTTCGAGCGCTTCAGCCGGTGGGATGCCTGCCCGTACGATGCGACCGCCAGCCGGTTCGTCTGCGTGTCGAAGTCGCGCGGCCCATTCACCACGACGCGGAGTTACGCCTACGCCGACGCCGCCAACGCGCCGCAGAACGCCTACAACGCAACCACCACGGCCTCGGCGAACTTCAAGTGGTCGCTGGACGGCACGATCACCAAGCGTCGCTGGAACGGCAGCGTGTCGCGGAGCCGAGACCTGACGATCACCAATCTGCTTGGCGCCAACACGACCATCACCATCAATGGCCGCAGCGCGACCGAGCGGCAGCGCACGAAGTTCGCCAAGGACGACGTCGACGGCGCGAACGCAATGGAGCGCGAGTACCAGATGGAAGGCTCGACGGTCATCAAGGACGTCGTGACGCCCGCGGTCCGCCTCCCTGACGCGTGGCCGGCGAGCGGTACGATCACGCGCACGCACTCGGTCACGCGCACGGATGCAGTGAACGGGACCCGTGCCACCACGCGCACCTCGGTGGTGACGTTCAACGGAACACAGAACGTACCGCTGACAGTCAACGGCACCGCGTTCACGCTCGACCTGGCGACCGGCGAAGTCACGAAGAACGCACCGTAACACGCATCTCGCGCAGCACGACGCCCCGCATCGACCACCGATGCGGGGCGTTTGTTTTTCTGCACGACCGACGCGCCAGCGTCACATCTCCGGTCGCGCCACCGCCAGCAGTTGCGTCACCAGCCGCTCCGTCATTCCCCACACGACATCGTCACCCCACCGATACGCCGGAAAACGGAACCGTGATCCGCCGCGATCGAACACAAGCTCCATCGCACTGCCCGGATCGAGCAGCCGAGCCACGGGCACCCAGAACGTCGAGTGCACCTCGTCGTTCGGCACCAGCGACACATCGCGCGACAACCGGAACACGTACGGCCGCACGGCGATCGACGGCAACGACGCGGCACGCGGACGCAGATCGTCGAGTACGCCCAGCAGGTCTGCATCAGCATCGAGATCCAGCGACAGCTCCTCGCGCGTCTCACGACGCGCCGTCACCTCGAGTGTCGCATCCACCACATCCCGCCGCCCGCCCGGGAACGCGACATGTCCACTCCACGGATCCCCGACCCGCACGGCCCGGCGAATGAACAGCAACTCGGCATCGTCGAGCGTCTCGCCGCGCAACACCAACGCCACCGCTGCCCATCGCAGCCCCTCCTCCTCCGCCTCCTCACGCCGGAGATGCACGCGCAACGCACGCGCCAGCGACTCCATCAGCCGCCGCTCCGGTGGTACCGAGCCGTCATCCCTCGACGTCGCCGTTCGCGTCCACCCACGCGCGGAACCCACCCGCCATCGACGACACGGACCCATACCCCATCTGCGTCAGCGATTCCGCAGCCAGCGCCGACCGATTCCCACTGGCACAGTACAACACGATCTCCGCATCACGCGGCACCGCCGCATCGATCTTGCTCTCGATCGTGCCACGTGACATGTGCACCGCACTCTCGGCATGCCCCAGGTTCCACTCGCGATCCTCACGCACGTCGATCAACACGATCGCAGCGCCAGCCGCGCGCTTCGCGATGGTCTCCGCCGCCGTCACCTGCACAATGCGCTCGCGTGACTCGGCAAACAGCTCGGCTGCACTCTTCATCTATGGCTCCTCGCTCAGAATGACTGACCCCTCGTTCACCGCCACGACCATCGCCGGCCCGCCGCCGCCTCGCTCCGCCACCGCACTGGGCGGCACGATCGACTGGTCCGCAATATGCCCGACAGGCACGTTCGAGAGACAGGGCGATTTTGATGATCCCTGCACGATCGCGGTGACACTGCCCCGAGCCTGCAGCGCTACCATCGCGCCATGCTCTCCACGCGCTCCGCCCACGCCCTCCTCGCCAACGCGACGTCCTCCACGGGACTCCTCGCGCTCGCCCGCGGTCTGGGATTCACCGAGACGCCACACCTGGTCTCACACCGGACCACACGCACGCTGAACCTGCCCGACGGCACGCGCGCAACCCGCATCACCAACGGCCCGCACCTCGCCGCGCTCATCGTCGAACAGCTGCAGCCCGACACGTGGCGCGCCACCCTCCGCGCCCTCACCGCACACCTCGACCGCCTCACCGACCCTCGGCGATACCTCCTCATCCTCCACTGCAGCCACGATGGCCCACTCGCCATCGCCTGCTGGCTCTCATCCACGAAAGGCCCACGCCTCGCCGTCCTGTCCACGACGCCCGCGCATGTCCTCGACTCCGATGCCCAGACGGTCGCCGCACTCGCCGCCGCACTCCACAGCGACCCGACCCGCACCGTTCTGCGCTGGCACGAACTGCTGGGACGCCAGGCCATCGGCTCCCGATTCTTCCGCGCGCTCGACACACACGTCTCCGACATCGCCTCGGCATGGCCGGCACGCGTCGCCGATGACGACCGACGCACGCTCGCCCTCATCCACGTCGCCCGTCTCCTCTTCCTCAAGTTCCTGGAAACGAAAGGCTGGCTGAACCACGATCGCGCCTTCCTCGCCAGCCACGCGGAACACACGCTCGCCACCGGTGGGGCACTCTGGACCCGACTCGTCGCCCCACTGACGTTCGGCACTCTCAACACCCCGGCACTCCACCGCGCGCCTGCCGCCCGCGCCTTCGGCGACGTCCCGTTCCTCAACGGCGGACTCTTCGCCTGCGCACCGATCGAACGACGCTGCAAACGCCCGCCGATCATCGATGACCACCTCGCACCACTCATCCTCGATACCCTCGCACGCTACCGCTTCACCGCCCGCGAAGACACGACCTCGTGGTCCGAAGCCGCCATCGATCCAGACCTGCTGGGCCGCACCTTCGAAGCACTCATGGACACGACGCAGCGGCGCGGATCAGGCACCTTCTACACCCCAGCCCCACTCGGCGGACAACTGGTGGAAGACGCACTCTCCGCAGCCCTCCGACCACATTCCGTCACCGCAGATACGGATTCCGTCCGCGATCTCCACCCCGACGACGCCGGCCGACTGCGCGCCAGACTCGCACACTTCCGCGTCATCGACCCGGCCTGCGGCTCAGGCAGCCTGCTCGTCAACACCCTCGAGACACTGGCCACCCTCCACACCAGGCTCGGCGACCTGCGCCCGATCCACATGGTGCGACGCGAGGTGCTGACCCGCTCCATCTTCGGCACCGACATCGCACCAATGGCCGTCTGGCTCTGCGAACTTCGTCTCTGGCTCTCCATCGTCATCGACGACGAAACGACACACCCCCGCGACATCGCCCCGCTCCCCAACCTCGAACACCACATCCGACTGGGCGATGCACTCGGCAATGATGCCTTCGCGGCCACGCCATCTCTCGCGTCGCGACGGATTGCAACACTGCGCGACCGCTACGCGCGAAGCGCCGGCTCAGCCAAGAAAGTCGCGGCCGCACGCATCGCACACGCCGAACGGCACGCCGCTCGGCAAGTCAGCATGCTCTCGATCCGGACACTCACCAGCGAACGCGAACAGCTGCTCCAACTCGCACGCGCACGCACGCTCTTCGGGACCCGACAAGGTCTTAGCGCCGCACAGGACAGACGCCTCGCCACCCTGCGAACGCTCATCAGACAGGCCCGACGCACACTGCGCCGGCTCGACGACGGCGGCGCGACGGATTTCGACTTCCGCACGCATTTCGCCGACGCCGCACACGACGGCGGCTTCGATCTGGTCATCGGCAACCCACCCTGGGTGCGCTCACATCATCTGGATGACGAGACACGCACCAATCTCCGCACACGCTTCGCCGCCGTCACACGACACGCCGAGGGACACCACGCCTTCGGCGTGCAAACGGATCTCGCCATCCCGTTCACCCAGCGTGGACTCGAACTGACGAAGCCTGGTGGCATCCTCGCATTTCTTCTCCCAGCGAAGCTATGGCGCTCCGTCGCAGCCGGCGCGCTGCGGCAACACCTGCTCGACCACAGCACGCCACTGCTGCTGCGCGATCAGTCGCACACGAACGGCGGATTCTCCGCGGCGGTCTACCCGTCGGCCATCATCCTCAAGCGCCACACCCACCCCGCGGAGACGTCGATGCCAGACCGCACCACCGAGTGCCAGACCACCGACGCCGCCGGCGAACCGCACACGTTCACCATTCCGACTCGACAACTCGCCGCCAGCGCGCATCTCGGCGCTCCGTGGCGCATCGTCCCCGACACCGTCCGCCACGCTGCGGACCTGCTGCAGGCAGCTGGACACCGCTGGAGCGACTCCCTCCTCCCACCACCGTCGCTCGGTGTGAAAACCGGTTGCAACGACGCCTTCCTCATCCCGACGAGTGAGGTGCCAGCCGCGCTCCGCCCATTCACACGCCCCGTGCTCCGTGGCGATCTCGTTCGCCCCTGGAGTGCGCCGGAATCGCCCACATCGATTGTCGTGCCATGCGACCGAAGTGGAACGCCGCTCACCGCACTCCCGGCACCACTTTCCCGACACTTCGCACCGCATCAGCGCGCCCTGCGCGCACGCACCGACCTCCGACCACGTGACCCATGGTGGTCGTTGTTCCGCACCGACCTGCTCGGATCAACCGGATGGCGGGTGGTCTGGGCGGACATCGGCAGGACGCTCCGCGCCGCCATTCTCGCTCCACACGCGCGCACCGTGCCGCTCAATACCTGCTACGGCGTGCGCCTGCACGATCCAGTCGATGCCCATGCGCTCGTGGCGCTGCTGAACGCGCCCACGACGACGGCGTGGCTGTCACTCGTCGCGGAACCCGCACGCGGTGGCTACCACCGCTTCATGGGCTGGACCGTGCTGTCACTGCCCCTCCCCGACTGGCAGCGCGCACGCGAATGCCTCGCCCCAGTCGCTGCACGCGCCCGACGCGGCGAAGCGCTGGACACCGCGGCCCTGCACATCGCCACACTGGAGGCGTACGGCATCACGCATCGGCAGGTCGCTCCGCTGCTCGAATGGTGCAACACCACCCTCCGCGAGGAACGCGATCCCACCGCGCACCAGCGCGCGTCATGACACATCCCACCATCGCATACCTCGCCCGCTGCGCACTGCACGCCCAGGGGCTGCATGCGGTCGCCACGCCGATCACCATCGGTCGCATCACGCTGCTCCCGCATCAGACAGCCGCAGTGCACTGGCTGCAACGCCGCATTGGCCGATACGGCGGCGCACTCCTCGCCGATCCGCCCGGATTGGGCAAGACATACGTCGCCCTCGCCATCGCAGCCCTGCGCGAGACGCGCGCACTCGTCATTGCCCCGGCAGCGCTGCGAGCGCGATGGGCAGAGGCGTCCGAGGCTGCCGCGGTGCCCATCGACTTCATCAGCACCGAACGACTGAGCGCCCCCGCCACCGTGCGCGCCGGTACTCCGGCTTTCGTCATCATCGATGAAGCGCACCACCTGCGCACCACTGCGACGCGACGGCATCGTCGCACCGCGCTGCTCTGCGAACAGGCTCGCGTGTTGCTGCTCACCGCGACCCCGATTCACAATCGTCCGGCAGACCTCGAGTGCATCACGCAGCTTTTTCACCTGCCACCCACGAGGCAGACCAGTGCAGCACTCCGTCGTCTGACGCTGCGACGTACCATCGAGCAGATCCACGCGGCTGGCATGGGCGATGACACCGCCATGCATATCCCGCACGTGCACCACCGTCGCGCGCTCACCCACCCTGCACGGGCTGAAACCATCACCAGCGCCATCCGGCGACTGCCACGCATCGACGTCACGGATCGTGAGGGACACCCCCTCGTGCAACTCGGATTGCTTCACGCGCTCCGCTCCAGCGACGCGGCGTGCGCGTCGCGCGTTCGGCATCGTATTGCCCAGACGCTGGCCATTGAGCACGCCGAGCAGGCGCATGTCCGCGCGACGCCAGCACTGCGCAGGGCGTGGACTTCCGGCGGCGACGCCATTCAACTCGCAATGCCGGCGTTGCTGGGCCCAGCGGTGTCCCACACCGATACCGGTGCCGCCGATCGCGCCGAACGGCAGCGACTGGCGCTAGAAGGCATGCTGCGGCTGCTCGATGGGAAGGGGGACGTTCGTCGCGCCGTTGCGCTCCGTCGGTTTGCGCGCTGGTGCGAGCGTCCTGTCGTGGCGTTCACGCAGTTCACAGCCACGGCAGAAGCGGTGTTCCGTGCGCTGCGCGATCAGCCCGGCATCGCAATGCTCTGCGGCGCGGAGGCTCGGATCGCGTCGGGCGTCGTGCCGCGAGCGGAGGTGCTGGCACGTCTCCTCTCGCCGGATCGTCGGCCGCGTGTGGCCGTGCGCCTGCTCATCACGACCGACGTGCTCAGCGAAGGGCTCTCACTGGCCGGTGTCGCGACCATCGTGCATCTGGACCTGCCGTGGACCGCAGCGCGGCTCGACCAGCGTGTCGGGCGTGCCGCCCGCATCGGAGCGCCCGTGCGAGCCGTGCGCGTGATCGAACTGCTAGCCAGCATCCCGAAGGGAGCTGACGCTCGATTGCGCACGCTGTTGCAGCGGAAGCGCGGTGACATGACCGGCATCGAGCGGCGGTGTCATGACGAGCTGCCCAGAATCGCGCTGCTGCGTAGACTTGCCGCGGGAGCCGATGATTGCGCGTGCGGCTCGCGGCGCGGCTGGGTGACGGTGCGGTCCACAAGGATGGGTGACCAGTCGATGCGCGTCGTGGCACTGGTGCGGATGCTCGGCAGGCGTCAGCTCGTGGCCCACGACGACGGGTGGCTCCGTTCGCTCTCGCACGATGACTGCGTCGCGCTCGGGCATGTCGTTGGATGCAGGGCGGGCGCCAGCCAACGCGTGCGTACGTCGCTGCATGCGCTGTTGCAGGAGCATGTGGACGACGAGCAGTTGCGCGCGATGATTTCCCGGCCCGATGACGTACGGTTGGTGGCCCGGCGATCCGAGGACATGCGCCTGCTCGACGGCGGGTTGCAGCAGCGGCTCGCTCTCGCTCCCCACGTTTCGGCGGCTCGCCATGAGTTGATGCAGCGGACGCACCCCAGCCAACTGCGCTGGCTCGCGGAGCGGATCCGCGGGCAGGACGTCAGAGTTGAACTTGCGGAACTTGCTGAGCGGGTCGTCGATCCGGGTGACGATCGGATCGTGGTGCAGACCGGGCTCGTCATCGTGCCCGCGTGAGAGGCTGGTTGGGTGCGAGGTATATTGCCAGCAATGACCCAGCCTGCATTGACGACGAAGCGCCCCGTGCTGTTCGATCTCGACGGCACCCTGGCAGACACCATTCCGCTGCTGCTCGCCTCGATGCGCGCCGCGTATGCCGCCGTCGGTGGCAGCGGGCCTGACGATCGTGTCTGGCTGCGCGGCATGGGTACACCGTTGCGTGCGCAGTTCATGCATTTCGAGGGCCACGATGCAGCACGCGTCGAGGCCCTGATTGCGGTGTATCGCGAGTGGCAGGTCGCCAACCTCGCGCGCTTCGTCACCGCCTATGACGGCATCCGTGAGCTGGTGGATGCATTGCGCGACGCAGGGCATCCCGTTGCCGTGGTGACCGGCAAGGGAGACTGGATGGCGCGCATGACGCTCGAGCACGTGGATCTGCTGACACCGTTCGACGTGATCGTCAGTGCCGATGCGACGACGCGTCACAAGCCCGAGCCGGAGCCGTTGCTGCTTGGCGCCGAGCGACTCGGCGTCACGGCGGAGGGCACGTTGTATCTTGGTGATGCGCCGAACGACGTGATAGCAGCGCGTGCTGCCGGGATGCACGACGTCTGGTGTGCCTGGGGACCGTTCACGCGCGCCGAGATCGAGCCGTTCGGGCCGACGTTCGTCGTGGAACATCCCATGGACGTGCTGCGACTGATCGACCATCTCGACGGTGTCGCACTGCCCGCCTGAGCAAGGGCGTCGTCAGTGTGCCGAGAGGTGCTCGATGACGCCCGCGAGGTCGATGTCCTTCTGCGTCAGCCCGCCGGAATCGTGCGTGCTGAGCGCAATCGTGATCTTCGTGTAGCGGATGTCGATGTCCGGATGGTGCATCGCCGACTCGGCGGCCACCGCGATGCGATCCACGAAGGCGATGCCGTTCGGGAACGTCGGCATCGTGTAGGTCTTCGTGATCACACCGGCGCGGCGACTCCACCCGGGGAGCTTGCCGAGCGCACGCTGGATTTCAATGTCGGACAGGACGGGCGCTGCCATGCGGTCGGGCTCGTTTCGGTGAGGTGATGCGCAGCCGGGCACGTGGTCGCCTAGCCACCGCAGGATTCTGATATTACCCGGTTCAGGGCACAAGAGCCGCATTGACCGGTCACCGGCACGCATCGCCCCGTCACAGCCCGCCGCGGCGATACGCAGAAACAGCGTCGCGAACTCGGTGCGCAGCGCTGCCGTGGATCGGCCACGCGCCACAAGGCGTTCCGTAGCGGTGCAGACGCAGCACCATCACGCACGCGTTCGTTTCTTCTCGCGACCGGTATAGTCTTCTCGCATGTTGCGTGTCACCGAATCCGGACTGTACTGCGACGCTGGCGACTTCTTCGTGGACCCCTGGCGTCCCGTGCCGCGCGCCGTGGTGACGCATGCGCACAGCGATCACCTGACGTGGGGCTGCGGCAGCTACCTCGTGTCGGAGCGCGGCGTGGGTGTGTCGCGTGAGCGGCTCGGCCAGTACGCCGATCGTGTCGAGGGGATTCCGTTCGGCGAATCGCGCCTGATCAACGGCGTGCGTGTGTCGCTCCATCCAGCCGGCCACATTCTGGGCTCGGCGCAGGTACGGCTCGAAGTGAACGGTGAGGTCTGGGTGGCGTCGGGCGACTACAAGACCGATCCCGATCCCACCTGTGATGCCTGGGAGCCGGTGCGCTGTCACACGTTCATCACGGAAAGCACGTTCGGCCTGCCGATCTACCGCTGGCCGGATCCGCGCAACGTGTTCGCCGAGGTGAACGCATGGTGGCGCGACAATGCCGCCGCCGGTCGGGCGTCGCTGCTCTTCGGATACGGTCTTGGCAAGGCGCAGCGATTGCTTGCCGGACTCGATCCGTCGATCGGCCCGATTCTCGTGCATGGCGCCGTGGATCGCATGACGGCGCTGTACCGGCAGGGAGGCGTGCCGCTGCCGCCCACCGAATACGCCACGGCTGCGCGCGGGGTCGCGACGGGCGCGATGGTGGTGGCGCCACCCAGTGCCGACGGCAGTGCGTGGGCGAGGAAATTCGGTGCACATTCCACCGCATTCGCGAGCGGGTGGATGCTCGTGCGAGGCGCACGTCGTCGCCGGAGCGTGGACCGCGGCTTCACACTGTCGGATCACATGGACTGGCCGCAGCTGTTGCAGGCCATCAGCGAGACGGGTGCCGAACGCGTGCTGGTGACGCACGGCTTCACGGGCCCCGTGGTGCGGTGGTTGCGCGAGCACGGC
>JAYWIJ010000306.1:0-6119 GCA_043788935.1 Gemmatimonadaceae bacterium | reverse complement strand
AGTCGAGCGGATGCCAATCCGATCCACCGATGTGCACGAATCCCGCGCCGAGGAGGTTACGTCCGAACACGGTGGCGCCATCGCGTGCGAGCCAGACGTCGGTGAGGCGCGTGTAGTCCCAGTCGTTGCGGTGTCCGGGCATCGTGGCCACGGCCTCGAGTGCGGCCGAATTGCGGCGCACCGCATACAGCACATTGTCGCTGGCGGCGAGGCCACCGCTCGGTTGCAGGCTGCAGAACACGCCGGTGGGGCTTTCATACGCCTGCCAGTCAGGCGACGGGTGCTCGCGAAGCGGAATGGCTGGTGTCGAGCGGGAGATCGAGAGCGCGGCGCGCTGCACCCACTCCTCGGTCGTCACCAGTTCGCTCCCTTTTGCCGCCGCGTGCAACGCAGCGACGTCCCATGAGAACGCCGTCACGAATTCGCGCAGGACCGCAGCCGTCGACGCACCACCGAGATGCACCGTGGCCTCGAGACCGACGTCGCCATCCTCGAAATGCAGGACGCGCAGATCCTTCGACAGGCTGCCGCCGGCCCAGCGCTGCAGGTCGCGCTGATCGCACGTGGCGAGACGCGTCGCGGCACCGCCGTCGTCGCTCATCACCACCTGCGCCATGACGTGATCGCTGCAGATTTCGACCATGAAGGGCGGGCACATCGGCGCGGCGTCGGCATCGCCGAGTGTGAGGCCGGCGACGCGGAATGCCGCTGACAGCCCACGGTAGCCAACGGCGTCGCGTGCGCTGCGACTCACGGCATCGAGCCAGCTGCCGTCAACCCGCGTCCACGGATCCACGGCGGACAGCTCCCCGCCCAGCCGCTCGAACACGGTGCCGGAGATCTCGTGCGAGGGTGCGATGGACCGATCGTATCGAGGGCGCATGTGCGGCGGAAGCGTAAGTACCAAGCGGAACCGGAACGTAATCGATGAGCCCGGGCCGCATGCGGTGACCGGACACTCAGCTCTACTGGAGACTGCCGTGCGGTCCACCAATGCGCAAATCCCTGACGATCATCATCATCCGTTTGTCCGGGCTGGACTGACAGTCCAGAGCGCGGGCTTTCGCGAAGCGCTCGCCACGGAAGAGGCCGCGCAATGGCGAGTTCGGCTCTTAAGGCCCTAGTTGACAAGTACGCGCCACGGCATCAGACTGCAGCATCAACTAGAACCTTGGGAGAGCCTGATGCCGACCTTCACCGCACGTGAGCTGGACATCATGACGGCGCTCTGGCGCCTCGGCCCGGCCACGGTTGGCCAGGTCCGCGACGCGCTGACCGCCGACGGGATCGACCTCGCCTACAACACTGTCCTGACCATGCTCCGCATTCTCCAGGAAAAGGGGCATGTGGCGCACGAGGTGGAAGGCCGGGCACACGTCTATCGGTCGCTGGTGGAGCGTGACGAGGCCAGCCGGAGCGCGCTCGCGCGGCTGCTGGACGGGCTCTTCGATCGCTCGCCCGAGGCGTTGCTGGTGCATCTGGTGCGCGACGAGCGGCTCGACCGCGCAGCGCTGGAGCGCCTGCGGGCACTGGTGGACTCGGAATTGGCCGAGGGCGACGCATGATTGCCGCCACCCTGGTCTCGCTGACACTGATCGGCGCCCTCATCGCAGTGGCCGCGTGGACCGTCGAGCGGGCCTGCGCGCGCCTTGCGCTGCCCCGGCGCTTCACCTGGCTGGTGGCGATGCTCGCCATGGCCGGCGCACCGTTGTTGCCGGACGGCATTCTGGCCCGCGTACCGGTCAGTGAGACGGTCACCCCCGTCTCGTCGACGCCCGTCGGGCGGCACGGTGTGAGTGCGACAGCCCTCGCCAGCGATGCCGGGCGTGGCGGATGGCCCCCGTACGGAGCGACGCTCGCCGTGTTCGGCGCTCTCCCGGTGGGCGCACTGCTGATGGCGTCGAATGCCATCGCTGCCTCCGCGAGTCTGCTGCGCCCACTGGATGGCGTGGTGCTGGCCGGCTGGCTCGCCGCGAGTCTGCTGCTGCTGACGTTGACCCTGCGCGCGGCGCACGGCCTCGACCGCCAGCGCCGTCACTGGATCACGCGCGAGCGCGGCGGCATCACAGCACCGCCGGTCTACGTGTCGGAGGATGTCGGTCCCGCCGCCTACGGCGTGGGACGTGGCGAAATCGTGATCCCGCGCTGGGTGGTGAGTCTTCCGCCGCTCGAGCGTCGGCTGCTGCTGCTGCATGAACGGTCGCATGTGGAGGCGGGTGATCCGCGACTGCTCGCCTGTGGCATGGTGCTGCTGATCCTGCTGCCGTGGCACCTTCCGCTGCGCTGGGCGTACCGCCGCCTGCAGCGCGCCATCGAACTGGATTGTGATCGCCGCGTGCTGCATCGCCCGCAGCTGGCGCGCCGGTATGCCGGGTTGCTGCTGCACGTGGCGGAGCGTGGGGTGAGTGCGCGCGGGTGGAGTCAGCGGGCGCTCTCGTGCCTGGGTGGTCCGACCGTGACGATGACGTCACTGCTCTGCGGTGCGCCGGCGCTGGAGACGCGGTTGCGTGCGCTGGTGGCGCCGCCCGTGACGTTACGCGCGCGGCTGGACGCGTCCGCCGGTCTGGGGCTCGCCGTGATGGTGACACTCGCAGCGTGCACCGTGCCCATTCCGCAGCAGCTGTCCCCGTTGCCGATTCCGTCGTTCGCGCGATTTGCCGCGAGCGGGCTGCTGCAGCGTGATGCGGCGTGGACGAACGGGCTGGGCGGCGCGGCGGTTGTGCGGTCGTTCGACAGCGAGAGGTACTTCGCGCGCACCGATTCGCTCGTGATCGAGGCCATCGAGCGGACGAATCCCGCGCTGATGCGGCTGGCGGCGACGGCAGCGCCGTACGTGGCCGTCGCGCTGACGCCCGACAACGAAATCTTCGCGCATTCGATCACAGCGGGGGCACCACCGAATGTCGCGACCAGCGATTCGGTGACCACCGCGCTGGCGATGGTCCACGCCGCGGCGCAGGCGGGGCTCGGCACGACCGGCTTCAGCGACGCGATCTTCAAGGCGAAGATGGAGGTGGCCGCGAACGAACCACGCACGTTCATCGACGGGCTGGGGATCAGTCATCTGCGGGTGGGGGCCAATCCGCTGACGGTGCTGTGGGTGCGGATCAGGGAGCGGTGACCGGTGCGCCCGATCGTCTGTGTCGCGGTGGCCTGGAGCATCCCTTTCGTATCGTTATGGTCCCAGTCGAAGCCCGACAGTTCGCGCACCCCGGTGGCGGCTGACAGTGCGAGGCGGTCGGATGCGCCTGCGCTGCTGCAACGCGTTGAGGTGCGTGCGACGCGGCGTCGGCTTCCAGCGCTGCAGACGGGGCACCGGGAGACGGCAAGTCGTTCCGAACCGCCGTCCTTTGAACTCCTCAACCCGCTGGGCCTGGGCCAGCTTGGCGCCCTGCTGAATGTCTCTCCGGACTTCGTCGCCACGGCCGGTGGCGGCTTCAGCCTGCTGGGTGGACCGGCATCGGCCAACCAGCTGACCCTCGGCGGCGTGCGCATGCCCTCCGGACTGGTGATCGGTGCGGCGCAGGCACGGATCATCACGTCGCCATGGGACGTGTCGACGGGAGGCGCGGCGGGCGCGACGATCAGCATCGAGCCGCAGCGCGGGTCACGCTTCCGCGCCAGTCACGCCATCGTCCGTGGCGGTGCCAACGGCACACCGAACTTTGGCGCCGTCGCACCTGCTGGCATCACGACACCGGTGCAGCTCTGGATCAGCGCCGGTGGCGAGCGAACGCGGCTGGCCTACGGCACCGACGTTTTCGCCATGCGCGACGCCGTGAACCTTCCACGCTGGAGTCGATCGCTCTCGCCCGCGAGCCAGCAGGTGCTCGACAGCCTTGCGACGGTGTCGGGCACGGCGCTGACGCCGCCGGTCGCGGAGAGTCGGCAGTACGGTGTCATCTCCCGCCTCGACCTCGTTCCTCGCGCGAAGGACGTCAGGCTGACGCGTGAAGACTTCGTGACGCTCGCGCTGACGCGTGCGGAACGCGACGGCGGTCTTCGCGGCCAGTTCGCTGCCGCAAGTGCCGCCACACGCGCGACCACCGACGTCGGTGCGCTGCAATTCACGTCGCGACACTTCTTCGCATCGCGCTACCGTCTTGCGCACATCCTTTCCGCAAGCACCACGACCGATCGGATCCAACGGGCGAGTCGCGGCCCGTCGATCGCCGTCACCGACAGCGCGTTCGGCGCGGTGTTGCGTACCGGTGCAGCGGCACCTGCAGCGGAAAGCCGGACCGACGCGGTGGAGCTACGAACGCAGGCCACGTGGTTCAGCGCGGCCAACACCCGTCGCCATCTCGCGCAACTGCAGATGCGCTACGAAGGGATGCACGTGGGCAGTGTGGCGCCACACACCTTCTTCACCGCTGCATCCACCGCCGCGCTGGGTCGCGGCGAGGCCGTAGCGATGCTGCGCTCCGATCCGACGGCGGCTGCCCGTGCAGCGACCTTCATCATCGCGCCCGCGACCAGCGTCGGGTTCGACCTCGGCGAACGCGGCTCGTTTCTCGTCGGCGTGCGTGCGGACGCGTGGCGCGCATCCGACGTGGTGCCGAGCCGTATACTGCGTGGCATCACGATCCAGCCACGGCTTGGTTTCCAGCGCGACGTCGGCAGTCGAGCCAATGGTCGCGGCGCCCGGGCCACGTTGCGTGGCGGTGCCGGACGCTTCGCCGACTGGCCGACACCCGGTGAGTGGTCGCCGGCGTGGAGCAGCACCGGAGGCGGCAGCGCTGCGTGCACGGGTACTGCCGTCGCACGGATCGACATCACGGCACCTTCGGCGCCGTGCCGAGGCACGAGTGACGTAATCGAAGTCACTCGGCTCGTCGCTGCGAACAACCTGCAGCCCGTGACGTCCACGCGAGCTGACCTTTCGCTGTCGATCAACAAACTCGTGCGCGGCGTGCGCGCCGACGTCGGTGTGGCCGCGGCACGCTACGAGAACGTGGCGCTGGTGCTGTCAGCCTACACCGGCGGTAGCATCCGCGGCCGGCTGGCTGGTGAGGGGAATCGTGCGCTGCTCGTGGAGGCCGCGAGCATCGCATCGAACGGTGTCGTCCCTCTGGCGGCGCTGCCCGCAGCAGGCGCGTCCTCGATTCTTGCACCGAAAGGTCGCAGCGACGGCATTCAGTATCGCGTTCGACTCGCCACGCGTGACATCTGGGCGCAAACACAGCTCGAGGCGAATTACGCGTGGAACGACGGGCGGCAACGCAGCGTGCTGAACGCACCGCCCGATGCGGCACCCGGCGTCATCCGTGCACCGGCCTGCGGTAACCGCCATACGATCAGCGCTGTCCTTGGCACCTGGATCGGACTCGCGCAGATCCGCGCAGCGATCATCGCGCGCAGCGGATTGCGATTCACGCCACTCGCCGATCGCGATCTCAATGGCGACGGGCAGGCGAACGATGCGGCGTTCGTCCCGAATGAGCTCGCCGAGACATGGGCGTCAGAGGTTCCCGGAAACCTGAGTCGCTGTATCCGTGCAAACAGCGGACGGGCGTTCTCGCCGAATGCGTGCGAGGGCCCGTGGTCGCTCTCGTCCTTCATCTTCCTCGGAATGCCCGGTGGCTTTGCCGGCTTGCCAACGGGTGTCGAACTGAGCATGCAGATCACCAATCCAACCTCTCTGCTGGCCGGGTTGGGCGTGAGGCGCGGGGTAAGTCTTGGCAACTCAGCTTTCGTCGACCCACGGCTGGCGCAGATCACCGCCTACGAGGCTGGCGCTCAACGTTTTCAGTCGCGGGCTCTGTCAGGTTTCGGCCAGCCGGTCGGACTCACGCGCACGGTGACAGATCCTGCCGGAATTGCCGTGAGCATCAGGATTCCGCTTGGACGAAGCTCCTTTGCGAAACGCATCGACTTCGTGTCCGACACGCTGTCCAAGGACCGGTCGACGGGAGCCCAACGCGCCGCAGCAGAACAGATTTTGAATCTTCCGAACGTTCCGGAACTCGTGCTGACGCAGTTCACGACGCTGCAATTGACGGGCGCGCAGAAGGCGGCACTGAACGCGCTCCGGACCGAATGGTTATCCGTCACGCCACGGGCGGTCGCCGGGATCGTGCAGCAGCCCGTGCCCGATCACGTCTCGCGAGATGCGGTGC
>JAYWIJ010000305.1:0-24861 GCA_043788935.1 Gemmatimonadaceae bacterium | reverse complement strand
CCGCATAGAGCGCGTCGTCGTGCCCGTAGAATCCCTCGGTGAAGAACATGTGGCCCGACATCTCGCCGGCCACGGGCGCGTGCAGCTCCTTCATCTTGTCCTTGATGAGGGAGTGGCCGGTCTTCCACATCACGGGCACACCACCCGCTTTCGTGATCGCATCCGGCAGCGCCTGCGAACACTTCACGTCGAAGATGATCGCCTGGCCGCCACCGGTCCGCGCGAACACGTCACGGGCGTACAGCAGCAGCAGATAGTCGCCCCAGATGATCGTGCCGTCGGCGTCCACGATCCCGATGCGATCGGCGTCGCCATCGAACGCGATCCCGATGTCCGCCTTGTGTTCACGCACGGCGGCAATCAGATCGACGAGGTTTTCCTCGACGGTCGGATCGGGGTGATGATTCGGGAACGTGCCGTCGCTCTCGCAGAACAGGTAGGTGGCATCGATGTTCATCCGTGCGAAGATGGCTTCCGTCAGCGGACCACCGGCGCCATTGCCCGCATCGAGCACCACCTTCAGCCGGCGCGTGAGCGGCCCGGTGCGCGCGACGACGTCATCGGCATAGGCGGCGTTCAGATCCTCGCTGCGCACAGTACCCACGTGGGCCGTGGCCGGAGCGTCGAGCAATTCGCGCAGGCGCTGGATGCCGCCGCCATGCAACGAGCCGGTGCCGACGCAGAGCTTGAAGCCGTTGAATTCCGGCGGATTGTGCGAGCCCGTGATCTGGATGCCGCCGGCCACGGTCAGATGATGCAGCGACCAGTAGAGCAGCGGCGTCGGTCCGACACCGATGTCGATGACATCGCGACCGCGCGTGGTGAGACCGCGTACGAGCGCGTCACGCAGCGCCGTACCGCTCGGCCGGTTGTCACGGCCAACCGCCACAGGGCCGGCCAGTTGCCGTTCGTCCAGCAATGCGGCGTAGGCCTGCCCGATGCCCTCCGCCGCTTCGACGGTGAGATCGTCACCAACGACACCACGGATGTCGTACTGGCGAAAAATTCCGGCGGCAATGGTCATCGGAGTGCGTTCGTTGTAGTGGTCGGCGCCAGCGCCTGCATCGCTGCAGGGCCGGCAATCGCACGACCCGGTGTCATGGGAAGGGTGCTCGCACGCGCCCACTTCACCGCGGGCGATGGATACACACCGAGAACCAGCAACAGCAGAACCGCGACCGCAACGACACCACCGGTGAGTCGCGGAGCGACCACACGCGCCGGCTTCACCGATTCATCGACCGGCTTCATGAACATCGCCGAGATGACACCGAGATAGTACGCCGCCGACACGACGCTTGCGAGTACGAGAATGACGGCCAGTTTGGTCTGCGGCGCGGGGGCGCCGATCGCAGCACGCAACACGTACCACTTGGCGAAGAAACCCATCCCGCCGGCGATGGGAAAGCCGAGCAGCGACAGCATGAAAACGGCCATGGCCGATGCGAGTGCCGGTCGCGTGCGCGACAGCCCCGCGAGATCGGCCAGCGTCGTCCGCTTGTCGATGCCGCCGGAGACGATGCTCAGCACGCAGAATGCGCCGATCGTTGCCAGCGTGTACGCCAGCGCATAGAAGACGATGGCGGCGACGCCTTCACTCGTATGGCTGGTGATTGCCACGAGCAGGTAGCCGGCGTGTGCAATGCTCGAGTAGGCCAGCATGCGCTTCAGGTTCTGCTGCACGAGCGCCAGCACGTTGCCGACGACCATGGTCACCGCGGCCAGCATCCAGGCCGCATAATGCCAGCTGACGTACGCCGGTCCGAGCCCATCGAGGAGAATGCGCGCGAACGCGGCGAACGCCGCCGTCTTCACGCCAGCAGCCATGAACGCCGTGTATGGCGTCGGGGCACCTTCGTACACGTCAGGCGTCCACATGTGGAACGGTGCCGCCGCGACCTTGAACGAGAAGCCCACGAACAACAGCGCCATGCCACCGATCAGCAGCGGATCGCCCGCCAGATTCTGACGCGCGATCACCGTCGCGATCTCGGGGAGGTTCGTGGTGCCGGTCGAGCCGTAGATCAGCGCCATGCCGTACAGCAGAAATCCTGTCGAGAAGGATCCCAGCAGGAAGTACTTCAGCGCCGCTTCCGCGGAGCTGGCACGACTGCGATCCAGACCGGTCAGCACGTACACCGACAGCGACATGAGCTCGATACCGAGAAAGATCAGCATCAGTTCTCGAGCGCCAACGAGGAGCAGCATGCCGGTCGCCGCGAACAACACAAGCGCGGGCGGCTCGGCAGCGGTGAGCGCGGCGCCCTCGTTGTATTCCATCGCCATCACCAGCGTACCGAGCACGCCGAGCAGAATCACGGCTACCGATGCCCACCGGAATCCGTCGAACGCCAGCGGACCGGTGGACGCACCGAGCGGCGGCGTCTGGTTGGCCAGCATCGCTGCCGATGCAGCGGTGATCAGCGTCACGACGATGGCCAGTAAGTGCGCGCGACGCGTGCTGGCAGCGCCTTCCGCCGCGAAGACGCCGTACATCAATACGAGCATCGCACCGCACGACAGGATCAGCTCGGGCAGCAGCAGCGTACCGAGATCGAGTGTGCCGAACTGCAGGGAGGTATTCATTGCGTCGCCTCCGTGCCCATGCCCACCGGTGCGACCAGCGTCTCAGCCAACTGCGCGCGGTTCACGAGCATCGAGATCGACTCGTCCATGCGATGCAGGACGGGCGACGGTGCCAGCCCGAGACCGATGATCGCGACGACGAAGACTGCCATCACGCCCGCTTCACGGCCGGAGAGATCACGCAGTTCGGGCATCGATGCCGCCTGCGTTCCGAACAGCATGCGTTGCACGGCCCAGAGCAGGTACGCTGCGGCGAGAATGACGCCGATCGTCGCGAGCAGTACGAGTACGGGGAACGGACCGAAGGACCCCAGCAGCACGAGGAACTCGCCGACGAACCCGTTCGTGCCGGGCAAGCCCGCGTTGGCCAGCGCAAAGAGCACCACCAGCGCACCGAACATCGGCATCTGCTTCGCGAGCCCGCCAAGCGATTCGAAGCGGTCGTCACCGAGGCGCTGTCGGAGCATGCCGAGCAGCAGGAACATGCCGCCGGTCGTAATCCCGGCATTGACCATCACGAGCATGGCGCCCTGGAGCGATTCGGCCGTGAATGCGCTGATGCCGAGCACGACGAAGCCGAGGTGGGCGATCGACGCGTACGAGATGACGCGCCTGAAATCAGGCTGCACCAGCGCAACGAGTGATCCGTACAGCACCGCGATCACGCCGAGTGTGGCAAGGATGAGTCTGACAGTGGGATTCCCCGCAGCAACCGGGAAGAGCGGATACGCAATCGCGAGCAGGCCGTACGTACCGACCTTGATGCCCAGTGCCACCGCAGCCAGCGGGGGCCCTTCGCTCTGCGCGTCAGGCAGCCAGGTGTGAAACGGAATCAGCGCGCTCTTCACGAGAAACGCCGTCGCGAAAGCGCCGAAGCAGAGTAGTTGTGTGGTGGGGCTGAGCTGATTGCGGCCAGCCGCCTCGCGCAACGCCTCATACGTCGTCGCGCCGGCAGCCGTCGAGATGACGATGACCGCGACGAGCATCAGCACCGATCCGATCATCGTGTACACGAAGAACGTCGTGCCCGCCTTCGGTCCGCGCCCCGATCCCCACACGCCGATGAGGAAGTAGAGCGGGACCAGCATCACTTCCCAGCAGAGATAGAACAACAGCAGGTCGGCAGCCAGGAAGATGCCGAGAATGCCTGCCGTGAGCAGCAGGATCAGCGCGTAGTACGACGGCGCTCGGTGAGTGATGCTCGTCACGTCGATCGCGATCACGCTGAGCAACATCAGGAATGCCGTGAGCAGGATCAGCGGCAACGACAGTCCGGTGGCCGCCAGTCGGAACCGCGAGCCGAAGTCCTCGATCCATGGATAGTCGACCATCGCCGTCCCAGAAGGCACCGCGAACCAGAGCGACACGGCGACCGCCGCCGTGATCCCGAGCAGCCCGATCGTGATAAGACGTGCTGTGCTGCCATGCGCATCCGCATCGGAACGGGGCAGCACCCACACCAGAATCGATCCCGCAAACGGAACAGCGAGCAGCGCGAGCATCAGCAGACCGGCCATTGCATTCACTTCCGCGGGTGCGTTCATCGCGCAGCCTGCGCCGTGAAGGCCGCAATGACGAGAATTGCACCGAGCGCGATAGCCCACACATAGTTGCCGGCGAATCCGACCTGCATCCGTGATGCCACTGATGAGACAACGCGGAACGCCTGCGCACTGCCCTGCACCAGCACGCCGTTGATCAGCCCCAGATCCAGTCCACGCCACAGCACCTTGCGCGACGCCGCCACGATCGGCCCCGTGATCCCGCGCGCGATGCCGCGATCAACGAAGTAGTCGCTGGCGAGCACGAGCCCGATACCGGTTTCAGCGGGGGCAGCATCCTTCGTCGTCAACGACGCTGGCTTCAGCGTGACGAAAGCCACGGCGATACCCGCAACGGCGACTGCGATGGCGATGCCGATCAGCAGGTATTCCGTGGCATGCGAGAGGTGGCCTGTGCCCGTGAGCAGCGTGGCCGAGGCACCCGAGATCGGCGCCAGCCATTTGTCGAGTACCGCAGTGGGTCCCAGCGGCAGAACGGCGGGCAACTGCAGCCATCCACCGATCACGGTCAGCACGCCAAGCACCACGAGCGGGCCGCGCAGCACCCACGGCGAGTCGTGCACGTGTGACGCGACGTCTTCACCCGAGCGGAACGTGCCATGGAAGCTGTACCGCATCAGGCGTGTCATGTAGACGGCGGTCAGAAAGGCGGTGATCACCGCCAGACCATAGGCGAACCACAACACGACTGTCCCGGGAATGGGCCCAAGCGACGACTCGGCGAGCGGCGACTCGAGCGCACGCTCGGCGACCGCACTGAGAATCGCGTCCTTCGAAAAGAACCCGGCGAGCGGCGGGATGCCGGCGATGGCCAGCGTCGCGATCCACATCAGCGCACCAGTGACCGGCATGCGCTGCATCAGTGCGCCCATGTTCCGCATGTCCTGCGCATCGTCGTGACGATGCGTCTCGTGCAGCGCATGATGCATGCTGTGGATCACGGCGCCGGCGCCAAGAAACAGCAATGCCTTGAAGAACGCGTGCGTGACGAGATGAAACATGCCCGCCGTGTACGCTCCCGCTCCCACCGCCACGAACATGTAGCCCAGCTGCGAGACGGTGGAGTACGCGAGCACCTTCTTGATGTCCCACTGCTTCAGCCCGACGGTCGCAGCCCAGAGCGCCGTCACTGCACCGACCAGCACGATGACCAGGCAGGCCGCCGGTGCTGCGGAGAAGAGCGCGGCGTTCCGGACGATCAGGTAGATGCCTGCCGTGACCATCGTGGCGGCATGGATCAGTGCGGAGACCGGCGTGGGGCCGGCCATTGCATCCGGCAACCACACGTACAGCGGCAGCTGCGCACTCTTGCCAGCGCAGCCGAGAAACATGAAGAGGCAGATCGTCGTGACGAGGGGCGTCGAGAGCGCCGCGTGATCGCGCGCGATCGTGGCGAAGTCGAGCGTGCCCAAGTTCGCGAACAGCATGAACATCGCCAGCAGCAGCCCGAAGTCGCCGATGCGGTTGACGACGAATGCCTTCTTGCCGGCGACTGCGTTGGCCGTGTCGCCGAACCAGAAGCCGATCAACAGGTACGAAGCGAGACCGACGCCCTCCCAACCGATGAAGAGCACCGGCAGGTTGGCGCCCATCACGAGCATCAGCATGAAGCCGACGAACAGGTTCAGGTACGCGAAGTACCGGGCGAATCCGGCGTCGTCCGCCATGTACCCGATGCTGTAGACGTGGATGAGCGAGCCGACGCCGGTGATCACGAGCATCATCAGGATGCTCAGGTGATCGACGTGCAGCGCCCAGTCCACGCTGAACGAGCCGGCGGCCATCCATTGACCAAGCGATGATGTCAGCGGCGCATCGGTGCCACTGATCGCCGTGAACAGCCACACGCTGAGCGCGAACGAGACAAGCATCACCCCGACGCCGATGGCGCTGACCAGCGCCCGGCGACCAGCCGGTGGATGCTCGGCGCGCTCTCCGCGCCAGGCTGGCAACAACGACAGCAGGCCGTTCACCACGAAGCCGAGAAACGGCAACGCAGGTATGAGCCAGATGAGGGGTGCTGATGGATTGGAAATAGGCATGCGTGGGGAGTCGCCTAGCCTCGAAGCAGCCGGATCCGGCCGAGATCGACCGTGCGGTAGTGCCGGAAGACACTGATCACGATCGCGAGCCCGACCGCAGCCTCTGCGGCTGCAACCGTCATCACGAACAGCACGAACACCTGCCCCGACACACCATGCAGTCGCGACAGGGCAATGAAGGACAGGTTCACCGCATTGAGCATCAGCTCGACGCACATGAACAGGATGAGCGCATTGCGTCGCGTCAGCACGCCAAGGACGCCGATGCTGAAGAGAATTGCCGAGACGAGCAACGCCTCGCGGATCATGGCCGCACCTCGGTGGTGACCTTGCCACGCTTCGCCAGCACCACAGCGCCAATCACCGCCACCAGCAGCAGCACCGACGTCACCTCGAAGGCGACGAGGTTCTCTGTGAACAGCGAGTTGGCGATCGGTGCCATGGCGTCGGCGTCGACGGGCTTGAGACTGTCGAGCGCCATCGGTTGCGAACGGATGACGTAGAGCAGCTCGGCGGCGAGCGTTCCGCCGACCGCCGACGCCGCCAGCGCCGCCCCCATACTGCGTCGCTCCGTCACATCGTTCTCGCCGAGGTTGAGCAGCATGACCACGAACACGAACACCACCATGATGGCGCCGGCGTACACCAGCACCTGGGCGGCACCGAGAAAGTTGGCACCGAGCATCACGTACAGCGCCGCCAATGCGAACATGACGTTGACCAACCACAAGGCCGCGGCGACGGGATTCTTTCTCGTGACCATGGCCAGCGCCGCGATGATCGCGAGCGCCGAGAACAGCCAGAAAAGCATTGTAGAAAACGTGCCCATCACTCACCTGCCGGGTCGGCAGGATCCCACAGTTCGCTCACCGGATGTGTCTGTGCCGTCAGTCGCTCGAGATCGTAGACGAAACCATCTCGCGTGTATTCCGCGTTCTCATAGTGACGGCCGACGTGAATCGCTTCCTCGGGACACACTTCCTGGCAGTAGCCGCAGAAGATGCACCGGAACTCATCGATCTCGAACAGCAGCGGAAACCGGTTCCCCTGCTCGTCCTCACCGGGTACGAGCTTGATGCAGTTCGCAGGGCACACCGTGGGGCAGAGTCCGCATGCCACGCACTTCGCCTTGCCGTCCTCGTTGGTCAGCATGCGATGTGTGCCGCGCCAGCGCTTGGAGAGCGCCTCGGTCTCTTCCGGATACTGCGTCGTCACCTTGTGAGGATCGACGAGATGTTTGAACGTGTGCGCCAGACCAGACAGCGTCGCGCGCACGTAGCTCACCTGTTCGACCGGACGGTCCATCACCTTCACCTTGATCGGCATCAGTCCCCCATCTCGGGCGCTGGACGTGCAGTGGCCGGCAGCGTGGACGCCGCACGATCCTGGGCTCGCAGTCGGAGCATCTCCGCGGCGGACATCTTCCTCGTGGTCGGGCTCACCAGCCGCCCGCGGTCGAACACGACGAACACTGCCACGAGCACCACAATGTTCAACACCAACAAAATGCCGCTCTGCACCACACCCGGCTGGATGCCCAGCATCTGCAGCACGAGCAGCGCCGTCGCGATGAGCACGATGTACCCGAGCGACACCGGCAACAGGAAACGCCAGCCCAGCGACATCAGCTGGTCGTAGCGGAAACGCGGCAGGGTCCAGCGAATCCACATGTACAGGAACAGGAAGAATCCGGCCTTGAGTGCGAATGACACCAGCGTGAGCAACGTCTTGAGCAGCGACGGATCCCCGGTATTGTCCCACGCCGTGAAGGGGATGTCCCATCCGCCGAAGAACAGCGTGGCCATCAACCCGCTGGCGGTCAGCATGTTCGCATACTCGGCGATGAAGAACATCGAGAACTTCATCGAGCTGTATTCCGTGTGATACCCGGCCACGAGCTCGCTTTCCGCTTCCGGCAAGTCGAACGGCAGGCGATTCGTTTCAGCAAATGCGGAGATGAGAAACGTCAGGAACGCGAACGTGAGGTTCACGACGTTCCAGCCACCGTTCGCCTGCTGCGCGATGATCGACGTCATCGTCACATTACCGGCCAGCAGCAGCACCGGGATGATCGACAGCCCCATCGCGATCTCGTACGAGATCATCTGTGCGCTCGAACGCAACCCGCCAAGCAGCGAGTACTTGTTGTTGGAGCTCCATCCGGCGAGCGTGATGCCGAACACGCCGAGCGATGAGATGGCCAGCGTGAAGATGAATCCGACGGGGAGGTCGGCGATCGCGAGCGAGACCACACCCCACGGGGTGGGCAGCGGTGCGGCGAACGGAATCACCGCCCACGTCACCATCGCCGTGCAGAACGCGATCGCGGGCGCCAGCGCGAACAGTGCCGAGTTGCCGGCCGCAGGCGACAGCTCTTCCTTCATGAAATTCTTCACGCCGTCTGCGGCGGGCTGCAGCAGACCGCCCGGCCCGGTGCGATTGGGCCCGTGCCGGTCCTGAATCCAGGCACTGACCTTCCGCTCGGCCAGCGTGAGCATCGCCACGGTGACCATGTACACGCCGAAAAACACCATCACCTTCACCATCGACGCAATGGCGAACGCCGTCGTGTTGTCGGAAATGGGCGTCATGAGGAGTGGACCCATCAGGCGGTCGCCTCCGTCAGCAACGCCGCCGGTCCACCCTGCAGGCCGAGCTTGCGGTACGAGAGCCCGCCAAACGCCGGGACGGTTGCAGCCAGCGCCGTGAAGATTTCACCGGCCAGCGCGGGATAGGTGCCAGCGCCGAGTGTCGCGGCAAGTTCGCTCATGACGCGGTAAGTCGGACGAGCCTGGGCGGGCGGCGCCTTCGCCTGCAAGAAACG
Source organism: Gemmatimonadaceae bacterium (assembly GCA_043788935.1). GTDB lineage: Bacteria > Gemmatimonadota > Gemmatimonadetes > Gemmatimonadales > Gemmatimonadaceae > JACMLX01. The sequence continues at coordinate 15,847 of JAYWIJ010000305.1, read as the reverse complement.
CTGCACGCGACCGCGGAGGTTGGTGAACGTGCCATCCTCCTCCGCGAAGTTGCACACCGGCAGCGCAACCAGCGCCGCGTTGGCGAGCATCTCGTCGAGTACCGTGCCGATCACGATGAGGCGCACGCCCTCAGGGATCGACTCCATCGACGCCGCCGCATCGACGGCGATGACGACATCGTGTGCGCCCAAACCCGCCAGCGGCGAAATGACATCCGTGAAGCCGAGCAGTTTCGCGCCGGTGTGGTTCGCCGCGCGCTCGGCACGCAGCGCGAGGTCCTTCACGCCGGGCAGTGACGCTTCGTGACCGCGATGCACCGACATGACGGCGTTCGCCTTCACGTGTGTCGCAATCCGCGAGAGCACGAACAGCGTTTCGTTGGAGAGCGACGGCGAGGCCAGTACGGTCACACGCGCTGCGCTGCCGATTGCCGCCGCCGCCGCGGAGACGGCCTCGCTCCACGATGCGCTGACGAGACCCTGCGCGGTGCGCACCTGCGGATACTCGAGTCGATCGCGGCGGTTCATCCACCGGTAGTGCAAGCGGCCCACGTCACAGGCGAAGTGCTGATTCACGGCCGCGTTCGGCCGCGGACGGATGCGCACCACCGTGTTGTCACGCGTTTCGATCATCACGTTGCACCCCTGCGAGCACCCCGGACAGATCGATGCCGCGCGATCGAGTTCCCATGCGCGCGCCTTGTTCAGAAAGTCCTTCGACAGCAGTGCGCCGACCGGGCAGAGATCGATGATGTTGCCGGCCCACGCATGCGTCAGATCGTGCCCCTCGAACTTGCCGATGTAGGCGCGATCGCCGCGCTCACTGACGTTGAGCACCGGATCCCTCGCCACCACATCCATGAACCGCACGCAGCGCGTACAGAGAATGCAGCGGTTGGGCACGTACAGCACATCGCCGCCGAAATCCTCCATCGGATTGAAGCGCTTCGGCTCCATGTACCGCGAATCCTTGCGGCCTTCGGCGAAGGTGTAATCCTGCAGCTCGCACTCGCCGGCCTGATCGCAGATCGGGCAGTCGAGCGGATGATTGATCAGCAGGAACTCCAGCACACCCTTCCGCGCCTCACGTGCCTTGTCCGAATGCACGTGCACCACCTGCCCCTCGCCCACCGTGGTGGCGCAGGCAGGCGTGAGCTTCGGAAACTTCTCGACTTCGACGAGACACATCCGACACACACCCGCCACCGGCAGCGACGGATGGTAGCAGTAGTGCGGAATGAGCACGCCAGCGGTCTTGGCGGCCTCGATCAGGTTCGTGCCCGGCGGCACCACCACCGTTCGGCCCTCGATGGTCAGCGTGACCATGCCGGGATTGGCCGGGGCGACAGGAGCGGGGGCCGTCATGTCAGGCCGCCGCCGTCGAGAAGCTGGGAATCATCACCGAGGAGCGGTTCTTCTGAATCTTCGCCTCGAATTCGTGCCGGAACTTCTTCAGCCCACTGACCACGGGCGTGGCGCACGAATCGCTCAGCACGCAGATCGTCTTGCCGGTCATGTTCTCGGCGATTTCGAGCAGCGTGTCCAGATCTTTCATCGTGCCTTCGCCATCACGAATGCGCTCGAGGATCTTCACCGTCCATGCCGTGCCTTCGCGGCATTGCGAGCACTGCGCGCAGCTCTCGTGTGCGTAGAATCGGCAGAGTCGGGCAATCTGGCGCACCATGCACTGCGTGTCGTCAAAGCAGATCACGCCACCGGAGCCCAGCAACGAACCGGCAGCCTGAATGCCTTCGTAATCCATCACCGCGACTTCAGCCTCTTCCGGCAGGAGAATCGGCACCGACGAGCCACCCGGAATGATCGCCTTGAAGCTGCGTCCTGCCGGCGGGCCACCGCAGAGATCCCAGAGGAATTCCTTCATGGAGAAGCCCATACCGACTTCATAGTTGCCGGGGCGCGCGACGTTGCCGCACACCGAGAACAGTTTCGTGCCCGTGCTCTTCGGATTGGTCGGGCTGGAGAGCGACTTGTACCAGTCGGCACCGTTCTTCAGCACATGCGTCGCCGCGCAGACCGTCTCGACGTTGTTGATCGTGGTCGGCTGCGCGAACAGTCCGGCGACCGCCGGAAACGGCGGCTTGATGCGCGGGTTGCCGCGGCGTCCTTCGAGGGAATTCATCAGCGCGGTTTCTTCGCCGCAGATGTACGCGCCGGCGCCCTTGTGGACATGCACATCCACGCGCTTGCCGCTGCCCATCGCGTTGGCACCCAGGATGCCGGCCGTGTACGCCTCGCGAACCGCCTCGGTCACACGGCTGATCGGCTCGGTGTATTCGCCGCGGATGTAGATGTACGCCGTCTCCGCGTAGATGGCGTGCGCCGCGATCGCTGCACCCTCCAGCAGCTGGTGCGGCGTCCAGCGCATGATCTCGCGATCCTTGAACGTGCCGGGCTCCGACTCGTCGGCATTGATGCACAGATAGTGCGTCTTGCCGTCGGGCTTCATGAAGCTCCACTTCACGCCCGTCGGGAAGCCGGCACCACCGCGGCCGCGCAATCCCGATTCCTTGACGACGTTCTGCACCTCGACCGGATCGGTGGCGAGCGCGGCGCGGAACGTCTCGTAGCCGCCACGCTCCTGCCAGCCCGCCAGCGTGCGCGCAGCGGCGTCGCCGAAGTACTTCGAGATGACCGGTGTTTCATCCGGATGCGAAGGATGCGGATATCCCATCAGTCGAGCCCTGCCACGAGGTCCTTCACGCTGTCCACCGAGACACACTCGACGAGAGCTTCATTGATCATGACGGGCGTGGCGAATCCGCACGCCCCGAGACATTCCACTTCGACGATGGTGAAGCGTCCGTCGGCTGACGTGACACCGAGTTCACCGCACTTCGTCTCCTTCAGAAACGCATTCACCACATCCTCGGCGCCGCAGACGTTGCACGGGGTCGTGGTGCAGACCTGCACGAAGTGCTTTCCGACGGGATGCTGGTGGTACATGGTGTAGAACGTCACCACACCGCTGATGTAGGCCGGTGTCAGTTCCAGCACCTGCGCCACTTCCGCGATGCCTTCCGGGCTCACCCAGCCGCGGTCCTCCTGCAGCATCCACAACGCCGGCAGCAGTGCGGCCATCTTCGTGGGGTAGCGCGTCAGCAGGTCATCCAGCTCGGCGCGGCGGGCACCCGTGAACACCGGCACGTACGCGGCAGGTGCGTCGTGTCCATGCGGGGCGATCGCGTGCAGACTCATCGGTCGATCTCTCCCATCACGATGTCGATGCTCGCATTGATCGCGATCACATCGGACAGCAGGTGACCCTCGGCCATCTTCGAGATGGCCGACAGGTTGACGAAGGCGGGCGGTCGGATGCGCCAGCGCACCGGCTTGGACGTACCGTCGCTGACGAGGTAGTACCCCTTCTCGCCCTTCGGACTTTCTGTGGCCACGTAGCACTCGCCGATCGGCGGGCGCGGCCCTTCCATCACCACCTTGAAGTGATGGATCATCGATTCCATCTCGCTGGTCGCCTTGTGCTTCGGCGGCAGGATGACGCGCGGGTCGTCCACGTTCAGCGGACCATCCGGCAGACGCTCGAGCGCCTGCTCGATGATGCGCACGCTCTGTCGCATCTCTTCCATGCGCACGAGATAGCGATCGTAGACATCGCCGCGTGTGCCGACGGCGATGTCCCAGTCGTACGTCTCGTAGTCGAGATACGGCACGTCCTTCCGGACGTCGTACGCCACACCGCAGGCGCGCAGCAGTGGGCCGGAGAGACCATGGTTGATCGCCTCGGATGACGTCATGATGCCGATGCCGACCGTGCGACCAACCCAGATGCCGTTCTTCGTCAGCATGCGGTCGGTCTCGTCCAGCGTCTTCGGCAGCGAGCGGAGGAACCCCTTCAGCCCATCGATCCAGCCTGAGGGCAGGTCCGCGGCCATGCCGCCGATGCGTGACGCACTGGTCGTGAGGCGAGCGCCGACCCAGCTCTCCCACAGGTTGTAGACGGTCTCGCGTTCCTGAAACGTCCACAGGAACGGCGTGAATGCCCCCATGTCGATCGCTGTCGTGCCGAGCCACACCAGATGCGAGATGATGCGCGAGAGTTCCATCGCGATCACACGCAGCACCGTGCAGCGCGGCGTGATTTCGATGCCGAACAACCGCTCAGCGCTCAGCGCATACGCGATGTTGTTCCCCATCGAATTCAGATAATCCTCGCGATCCGTCCACGGGATGATCTGATTGTACTGCCGGTACTCGCCGATCTTCTCGAATCCGCAATGCAAATAGCCGATGTGCGGCACGCAGCGGATGACCGTTTCGCCATCGAGCTCCAGCACCAGTCGCAACACACCATGCGTCGCCGGATGCTGCGGACCGATGTTGATCAGCATCCGCTCGCTGCCCATGTCGGGCTCCTGACCGGGCGCCAGATCCACCGGCATCACGACACCCGATGCGCTCGCCGTCAGCGGCACCTTGAACAGTTCGCCATTCGGTGCCATGCCCTGCGTGGCGAGTTCCACTTCGACCGTACGCGTCGTCGTCGCCATGGTGTTACGACTCCCCGCGGTCGCGGAGCAGGCGCTCGCGCATGTCGGCCGGCAGTTCGTGGAAGGCATCCACGACGTTCAGCTCTTCCATGGAATACGGCGCCTCGGGATTGGCGGAGAGCGTCTGCGACAGCTGCTCCGCGCGACTGAACCGTCCACGCAGCGGGAAATCCTTCCGCAGCGGATACCCCTCGGCGTAGCTCTCCCACATCAGGATGCGCCGCAGATCGGAGTGGCCCGTGAACATGATGCCGAACATGTCGAACACTTCGCGCTCGAGCCAATTGGCCGCTTTGTACACCGGCTCGATGCTCGGCACGACGAGTGCACCAGATCCGTCGATCTCCGCCTTGAGTCGCAGAAAGCGACGAAATGGCAGCGAGCGCAGGTGCCACACCATCTCCATCGGCTGGATCGCGTCGCGATACTCGACCGCCGTGACGTCCACGAGATAGTCGTATTGCTCAGACGGCGTGTCGCGCAGCCAGAGCACGATCTCGCGCACGCGCTCGGCGTCGATCCAGACGCACGTCTCACCCCACGTGACGTCGTGTCGCACGATCGCGTCGCCGAACTGCGCGCGCAGCGCCTCGACCGATGGATTCGCGTCGCCACCACGGTGCGCCAGACTGCGCGGCGTGACGGGATCGGGTGTTCCAGCCGGCAGCGCAGCCCCAGGCAGCACGACGCTCATGGTGCGGACCTGGTCTGGTGCACCGAGTTGCCGAATGGCTCCGACAGTTCATCGATCCGAGCCGGCGGGATGTAGAGTCGCGAGGTTGGATCGATGACGATCTCGTCGTATTGCTGCTGGTTCGAGATCGACCGCGTCTGCTTCACCTTGTCCTGCAGCATCATGATGCCGTGAATCAGCGCCTCGGGACGCGGCGGACAGCCGGGCACGTACACGTCCACCGGAATGATCGTGTCGATCCCCTGCACCACGGCGTAATTGTCGAACATGCCGCCGGTCGAGGCGCACGCGCCCATCGAGATCACCCACTTCGGCTGCGGCATCTGCTCGTAGATGCGGCGGATGACCGGCGCCAGCTTGAACGGCACGCGACCCGCGCAGATCAGCACGTCGGCCTGCCGCGGTGAGAAGCTCATCCGCTCCATACCGAAGCGTGCGAGATCGAAACGGCTCGCGGCCGTCGCCATGAACTCGATGGCGCAGCAGGCGGTGCCGAACGGCATCGGCCAGAGCGAATTGGCGCGACCCCAGTTCACGAGAAACTCGAGCCGCGTGGTCACCCAGCCGTCCTGTGACGACGGATCGTACGACACGACCGACTTCGGTGACGCCGTCGTCAATCCCATTGCAGTGCTCCCTTCCGCCAGACGTATGTCAGGCCGACGGCGAGAATCGCCATGAACACCAGCATCTCGCCAAGGCCGAAGAAACTCGTCGCGCCGCTGCAGACGCCATCGATCACCGCGCCGGTGCACGACAACCGCTTGAATGCCGTCCCCCACGGGATCAGAAACACCGTCTCCACGTCGAAGACGATGAACAGCATGGCGACGAGGTAGAACTTGACCGAAAACCTCTCACGGGCATCGCCGACCACGGGAATGCCCGACTCGTACGCTTCAGACTTGACCGTGCTCGGGCGCCGTCGCATGGCCCACTGCGACAAACCGATGATGATGGCTGCGTTCACGAGAACGAAACCGATCAACATCAGGATAGGGAGGTACGCTTGGAGCCCCATTCGTGGTCAATTGTTCGTGAAAAAATTCACTAACCTGCCACTGGCAAGGTAGCCGAGCGCCGAACGTACTTCAACGCTCCCGAAGGGGTATCGGCAGCCCCTAACCGGTTCCCTCCCAACGACCTCGCTGTGGCACCGCAGCGGCCGGTCCGCTACGTTCCCACGCCATGGCCATCATGAACGACGCGTGGATCCGCCGGATGTCGCTGGACCACGGAATGATCGAACCTTACGAAGACCGCCAGGTCCGAGACGGCGTCATCAGCTACGGGGTCTCCTCGTACGGCTATGACATGCGCGTGGCCCGGGAATTCAAGATTTTCACCAACGTCCTCAGCTCGATCGTGGACCCCAAGGATTTCGATCCGAAGAGCTTCGTGGAGTTCGAGGGCGACGTCTGCATCGTCCCGCCGAACAGCTTCGCGCTGGCCCGGTCGGTGGAGTATTTCCGGATTCCGCGGGACATACTGACCATCTGCGTCGGCAAGTCCACCTACGCCCGCTGCGGCATCATCACGAACGTCACGCCCTTCGAGCCGGAGTGGGAAGGGTTCGTCACACTCGAGATCTCGAACACCACTCCACTGCCGGCGAAGATTTACGCCAACGAAGGCATCGCCCAGGTGCTCTTCCTGCAGGGCAACGAGCCACCCGACGTCTCGTATCGTGACAAGCGCGGCAAGTATCAGGGGCAGGTCGGGATCACGCTGCCGAAGCTGTAGCGCGGTCGCGCCCGGATGACGAAGGGCCCGGCTCCACACGTGGAGACCGGGCCCTTCGCCTTGCATCGCACCGTGACGGTCGTCAGTCGGCGCCGTGCCCGGCCATCTCCGGCGTCTTCGTCGCCTTGGCCACGATGAAATCACGATTCATGCGCGTGATCACGTCGATGGAGATCAGCTTCGGACAGGCTTCCTGACACTCGCCGTACAGCGTGCAGTGCCCGAAGTGTTCCTCGTCCATCTGCGCCACCATCGCCTCGACGCGCTTGTACCGCTCCGGCTGTCCCTGCGGCAGCCGACCGAGGTGCGCGATCTTTGCGCCGGTGAACAGCGAGGCCGACCCGTTCGGACAGGCCGCCACGCACGCACCGCAGCCGATGCACGCTGCGGCGTCCATCGCCGAATCGGAGTCCTGCTTCGGCACGAGGATTTCGTTGGCATCCCGCGCACCACCGGTAGGCACGCTGATGTAGCCACCCGCCTGGATGATGCGATCGAGTGCCCCACGATCGGTGATCAGGTCCTTGAGCACGGGGAAGGCTGCCGAACGCCACGGCTCGACCGTGATTTCCTGACCATCGGTGAAGTTGCGCATGTGCACCTGGCAGGTGGCGGCCCCCTTCACCGGACCGTGCGCGACGCCGTCGATCATCATGCTGCAACTGCCGCAGATGCCCTCGCGGCAATCGTGCGCGAACGCGATCGGCTCGCTCCCCCCTTCCTCGAGATGGCCGTTGACGATGTCGATCATCTCCAGAAACGAGGCATCCGACGGGATGTCCTTCGCCTGGTACGTCTCGAGCCGTCCAGCCGACTTCGCATTGGCCTGACGCCAGACCTTCAACGTGAAGTTCATTACTTGTAGCTCCGCTGGCTGAGCTGCACGCTTTCGAACGTGAGCGGTTCCACGAGCCGCGACGGTGCCGCGTGCTCGCCGTTGTATTGCCATGCTGCGACGTGCGCGTATGCGTCGTCGTTCCGGAGCGCCTCGCCGTCAGACGTCTGGTATTCGGTACGGAAATGACCGCCGCAGCTTTCCTCGCGTTCCAGCGCATCCCGGCACATCAGCTCACCGAGCTCGATGAAGTCCGCGACGCGATTCGCCTTCTCGAGGGCCTGATTCAGGTCGGCGTCACTGCCTGGCACGCTGACGTTGCGCCAGAACTCTTCCTTCAGCGCGCCGATGTCACCGATGGCGGCCGTGAGCGCCTCTCGGCTCCGCGCCATGCCGCAATTGTCCCACATGATCCGCCCGAGGTCGCGATGGAAGCTGTCGGTGGACCGCTTCCCCTTGATGCTCACCAGCGTCTTCATCCGCTGGGTCGCTGCCGCCTCAGCCGCGCGCACGTCGGGATGGTCGTTCGCGACGGGTGGGAGCTTGGCCTGAGCGATGTAATCACCGATCGTCAGTGGCGCGACGAAATAGCCGTCGGCCAGCCCCTGCATCAGCGCGCTTGCGCCAAGGCGATTCGCCCCATGATCGGAGAAGTTCGCCTCGCCCAGCACATGCAGGCCGGGAATCGTGCTCATCAGGTTGTAATCGACCCACGTGCCGCCCATCGTGTAGTGCACGGCAGGGTAGATCCGCATCGGCTGCTTGTACGGATCTTCGTCGGTGATCCGCTCGTACATCTCGAACAGATTGCCGTAGCGCTCAGAGATCGCCTTCTCGCCAAGTCGCTTGATGGAATCGTTGAAGTCGAGGAACACGCCAAGGCCGGTTTCGCCGACCCCGCGGCCCTCGTCACACACTTCCTTCGCGGCGCGGCTCGCGATGTCGCGCGGTGCGAGGTTGCCGAAGCTCGGATACTTGCGCTCGAGGAAGTAGTCGCGCTCCGACTCCGGAATGTCCCGCGGATTGCGCGTGTCACCCTTTTTCAGCGGCGCCCAGCATCGCCCGTCGTTGCGCAGCGACTCCGACATCAGTGTCAACTTCGACTGATGTTCCCCCGCCTGCGGAATGCACGTCGGATGAATCTGCGTAAAGCAGGGATTGGCAAATGCCGCTCCTTTCTTGTAGGCGCGCCACGTCGCCGTCACGTTCGACTGCATCGCGTTGGTCGACAGGAAGAACACGTTGCCGTAGCCGCCGGTCGCCAGCACCACTGCGTCGGCGATGTGCGACGAGATCTTTCCGGTGCGCAGGTCGCGTGCAACGATGCCGCGCGCCACGCCGTCCACCAGAATCACGTCCAGCATTTCGGTGAGGGTGTGCATGGTGATGGCACCCTTCCCGACTTGCCGCTCCAGCGCCTGATAGGCGCCCAGAAGCAGTTGCTGGCCGGTCTGTCCGCGTGCATAAAACGTGCGGCTCACCTGCGCGCCACCGAACGAGCGGTTCGTCAGCAGCCCACCATACTCACGCGCGAACGGAACACCCTGGGCCACGCACTGGTCGATGATGTTCACCGACACCTGCGCCAGACGATACACGTTCGCTTCACGCGAGCGGAAGTCACCGCCCTTGATCGTGTCGTAGAACAGCCGCTTGACGGAGTCGCCGTCGTTCTGGTAGTTCTTGGCGGCATTGATGCCACCCTGCGCCGCGATCGAGTGCGCACGGCGCGGCGAGTCGTGATATACGAAGCTCGACACCCGGTAGCCGAGCTCGGACATCGTTGCCGCCGCCGACGCGCCGGCCAGTCCTGCCCCCACCACGATCACATGGTATTTCCGTTTGTTCGCCGGATTCACGAGCTTCATGTTGAAGCGGTGTGAATCCCACTTCTGCTCGAGTGGACCCGACGGAATCTTGGACTTCAGTTCCATATGCTGTGCGCCCGACTAGTTGAGAACACCGAGAAGGAAGGCCAGCGGAATCGCCGCGAGACCAGAGGAGATCACGACCGCCAGCGCCACCGGCACGTATCGCTTGATCGGGTGCGTCTTCTGCTTGGCGATCCCGAGCGTACGCATCGAGCTCCAGGCACCGTGATAGAGGTGCATGCCGAGCGCGATCATCGCGACGATGTAAAACACCGCTACCCACTTGACGGCGAAACCCGTCGCAAGGTTCCTGTACACCTTCCCTTCCACGAATTCGGGGTGCACGCTGCCGATCGTGAAGTGCAGGATGTGGAACACGATGAAGACGAACAGCAGCACGCCGCCCCAGCGCAGCGTCCGCGAGGCGAGGGTACTGACCTGCGGCTTCCGCACGGCGTAGCCCACCGGGCGCGCCGCACGCGACAGCATCGTGAGCTGGTAGGCCGCAATCACGTGCAGCACGACGGCGGCGATCAGCACCACGCGGGCGATCAGCACCACCTCATGCAACGGTCCGTGCAGCAGCGCGCCGTAGGCATCCAGCTTCTCGGCGCCCGAAAACGCCTGAAGGTTTCCGGCCATGTGGCCGACGAGGAAGCCGAGGCCGATCAATCCCGTCACGCCCATGACCACCTTCTTGCCGATGGTCGAGCGCCAGAACGTCAACAGCATGTTCATCGAGCAGGTTGCTCCGAAACTGGGTCAGAATGGTCGAGTGGCGGACGAGGCACCCGCCCAGTCCGCCACTCGAGGAAAGCTCAGATCGTGAGCGCGGCCATTGGTTCGCGGACCGCCTGCGCACTCTTCTCGAGCGCCGCTCGCTCATCCGCTGACAGGTCGACTTCGATGACCTTTTCGAGCCCGTTACGACCCAGCTTGCAGGGAACGCCGAGGTAAAGTCCCGACATCCCGTACTCGCCGTCGAGCCACGCGGCACAGGGCAGGATGCGCTTCTGGTCGTTGACGATCGCCTCGACCATCTGCACTGCGCCGGCCGAGGGCGCGTAGTACGCCGAGCCGGTCTTCAGATACTTCACGATTTCTGCGCCGCCGTCCCGCGTGCGCTGCACGATGGCGTCCAGCGTCGGCTTGTCGAGCAGCTGCGTGACCGGGATGCCGCTGACGGAGGTGTAGCTGACCAGCGGCACCATCGTGTCGCCGTGCCCGCCCAGCACCATGGCGCGGATGTCCTTCACCGACACGTCCATCGCCATGGCCAGGAAGGCGCAGTAGCGCGCAGTATCCAGCACGCCGGCCATGCCGATCACCCGCTCGCGCGGGAAGCCGGTGACTTCCTTGGCGACGTAGCACATCACGTCGAGCGGATTGGACACCACGATCACGATCGCATTCGGCGAAGTGCGCTTCACCTGCTCACAAACCGCCTTCATGATGCCGGCGTTCGTGTTCACCAGGTCGTCACGCGACATCCCCGGCTTGCGCGGGATGCCGGCCGTGATCACCACGATGTCGCTGCCCGCCGACTCGTCATAACCGTTGCTGCCGATGACGAGCGAATCGAAGCCCTCGATCGGCGCACTCTGGTACTGGTCGAGGCCCTTACCCTGCGGCACGCCTTCAGCCACGTCCACCATCACCACGTGACGCGCCAGTTCCTTCCCGGCGATCCGCTGCGCGGCGGTGGCTCCCACGTTGCCGGCGCCAACGACCGTGATCTTGTTTACCATTGCAATAGTCGATCTGAGAGTATGCGTCAGGCGCACCGGCAGGCCGATGCGGGTAACCATCACTTTCGAGTATCGACGGAAATCTACGATACGGCACTGCAGGCGACAACGAGGACCGGTGAGTCCTGACGGTGGTGCTAACCGCCGACCTGCGACAATGCCCGAAGTCCACCGACCTGCATCTGCAGCAGCGCATGCTCCTTCGGCTTCCCGGCCAGCGCCGTCCGGAACAGCGGCTCCAGCGGTTCACCGGCCCGGAGCGCGTCGCGGAGATTCACCTCGTGATCTCCGAAGAGGCAGGTCCGGAGGCGGCCGTCTGCGGTGAGACGCACCCGGTTGCAGGTGCCGCAGTAGGTGTGCGTCATCGGCGTGATCACGCCGACCGTGCCTGGCGCGCCGGCATATCGGTAGTACGCTGCCGGCCCATTGCCGCGGCTCGGGCCCGCGTCCGCGGCCAGTGCGTCCACGGCGGAAATGCGATCGAGAATCTCCGCAGCGGGCACCACGTGATCCCACGTGAGTTCCCGCATGTCGCCCACCGGCATCAATTCGATGAAACGGATGTGCCATGGATGATCGCGCGTGAGGCGGGCGAAGTCGGTGACCTCGTCGTCGTTGACGCCACGCATCACGACCACGTTCACCTTGATCGGCGACAGGCCGGCGCGCTCTGCCGCCAGCAACGACGAGACAGGATCGAAGTCGAAGTTCCGTCGTGCGATCGCCACCACGCGATCAGGGCGCAGGCTGTCGGCGCTCATGTTGATGCGGTCGAGCCCTGCGTCAGCCAGCGGCTGTGCGAGCTCAGGCAGCTTCACACCGTTGGTCGACAACGCGATGTCTTCGACGCCAGGCACCGCACGCAGCTGCGCCACGAGTGCCGTGAGCTGCGGCCGGATCGTCGGCTCGCCACCCGTCAGGCGGATGCGACGCAGCCCCAGTGGCGCCAGTTGCTGCACCACGGCCAGGATCTCCTCGTACGACAGGATCTCGGCCTTGGGCAGCCACGGCAACCCCTCCAGCGGCATGCAGTACGTGCAGCGGAAGTTGCACTTGTCCGTCACCGAAATCCGCAGATACTCGATGCCGCGCCCGAACTGGTCGGTGAGAGTGACCTGACTCATGACGCGGATGCCGTTTGTACTGCCGTGGGATCGACCCATGCGCGTTCACCGTCCACGTAGTACTCCTGTTTCCACACCGGCACTCGACGCTTCAGCTCCTCGATGATGAAACGGTTCGCATCCATCGCCGGTGCGCGGCGCGCATGCGCAACGGCAATCGCCACGCTCACTTCCTCGAGCACGAGCGTCCCGACGCGGTGTTCCACCGCCACACGAATGCCGAAGAATTGCTGCGTCGCCTCCAGTGCGATCCGCTCCATCTCGTCGCGCGCCATGTCGCTGTAGGCGGAGTACGCGATGCCGGTCACGGGACGCCCGTCATTCACGTCGCGTACGGTGCCGATGAACAGCGTCGTTGCCCCCGTGGCCGGCGTGGTTACCTCGGCCAGCAGCGCCACCACGTCGATCGGAGCGCTGACGATTGCACAGCGGATCATCCGCCCGCCACCGGTGGAATGAGCGCGATCTCCTGCCCGGCCAAAACGGTCACCACGCCGCGTGTGTACCGGCGATCCACCGCAACGACCGGTGAGGCGGGGAGCGCGTGTCCACCCGGCAGGCTGCGCAGTGCAGCCACCACGTCGGCGCTCGTCGCGGGCTCAGGGACCGTGACGGTGACGACGCCCGACCCGAAGGCTTCGGCGTACGAGGCGAAGAGCAGAATCTGGTGCTGTGTCATGAGGCAAGTCGTGGAATCAACGCAAGATAGCGCACGAGGGGCGTGATCGTTCCGTCCCGATGCGGCTCCAACGCGAACGGGGCGCCATCTGGCGCCCCGTGTAGCGTAGTCAGGCGCATACCCGCATGCGCCTGCGTGACTTAATCGTCGTCGCCGTAATCGTCGTCGCCGAAGCCCCCTTCAGGCACTTCCTCGCCGGCGACCATGGCCCGCAGTTCCTTCGACGGCTTGAACACCGGCACCGGCCTCGCAGACACTTCGACCGGCTCGCCGGTCCGCGGATTGCGCGCCATGCGCGTCTTCCGCTGCCGGATCTTGAAGGTGCCGAACCCACGGACCTCGATGTTCTTCTGGTCCTTCATCGCGTCCTTGATGGCGTCGAGAAACGCATCGACCACGCGGGCGCAATCCTTCTTGGAAATCACCGGACCTGCCGTGCGAGTGATCTGCTCGGTGACCCGCTCCACCAGATCGGCTTTCGTCATGGACGCCCTCAAGGAGTCAATACCCGGATGTCACCGGGCTCGGGCGCGAAGCTAGCGACGTAGAGCGTTGTCAGTCAAGAGGTTGGCTCATCTCAGCGCTTGCTCCGGAGGGTCGCCATGAACTCATGGAACACCGGCCGGGCGTCGTGCGGACCCGGAGCGGCCTCGGGATGATACTGGACCGAGAATACCGGCAGCGAGCGGTGGCGAAGGCCTTCGATCGACCCGTCGTTCAGGTTGACGTGGGTTACCTGCAGATCCGATGAGCCGGTCACCGCTCCCGCGTCGCCTTCGACGGCGAAGCCATGGTTCTGCGACGTAATGAGCACCTTGCCGGTGGCCAGCTCCTTGACGGGCTGATTTCCACCCCGATGGCCGAACGGCATCTTCCGCGTCCGGCCGCCGAACGTCAGGCCGATCAGCTGATGCCCCAGGCAGATGCCGAACACGGGCGTACCGGTTTCGGCCACGCCGCGAATCATCGCCGGAGCGTAGTCGATCGCGGCCGGGTCACCGGGGCCGTTCGACAGGAACACCCCATCCGGCTTCTGCGCGAGGATCTCCGCGGCCGTCGTGGTCGCGGGGACGACCGTCACCTTGCAGCCCTCGTCGGCGAACAGCCGGAGCATGTTCTCCTTGATGCCGAAGTCCACCGCCACGATGTGGTGCGCCGTGTTCTCGCCGCCGTAGACGTAGCGCTGCTGCGTGGCGGCGCTGGTCGCCAGGTCGGCGCCTTCCATGCGCGGCGCGGTGGCCAGCTTGGCCCGTGCGGCTTCCGACGGCTCCTCGCCGGCACAGATGACGCCCAGCATCACGCCGCGGCTGCGGAGGTGCCGGGTGAGCCGGCGCGTGTCCACGTCTTGCAGCGTGGGGACCCGCGCTGCGGCCAGCCATGAGGGCAGATCGCCGGTGGCACGCCAGTTGGAGTACGTCTTCGACATCTCGCGTACGACGACGCCCGAGATCTGGACGCGGCTGCTCTCCGGATCCTCGGTGTTCACGCCGTAGTTGCCGATCTGCGTCGTGGTCATGACGACGATCTGCCCGTTGTACGAGGGGTCGGTGAAGACTTCCTGGTAGCCGGTCATGTTGGTCGTGAACACCACTTCAGCCACAGTGGGTTCGACATCTGCATTCACCAGCCCCCGAAACGTCGAACCGTCCTCGAGGAGCAATACCCCGGGGACGGTGTCGAGCGAGAGCGGCGTCACGCCGCCGCTCACTTCTTTGCGGGCGCGGGAGTCGTGGCCGGCGCTGGCGTCGTCGCGGGAGCGGCGGGCGTCAGCGGAAGGGCAGCACCACCGGTGGCGGGCGTGGCACCCGGTGCCGGCGTGGTCGCGGCGGGCGCGGTCGGCGTCGAGAAGGCATTGTCGAGGACCGACTTCGGCGCACGCTGACGGGTCGTCATCAGCTGCAGCACGAGCGACAGGAACAGGAACGCCCCGCCGCCCCACCAGCTGACCTTCGTCAGCAGATTGCCCGCCTGCCGCGTGCCGATCACCGCGTCAGCCGACGACGTGGCGCCGCCGAAGTTGGCCGACATGCCGCCACCCTTGCCCGACTGCAGCAGGATCACGGCGATCAGGACGAGGCTGATCAGAATCAGGATGGCGAGCAGGAAAGTGTACATCGGGTCGGATTGGTCGGAGACGTCTCGGAACTAGCCACCAAAGGAAGCGACTCCGACCATCCGAATCAAGCGCGGACGATGGCGTTCCAGCCGTCGGCGTCGAGGCTCGCGCCGCCCACCAGGACACCATCCACGTCCGGCGCGGCCAGCAAAGTGGTCGCGTTGCCCCGGTTCACGCTGCCGCCGTACAGGATCGGGATGCCCAGCGCGCGCTCCCCGATCGCGATCTTGAGCGCCGCGATGATCGCGCCATGGACCTGACTGGCGTCATCCGGCGTGGCCGTCCGACCGGTGCCGATCGCCCAGACGGGCTCATACGCGAACATCATCGACGCCACCTGCCCTTCCTCCACGCCAGAAATGCCGGCCAGCAGCTGCCGGATGACGGTCGCCTGAGTGTTGCCGGCGTCGCGCTCCTCGAGCAACTCACCGACGCACAACACCGGCGTCAGGCCGGCCCGGAACGCGGCCTTCACCTTCAGGTTCGACTGCTCGTCGGTCTCGCCGAACAC
>JAYWIJ010000304.1:0-24900 GCA_043788935.1 Gemmatimonadaceae bacterium | reverse complement strand
CGCCGGTGTTCTGCTACGTCGCGACGCCGGCTGACGTGCAGCGGGTACTGCCGCCACTCGCGCGTCTCGGTGTCCCGCGCGACCTCATCGACGTGGTCGTGACGCAGCCGGCAGCGGACCGCATGTATTCGGGGAAACGTCGCGCCATGCGTCCGCTCTGGCGTTTTGCATCCATCGGCGGGCTGCTGGGACTCGGCGGCGGCGCGTTCGTCGCGTTCGTACTGATCGCGTGGCCGGGCTTCGCCGCCGCGGGACCGTTCTCGTATGCACTGCTGTTCACGCCGATGCTCACGGTGGTGGCGGGTGCACTGATTGGCGTGACCGCCTCGTTCGTCGCCAAGCGCAAACCGTCGGACTGGCGCCTGCGCATTCCGCCACCTGCGAACGACGAAATCCTCGTGGTGGTGCGTGCCCGCGGCGCTGAACAGATCCAGCTGGTGCTCGAGGTGCTCCAGGAGCATGGTGGACGCGGTGCACAGGTGTTGCGTTGACACGACCCACGCAGTGGTACGCCGCGCTTCGGATCCCGATCGCGGCGTTGCTGTTTCTGGTCGCCGGTGCCGTCGTCTGGTCTCAGCGCAGCGCCGAAAGTCTGGTGCTGGCACAGCGCATCTGGTTCGTCGGGCTGGTGATCACGGCGGCGCTGCCGACGTGGGCGACGGTGCGCGACATGTTCCGCGGCGAGTTCGCCGCCGATGTGGTGGCGATCCTGGCGATCGTGTCGGCGGCGGTGCTGTACCAGCCGTTCGCAGGGCTCGTGGTCGTGATCATGCTCACCGGCGGTGCTGCGCTCGAGCGATACGCCGAAGGGCGCGCCGGTGCCGCGGTGTCGGCACTGGAGCAGGCGGCGCCGCGGCAGGCGCACATCCGTGATGCCGACGGCAGCGTGCGTGACGTGCCCGCCGAGCGTGTGGCAGTGGGTGATCAGTTGCTGGTCCGGCCTGGTGAACTGATTCCGTGCGATGGTCTCGTGGTGAATGGTCGCAGCCACGTTGACGCGAGTGCGATCACCGGTGAGCCGCTGGCCGTGCCCGTGGCGCCCGGTTCGCGCGTGGTGTCGGGCAGCGCCAACGTCGACGGTCCGCTGGTGATGGAAGCCACAGCGATCGCGGGCGAGAGTCAGTACCTGCGCATCGTGGAACTGGTGCGCAACGCGCAGGGCAGCAAGGCGCCGTTGCAGCGTGTGGCCGACCGCGCGGCGGTCTGGTTCACGCCGGTGACGATCGTGATCTGCGTGATCACGTATCTCCTCACGCGCGACTCGAATCGCGTGCTGTCGGTGCTGATGGTGGCCACGCCCTGTCCACTGATTCTCGCCACGCCGATCGCGATCATCGGTGGCATCAACCGCTGTGCGCGTCGTCAGGTGATCATCCGCACCGGTGGCGCGCTCGAGGCGTTGTCGCGCGTCACGACCGCGGTGTTCGACAAGACCGGTACGCTCACGCGCGGACAGCCTGCCGTGGAGCGCGTGCGACCGCTGGGTGACTTTACCGAGACCGAGGTGCTGCGGCTGGCCGGTGCGGTGGATTTCGGCAGCGGGCATCAGCTGGCACGTCCGCTGGTGAAGCACGCCGAGCAGGTAGTGGGCGTGTTGCCGCTCGCGACGGATGTGCGCGAAGTGGCGGGGCGGGGCATCGTCGGCACCGTCGATGGCGTGCAGGTGCACGTCGGCTCGCTGGCATGGCTGCGCGACGTGTTGCCGGCGTCTGCGCGTGCGGATCTCGACACGCTCGACGGCAGCGGCGACGGGCTGCGCGCGTACGTGGCGGCGGGTGATGCGCCGGCCGGCACGATCGAGTTCGCCGACTCGTTGCGCGACGGCCTTCCCGAGTTCTTCCGCGACCTGAGTACACTCGGCATCACGCGCACCGTGATGCTGAGCGGCGATCACACCGCCAACGTGTCGGTCGTGGCGAAGGAGCTTGGCATCACCGACGCACGCGGCGACCTGCTGCCGGAAAACAAGGTGAGCATCGTGCAGGAGTTCCAGGCGGCTGGTGAACAGGTCCTGATGATCGGCGACGGCACGAACGACGCGCCCGCCCTTTCCACGGCTGAGGTTGGCATTGCGCTGGCTGGTCACGGTGGCGGCATCACGGCCGAGGCGGCCGACGTGGTGCTGCTGGTGGACGAGATCACCCGCGTGGCCGATGCCATTCGCGCCGCGAAGGACACGATGCGCATCGCGCTGCAGAGCATCTGGGTCGGGCTGGCGCTGTCGGCCGTCGGGATGGTGTTCGCGGCCGCCGGATACCTCACGCCGACGATGGGCGCGCTGGGGCAGGAGGCCATCGACGTGGCGGTGATCCTGAACGCGCTGCGGGCGGCGCGGCGGGAGCGCTGACGGCGGTGTGCGTCCAGGGGCGGAGCGGCGTCAGCCGCTTGCGCCGTGGACGCCTTAGCGCAGTTTCATCTGCAAGCGACTTCCCCTGAGCCGGGCCTACCGGTGCACGGGTGACGGGTCGGGTGCCGTTCTCCCTCAGTACTGGAGTTCCGATGCAGATGCGTGGACGCAGCGCGGCTGCGCTGCAGGGTGTGGTGCTGGCGCTGTGCACGCTGAGTGCTGCCAGCCGAGGTGTTGCGCAGGCGCGTGCGACGCCGCTGCAGACGATGAGTCAGGAAGCGCGGGTGTCGAAGGATCAGGCGCGGATGACGGCGCTGAGCAAGGTGCCGGGCGGTCGGATGAGCACGATCGAGCTGCGCCGCGGCATCGGCGGCAAGTTGGTGTACACGGCGGTGATCACGGAGCCAGGCAAGGTGCCGAAGACCGAAGTGGTGGTGGACGCGATGACGGGCGCAGTGCTGAGCAAGCGTCCGTGACGTGCGTTGCACCGGTGTTCAGCCGGTGCGTTGGATGAGCAGCACCCGGTTTCCGGCCTCGAGCACGGTCGCATAGCGTGCCAGCGGCGCAGGTGCCGGACCTGCGACGTTGCGCCCATCGGTGTCGAACTCGGAGCCATGACACTGGCACTTCAGCCGCTGTGATTCGAACACGCTGATGCCGCACCCGGAATGCGTGCAGACGTTGGTGAACGTGCGGTACTCGTCACCTGCGAGTCGTAGCACGATCAGCTGCAACTCGCCAAGCACATAGGCAGTGCCGGCACTCCGCAGACCATCCAGCAGGTCGAGCCGGATCTCGACGCCAGTGTCCGTGACCGTCACCGCGCCATTTGGCACGGGGCCGGCGGCGTCGTCGGCAGCGCACCCTGACAGGAGCATGAGCGCGCTGGCCGACGCCAGCCGTGCGATGGCATCACGTCGTGAGCACGACGCGACGCACCGGTCTGGGTATGCAGACGCGGCTGCGTTGCTCGCTCGTGCAGGCGTCGCCAGTGGCGATGCGGAATCGTGACATGACGTGTGGATTGGGCGCATGACAGGAGAAGCTGCGCGACGTCAGAACCGACGGCGACCAGTCCAGTGCAAAGACGGGCGTTCCGAAACGCACCCGTGACGAATTCGTCGCCAAGTCCGCGTCGTCTCCGATTTTCTTCTGAGGCATCGCAGGGTGACGTCCAGGAACGTCGTCGCTGCTGGTCTGCCGGCGTCCACCCGATGCCGGCGCGCGTCGTTCTACTCACTGGGTTCCGGACCCAAAGGATGCACACACAATGAAGGGTATGTCTCTCCGTGCTGCAGGCAGTGTCGTTGCGGGTGCGATGGTGTCGGTGCTCGCTGGTTGTTCGGATGACAGCGGCGAGGTCGTCGGTGGACAGCCGACCGCCATTGCGCTGTCGAACCGGTCGGTGACGCCGAATCTCGTCAAGAGCCTCATCGCCGGCGTCGACATCTACAGCGTCATCAGCAGCGATGACGTGCTGCCTGCGTCACCGTCGTTCGTGTTCGGCGGGTCGGCCGATGGTACCGGGTTGATCAAGAACACCGATGGCACCTTCACGCTGCTGGCGAATCACGAAGACAATTTCGCCGTGTCCCGCGTCACGCTCGACGCGACCTTCAAGCCGATGCGCGGCGAATACGTCGTCAACTCGACCGCCGGAAAGTACCGTCTCTGCTCGGCCACACTGGCGACGCCGGAAGTGCATGGCTTCGGTCCTGTGTTCCTGACGGCCGGTGAGAGCAGCGAAGAGTCGCAGATCCTCGCGGTCAATCCTACGGGTCCCGCGAACACGCCGACGTATCTGACAGGTTTTGGCCGCTGGAACGCCGAGAATGCCGTTCCGCTGCCGAAGGTGGCGTATCCGAATCGCACGGTCGTCATGATTGGCGACGATGACTCGGGAGCCGAGGGTGGTCAGCTGGCGATGTACATCTCGAGCGTCGTCGGTGACCTCGAAGGTGGCAAGCTGTACACCATGGCGCGTAACGACAACGTGACAGGTGAGCGCACCATCGTCGTGGGGCAGAGCTACCCGGTGTCGTTCCGCGAGATCGTGAACCACAAGACGATGACCGGCCGTCAGATCAACCAGGCCACGGCAACACTGAACTCGATTCAGTTCGGTCGCGTCGAGGACATCGACTACCGGAAGGGCGGCACGGGTCGTGAGATCTACTTCGCGGTGACCGGTCAGAACAACACGGGTGTGAACGCCAGCAGCTCGCGTACGAAGTACGGCCGTGTGTACCGGGTCACGCTGGATCCGTCCGATCCACTCAAGGGCACGCTCCAACTGATCCTCGATGGCGATGACCGGACTGGCAAGGCCGCGCTGTTCCAGAACCCCGATAACATCGTCGTCGGCACGAATCACCTGTACGTGCAGGAAGACGACAATGGCTACGGTGACGAAGCGCACGACGCGTATGTGTACCAGTACAACATCGCCACTGGTGTTCTCCGTCCGGTGCTGCAGCTCGACCACCGCCGCACGCAGTCCGATGCCGCGATCTACAACAGCACCGGCGCACGTCCGGAAGGCAAGGCGGGTTGGGAATACGGCGCGATGATCGACGTGTCGACCGAGACGGGTAACGAGAACACCTTCATGCTGTCGCTCCAGCCGCACTCGTGGCGCGGTGCGAAGTACGTCGGCGTCGACGGTGGCACGCTGCGTCCCACGGAGAACCAGGCCAGCCAGATCGTGCTGGTGAAGGGTCTGCCGCGCTGATGATGGTCCTGAATGTCATCCGACGGGTCGTGGCGTTCGCGCCACGACCCGTCGTCGCTCGCGCATTGCGCGTCATGATGTTGGTTCCGGTGCTCTTCGCCTGTCGACGCGACGAAGTACCGTCCGCGGCCGAAACACCGCTCGCCTCGGTGGCGGCGGTCGCGGCACGCGACAACTGGGTGGCCGGGATCGATACACTGCGAGCTCACGTGCAGCGACTCGACACTGCCGTCACGCAGCTCGCTGCCACTCCGTCCGAGGCCGCGTCGGCGCTTGCGCAGTCGCGCTTTCGCAATGCGCGACTCGCTTTCAAGCGCATCGAATTCCTGGCGGCGTATTACGAGCCGACCACGACACGGGCGATGAATGGTCCGGCGTTGCCGCGCGTGGACGACGAGGAAGGCCCCGAAGCGGTCTTTCCGCCCGAAGGGTTTCAGGTCATCGAAGAGTTGCTCTTCCCGACGCCTGATGCCTCGGCTCGGACGCAGGTCGTGAACGAAACACGAAACCTGCTGGCGTACGTCACGCGTCTTCGGACGACCGCAGCAAAGCAGACGATCACCGATGACCGCCTCTGGGAGGCGGCCAAGATCGACGTGGCGCGGATCGTCGCGCTTGGCGTCAGCGGCTTCGATTCTCCCGTGGCACTGCACTCGCTCGACGAATCTGCGGCTGCCCTTGATGGGATGCAGGCCGCATTGCGCGGCTATCGCGGGTCACTCGGCCCGTCGGCGTGGCGCACGCTCGACAGCACATTCGCCGTGACGACTGCGATGTTGCGGACCGCCGTATCCTTTGATCGATTCGATCGACTCACCTTCATCACCGACGGCGCGAATCCGCTCGCCCGCACGATGGCGCGTTCGCGCGCACAGCTTGGCATCGGTGTCCCGGAGGAGCGTCGCGCCTGGCGTACGGAGGCGGTGACGCTGTTCGAGGTGGGCGCGTTCGACGCGCAGGCCTTCGCGTCACCGAACACGGAACGCGTCACCTCGGAGCGCGCGTCGCTCGGTCGTGCGCTGTTCTTCGAGACCAGCCTCTCGGACGATGGGCGCGTGCGCTGTGCCACCTGTCACGATCCCGAGCTCGCCTTCACCGACGGACGGGTGCGCTCGGCATCGCGCTCCGGCACCACGTCGCTCCGGAACGCACCGACGATCATCAACGCCGGGCTGCAGGTCGGGTCGTTCTACGATCTGCGCACCACGTATCTCGAGGATCAGATCGCCGATGTGGTGCGGAATCCTGAGGAAATGCATGGCAGCATCGATGCTGCGGCGACTCGACTGTCGCGGGACGCGACGTATCGTGATCGCTTTGCCAGGGCGTTCCCCGCAGCAGGAGACTCGTCGGTCACGGGTCCCAACATCCGCTTTGCGGTCGCCGCGTACATCCGCTCGATGCAGGCGCTGAATTCGCGCGTCGATCGTGCGCTGCGTGGTGAGACGACGGTGCTCACCGCCGAGGAGCGGCAGGGAATGAACCTGTTCATGGGCAAGGCGAAGTGCGGCACCTGTCATTTTGCGCCGCTGTTCAATGGCACGGTGCCTCCTGCGTATCAGGAGAGTGAAGTCGAGGTGCTCGGTGTGCCGGCGACGCCCGTCATCCGCCGCGGCCGCGTGGATCCCGACAGTGGAAGATTCGCCGTGACGCGCAGTGCGCCGCATCTGCATGCATTCAAGACGCCGAGCGTGCGAAACGTCGCCCTCACCGCGCCGTACATGCACAACGGTGTGTACCGGACGCTGGACGAGGTGGTGGATTTTTATAATCGCGGTGGCGGTGCGGGGATCGGGGTCGCGTTGGAAAACCAGACGCTTCCTGCTGAGCCCCTTCGGCTCACGTCCGCCGAGCGCCGGGCGCTGGTGCGGTTCATGGAGGCGCTGACGGATACGGTCGCGGGCAGGGTGTCGGTGGACGCGGCGGCGTATCGCGCGCGGTTGGGGCGGCAGGTGGCGGTAGGTCGCTGAGCGTCACCGGGCGCGGGTGTCACGGGCCGCGGGGCACTGGTCGTCGGAACTGCCGGGGCCGCGACTTTCGGCGTGCGATTGAAGCCCTGCCTGCTGCGGGTTAGGTTTGAGGTCTGTTCTGGCGGTCCGCGGGCTGGGGCTGGTCAGTGACGGGACGTAGCGCAGCCCGGTAGCGCACCTGAATGGGGTTCAGGGGGTCGCAGGTTCGAATCCTGTCGTCCCGATGGTGGCAAACTGTTTTTGTGCAAGGAGATAAGAGACTGCCCCGGCCCGGTCACACATGGTGTGGTCGGGCCGGGGGTGCGTCTGGGAGGACGATGTTCCAGACGATCTCGCGGCCCGGATAGGTCATCGCCATGACGCTATCGTCCGCCAGTCCACGACATGATCGCTGATGTCGCCTGTGTCCACCGTGAACATCAGTTATGCCTAAGCACGCAGATGTGCTTTCTCGGATCGGTAGTGCGCTCGCGCTCGCGGCGGCGATTGACGTGTCGCCGCTCTCGGCGCAGCGCACCGACGCCGTGCGCGGGCGGGTGTTCGACAGTCTTGCCGGCCAGCCACTCGCCGGCGCGGCCATCCGCATGACGCGACGCGGCGACGACACCGCGAACGCCGTTACGGCCGTGACCGATTCCAACGGCCGGTTCCGCATCGCGACAGTAGCCGGTGACACGTGGATGGTCAGCTTCACGCACCCGGCGCTACAGGTGCTCGGCATCGACCTTGACCCTGATGCTATCCGAATCACCGACGACTCCACCGTCAACGTGGAGCTCGCAATCCCGTCTGCAGGAACAGTCCGCGAGGCCTACTGCGCTGCCATTCCGCAGGCAGCCGGTCAGGGGTTGATCGTCGGCTATGTTCGTGGAACACCGATCCGAGATGCATCTGATTCGCTCGTCGTGCTGGGGACATGGTCGTCGCGAAACAGCGGTGCAGCGCTACCGACACGAGACTCGATCCGCCGCATAGTCGCCGTTGCCGCGAACGGCTGGTACGGTCTGTGCGCCGGCGAACCAGCAGGTGGCGTCGCGCTCTCCGTGCTTCGAGGGCGCACGCTGTTGCAGCGCGCGAGCGTGCAGCTTCCGGCATCGGGTGTGCTCTTCCATTCGGTCGAGGTTCGTGAGCTCAGCGGCCAGCAGGCCACGATGGGAACAACTGCCCCGCGTGCCTTGCGTACCATCGCAGTAGAGGGTGTGGTGCTGGCCGCCGACGGCAGTACACCGGTGGTCGGGGCGACCGTGGCCGTAGCAGGCAGTGGAACCACGCGAACCGACGCGCAAGGACGGTGGACGATGCGGGCGGCCGCACCAGGTCGGCGTACCGTCACCGTCCGATCGCTCGGCTACGCGCTCGCGTCACGTGAGCGCCTGCTCGGCGAGGACACGCCGCTCATCGCGGACACGCTGGTGAGGGTGCCGACCATGATCGACGAGGTGACCGTCCGAGCCGATGGCGCGAGCCCAAGCCTTCGCGCATTTCTGGATCGCAGCCGCACTCGTGGCACTGGCACATTCCTGAAGCAGGACGATATCGCGTCGAGCCGGCCGACGCTCACCAGCGAGCTGTTTCAATCGGTGCAAGGCGGCATCACCATCGAGCGTGACTCCTTGGGTAACAAGTACCTGATGATGCGGAGCAACACGCTTCAAAATCCTCGCTGCTTCCCGAGCATTTTTGTCGATGGCATGAATCTTCGCGGTCTCACCAACGGCGATCTCGACGGTCTCTTGCGTCCGTCAGAGCTGTTCGGTATCGAGATCTACCGGGCGGCCAACGCACCCATCGAGTTCAATCATCAGGACGGTTGCGGAACCATCCTGATCTGGACGACGGCGCTACAGTCACCGCCCTGAGCTGACACTGAGCCGGCGCCATCAGCCCAAATTGAGCATTCATGGTGGACCTGTTATGGGAGAGACGCCTGATGGCTATCGTCCAGACGCTGGATGGCGCAGACTCGCGTGTGTGCAACAGTGCCTAATTGACGTCAAGACAACCCTCGTAGACAGACAGCGTGTGACGAGACTCGCGGCAGTGCTCCTCGTGTTCGTGCTCGCCTCCTTCGCTCGGCCCGTCACTGCACAGACGCTGCGCGTTCACGTGCGTGACTCGGTCAGCGGCGTCCCTATCTCGCAGGCGCTCGTCACGATCCGGTCCGATGCGGACGGTGCATCACTGAACGGCGTGACCAACGCGAGCGGCGTGTTGATGATCGGGCTTCCGGCAGCGGGTCGGTGGTCGCTCACCGTCCGCCGGATTGGACTTCGACCACGCAGCATGGGGGCGCGTGAAGTTCGTTCAGATGCGGTCGTTGATGTCACTGTCGCGATGCAGTCTGTCCAATTCGCGCTCCCCTTGACGCGGGTCGTCGCCTCCGCGGGCAACTGCGTGCGGGCGGACGCCAGCAATGATCGCACGTCGGCCCTCTGGGAGCAGGTCACGCTGGCGCTGCAGGCCACTGTCCTCTCCGAGCGTCGACGCGATGCCGCGTCTTTGCGTGTCGTCGCGTTTGATCATGAACTGGATCGGTCGCTCCAATTGGTGAGTGAAACACCGGTGCAGATACGGCGAGGCCTCGGACGCCCGTTCGTCGCGCTGCATCCGGATTCCCTCGCGCGGAGTGGGTACGTGCATGCCGATTCGGAGCTGTCGTTGCGATACTTTGCGCCCGACGAGACCTCACTGCTGTCCGAGTCGTTCGCGAACACGCATTGCTTCGACACCCCAGCGATCGACGCAATTCTGCGCTGGCAGAGCTGCGATTTCAGCCCGCTCCGTCCCAGCGTGTGCCTGACATTGCCGGGACGGCTTTTGTGGACACGGCGAGTGGTGCCCTGCGGCGAATCACCTTCCGCTACGTCAATGCAGGGCCCCTGTTTCCTGACGGCACGGCACATGCCGGCGGGGACGTACGGTTCGACCAGCTACCGAATGGCGCGTGGATCGTCACCGGGTGGTCGATCAGAATGCCGCGCATGGTGCGCGTCGCGTGGGCGCGCGGCCCACGGCTGTCTGGCTATCACGAGGTCGGCGCGGTGATCGACACGACGACGGGGGGCGCCTCGCACACCGTGGCGCTCGCACGGAATTCCATGCCGCAGGTCATGCTGACTCGTACCGCGAGCGCGCCGCACAACGAGCTACGAACACTTGCGACGGGTGATCAGGTGATCGTGAACGGGAGGCTCATCGTCGGCACCAGCGGCCCCGCGCGGCGTGCGCGAGATTGGCGGACCGAGTACGCTGCGCGTCGTCAGGCCAGCGTGGGCGTATTCCGCGACTCCAATGAGGTGGCGAGGTCACCGGGAGGTACGGCCCTCAGGCTCCTGCAGCAGCTCGGCGACATCCGCCTGTTCGTCGTCCCTGACGGGGTGCCCGCGCCACCCAGCGCAGATGATCCCGATCTTGCGGAGGGATGGAGTCGCGGTGCACCCCTTCCCATGATGTCACTGGTCGACGGGTCACGTGCGGCAGGGCAGTGCCACGTGAAGCTGTTCCTCGACGCCGAGCGCACCAGTGCAGCGGTGCTCCATGCAATGCCACATTCCGAGATCCTCGCGATGGAGTTCTATCCGCGTCCACGGGATGTGCCGGATGGCTTCCGCCGCAGCGGCAACAGCTGCGGTACGATGCTCCTGTGGTCCACGCGCGCCGGCGGGACGGCGCCATGATGCGCAACGCCGCACGACGGTCCGTGTTCGGGAGGCGTGGGTCACAGTCATGAGCGCGCGTTCCAATTCGACCGACCTCCGTATTTCGTTGATTCCGATCAGGCGTTTCGGACCACGTCGATCAGGCGTTTCGCTCCACGTCGATGACCCGGTTCGGGCGATGTCGATCAGGGGATGACGTAGGGTCACGGACGCGGAGCTAGTCGGCGGAGACGTCGGCGGAGTCAGGCGTCACGAGGCTGCGCAGGGAGCCGCCGGTGGGGGTGTTTCGGTGGGCGTGGTGAAACAGCCGGTCGAGGATCACATCGCCCAACGCGAGGTCCCCGATGCTCCCAAGCGAATCGCGCCAGTGCGGGCGACGCAACGCGCGTGAATGGCCTACGGTCACCGCGAGGGCGCTCGTGAGGTCGGCGTGCTTGAAGGCTGACGCCATGCGCTCGATCTCGCGAGCGGTGGCGCCCTGCTGTGTCGCCACGCGACGCCACGTCGCGACGACGTCCGCCACCGTCCGCGCCAGCGCGCGTGCCTCGGCGCGACTCAGATCGAATTCCGCCGCTGATTCCAGCGCGAGGTTCAGCGACGACGTGCGATCCTCGTCGAGGCCAAGTGCCGTCGAGAGGACGCGGTGCTTCAGGTCGACGGGGACGGGATTCAGGTCGTACGCCGGCGACAGGCGCCACCCCTCGGGGCCGTCGTAGAGAAAGCCGTGATTGCGCAGGTGGTCATCGGTGTTCGAGATCAACACCGTCAATACCATGCGACGCCACAGTTCCCGCAGATCGGCACGGGCGGCGGCGCCATGCCGGCGGATGGCATCCGCGATTTCGGGATAGCTGCGGCTCTCGCCATCGCCGGCGCCGAGCAGACTCATCGGCGACACACGTCATTCGCGTCTGTGCAAAATTCGAGGCGTTGCAGGACAGCGACTTACGTGTCTCGGTTCCGAAATGCTTGTATCCCACTCGCATGGGGTTCAGGGGGGCGCGGGTTAGAATCCTGTCATCCCGATGGTGAAGAACACTGTGGTACAACGAGTGACGACCCCCTGAGTCGTTGCGATTCAGGGGGACGGTGCCGTTTGGTCCCCGAGCGTGTCCTCAGCGCGTCTTCAGTTCGACTTGCGGATCTGACTGGCGACCCCAGCGTCAGAGCGATCGCGCGCTGCGATGCGCAGCGCCGGTGGCCGGATGGATGGTGCGCACCTGCTCCATCACGG
This sequence comes from Gemmatimonadaceae bacterium, assembly GCA_043788935.1. Classification (GTDB taxonomy): domain Bacteria; phylum Gemmatimonadota; class Gemmatimonadetes; order Gemmatimonadales; family Gemmatimonadaceae; genus JACMLX01. Next base: position 12,959 of record JAYWIJ010000304.1, on the reverse strand, counting down.
TGTGGGCTCTGACAACGGATGGGCGGCGTGCGAAGTCGCGCGTGATCGTCGCCGTTCGCCAGCGTGAGTGGCTCCGGTGGCGCGTAGCGCACTGCGCGATCAGTGAGTTCGTCACGGCTGCTGGTCGCTCAGCGACCGCCTTGGCCACTCGTCAGTCGAGCCAGGTATCCCCTGATCCTCGATGCATTCGTCCCGACGTCGCTGCCACCGAGCCGTGAGACCGAGCGCATGTCGACCACGCTGCCGCCGCCCGAGGGACGGACGCGGATCACCACGTCGTCCTTGAAGCCGAACCACCGCGTGGTCGCCGTCGCCTCGATACGGCCCGAGGCCGAATCGGAGGCGACCATCGCCCATCCCATGCGTTCCGCGACCGTGAGCGCCTTCACGAACGCCTGCCCCGGCGGCAACGGGAGTATGAGCGGCTGAAGGTCAGGGTATCCTGCTCGCTGCAGCACAGCCACGCTGTCGCCTCCGTACACGGCAGAATTCTTGGCGTCCGCACGCAGCGGAAGCACTGCCACGAAGGCCGGCGGGTCCTGTGTGTCCGTCGTGATGTCGTGGATCGGCGGGACGGTGCCCGCCAGCTGCTTCCAGCGAAACGGGATCACCGCCGCCGCCGCGCCGAGGCACAGCGGCACGATGAAAATTGCGAGCGCATGCATGACTGGCCGCGTCGTCGCAATCCCCGCACAGGAAAGCAAGACCGTGACGACACCGAGGTAGGCCGCCCACCTGATCATCGCGAATGCGCTGCGCAGCTCCCAGAGACCGCCGCGATATCCGAATCCCGAAGCGATGAGCAACGACGCCGCGACGAAACCACATGTGACGGCAATTATCGGGAGCCGACGCGTTTCATTCACGGTGCTTCCTGCGTAGGGGGAGACACTTCGACATTTCGCGGCCACAGTCAAACTACGCTTACGGTGTCTCGGCCGTACCAGCGCGTCGGCCTCCGCGTACCGCAGGATCGCCTTGGTCGGCCGGATCACCACGTGGCCCGTCGTCAGCGGCCGGCAGGCAGATGCGACCTCGCCGCGAGGGGGCTGGCGGATGAGTCTGACCGTGACTGACGTCGCCGTGAAACCCAGCGTCTTGATCGCATCGGCCATCTGCGCCACGGTCACCTTCGCCGGATCGTACGTGTCGACGGCCCTGCGGACCTGCGCGGTCCTGGGAGTGCGGGACCCCCTATTCGGAGGTGGGGGGCTGCGATTCAAGGACAACGGTCAGTGGCGCGTGTCGTTCCGCACCGCTCGATCAGCTCCGATAGCGCGTCGTCGATCCTCCGCAGCGCCTCACGTTTCACCCGCACGGTGCGCAGCTTGGACTCCGCCAGACGCTGCGTCTCGCGACAATGGTGTCCATCGTTCAACCGCAGCAGCGCGCTGACCTCATCGAGGCTGAAGCCCAGAACCTGCGCGGCCTTGATGAATGTCAGTCTGCACACCGCCGACGCAGCATATCGTCGCCCCGCCCGCGCTCTGCGACCGATGTCTGCAAGAGTCCGCGCCGTTCGTAATAGCGGACCGTCTCGATCGCGACGCCGACGGCGGCGGCGAAGGCGCCGATCAGCATTCCTGATGTTGGCACTGGTGCCATGGTCTTGACTCCGTACTTGGGTCTGCAGGTATCGTACTGCACCGCAGCATCAATGCACCTGCCCCTCGGCTCAGCCTTCATGGATCTCCAGTCGCGCCTCACCTGCCCGCGCTGTGGGCACGTCGACCAACTCACGATGCCGACAGACGCCTGCCGGTTCTTTCACGAATGTGCAAGCTGCAAGGTGCTGCTGCGACCGAATGCCGGGGATTGCTGCGTCTTCTGCTCCTTCGGCAGCGTCGTATGTCCGCCAATGCAGGGCGATGGCGATGCGGCATCGTGTTGCGCGCCGGTGGGACTCTCGTGACTGATGCGGGCGTGACGACGCGGGGGAGCGACCTTGTCGCCATGCGGCCTTCAGAAGACCATTCGCGCAGCGAGGCGTCGCAGTCTCGCGGCGCTCACCTGTCGCGCCCCCTGCTCCCCTTCGCGCGACCTCTCGACGCGCCAGCCTGTTCCGTTGCCTGGCGTCGCCATGCCGACGGTCGTGGAGCGACAACATGATGACGCTTCAGTACCAACACGAGAAATGCGAGTGAGATCGCAATGGCATTGTTGCTTTTGCAGAGATCCGGTTCGAGCATTCCGACGTAACTACCGGTTCGCCCTTCTTCACTCTCGCACCGGACGTTCCATGACCACACGAATTTCGTTCACCGCCGCTGCGCTCTTTCTCGGTGCCTGCGCCGACGCGCCGACCAGCAGCACCCCGCTGTCGACGAGCACAAACTCTCTCAGCGTTTTCGCAGCGGCTGCCGGCACGGCTGCGGCAAGTGAGGTGCTCATCGGCCTGACTGCCAACAATGAGCTGGTGACGTTCACCAGCGACAAGAGCAACCAGACCACCAACGTTGTGCCGATCATGGGGCTGGAGGCAGGCGAGACAGTCGTTGGCATCGATTTCCGTCCGAGCGATACTGGCCTGAACGGCATCAATGACATCGGCAAGCTCTATGCGGTCACGTCAGCGAGCCGACTCTACGTCGTCAATCCGACGACGGGCGCAGCATCGTCGCCGGTGACGCTTTCGATTCCGATCAGTGGGACGGCCTTCGGTGTTGGCTTCAATCCGGCCGCGGATCGCCTGCGCATCCACAGCAACACCAACCAGAATTATCGCATCAACGTCGAAACCGGCCTGAACATCGTCGATGGCGCACTGTCGTACACTACCGGTGACGTCAATGCCGGCAAAGATCCCGACCTGACGGCAAGCGGCTACACCAATAACGATGCCAACCCGGCCACGGGCACCGAATTGTATGCAATCGATGCGGCGCAGGATGTGCTCATCGAGTTCGGACCAGTGTCGGCCACCAGCGGTCCGAACTCGGGCAAGCTGATCACGGTCGGCGCGCTCGGCGTGGATGCCGGCCTCTTGTCGGGCTTTGACATCAGCAACACCACGGGCGTCGCGTATGCCGTGCTGGGAACCTCCGCCTCGGATAAGTCGGTACTGTTCTCCATTGATCTGGATACTGGTGCAGCAACCCGCCTCGGACTGCTGGCGCAGACCAAGGGTGCAATGATCGGCGTGGTCGTGAAGCCGTAATCCACATCGCACGACAGGGCGCTGATCCAACGCGTGCTCGTCACATCACCGTCGCACCGGCCTGTTGACCACAATGGCCGACGAGTTTATCGAAAGCAAAAGCGTACCGTCGCCCCACAGAAGTCGACGGTGCGCTTGTTCGTTCGTCGTGCCGACTGCAGTGGCAACGCGACCTGTCCGCGCAACTCGCCGCAGGCATTGGCGTCGGTGTGCAGGTTCACACAAATCGTTCCAGCCCGCATCAGATCTGTCAACGCGGTGAGCGGCTGACCGGCCAACGTTCCGCTCAGGTTCGCTGCTGCGATGCACTGCTTGCCAATGCGGCCATTCGGTGCACCCGTCAGCGTCGGCGGGTTGACCAGGAACGCCACCACGGCTCCGTTGGCACCGCGCGCACCAGTGTGGACATGGCGAAACCGGACATTGGACAGGTTGTTCACCGTGAAATTGACGTACAGCGTGTCAGTGTCCCGGCTCAGCGTGAATTCGCAGCTACCCGAGGCTGACGTGGTCGAAGGCGGCACTTCCTCGCTACTGGCCAGCGTCGCGCGAAAGCTCACGAGCGCGGGCGCGGCAGGTGCGTCGTCGCCACAGGCAGTAATGGCCACGCCCACAAGCAGTGCACCGGCCAAAGATTAGAGGGGCCGGGTGAAACGACGGACGTTGAGACTGTTCGACACGTGTATGCTCCGATGGTGATGATAGTCGATGACGCGGACCTCGGCGGAGCGGCTGACTCTGCCCGAAGGTTCCAGCGCGGGAAGCCTGCGGTTTCGCAGTGATGACCGCGGTGGCGGTGTTGCATGGCCGCTTCCACGCGTCAAACGTGCTGTCAGGGAGCCCCATGGGTCCGAAATTCAGCGCCGTTGTCATTGACTGGTTCAACGGCAGAGTCGCGCCGCGACACTCGAGCCGGTGCCGGACACCGGCGGTGCAACGCGACGGGACGATAATGAGCAATGGCACGACGCGAACTGTTCCTCGCGCCGTGCCACTCTCTTACTGCCACTCGTGACCGCAGAATTGCAATCAGCTGGCGCGACGCCGATGGGCGACGATCATCAGTCCCCCGAGACCAGTGGCCATCAACAAATAGGTAGAGGGCTCCGGTACGACGTTGATCTGGCCGCGAATTTCGCCGGCCGGGAACTGTGTGGAGTGGATGTTGAAGTACCCGTTGCCGGCGAGGAGCACGTCCCGCTGCGTCGGCGTGATGTCCAGCACGGCGTTCATGATCGACCCGCCGGTCAGATCCGGCGTGGTGCTGATCAGACTGCGGATGTCGAGGATCACGCCACCGCTGACGCCCACGGGCGCATTGTGAATGTGCGCAACGGTGATGGGCGCGAGGAGCCCCTGAAAGGTGAGGTTGATCGTGATCTGCGTGCGCGCCGCGTTCATGAGCACAGTCCCATTGCCGAACGCCGGCGTCACGCGTGGCGTCGGGGCTTCCTGTGCACCGTTGAGGAACGACACGAAGCTCGTCTGCGCCAAGGCCGGCGCGGCCGTCGCGCCGATGACAAGGGCGGCGACTGCCGCAGTGCGAAGTGCCTTCAACATCGTCATCGGTCTTTCTCCATCTGAGGGTCGACGCCCCGCCGGTCGCAGCGCGAGGCATCACGGTCGTCCCGGGGCGAGCGCCCGCAGGGTCGTGTCAGGTGAAGCACACGGTCACGCTCTCGGTGCCCGACGGCGGCCACCGTCGGGCACCAAGGCCCGCCGGATGAGCAATACGACTGCCGCGACGTGGCGACCCGGCGCGACACGACAGAAGGAAGCCCGCAGGACTCAGCGCACCACGACAGTGCCGGTCATTCCTGCATGCAACGTGCAATCGTACCCGAAGGTCCCGGCGGTGTTGAATGTGCGGGCAACCTGCGCATTCGACGTGACGTCGATGTTGGCCGGGGCGCCTGTCCCACTGCCGAAAATCACGTTGTGTGCGCGCGCACCGAAGGTCCAAGTCACCACGGCACCTCGGGCGACTTCGACCGACGCGGGGGCGAAATCGTTCGAGTTGGATCCTGCCACGACCGAAGCGGAGGCACCCGGTGTCGGCGTCGGGGCTGGGGTGGGAGTCGGTGCAGGGGCAGGCGCTGGCGCCGGCGAGGGCGCGGAGTAACCGGGCGCCGTGCTACCGTCACCACCGCATGCGGCGAGCACAGGGAGGCCGACGATTGCAATCAGGTAACGGGACGGCAGGCGCATGGGAGTCACACTGGACAGATGGTTGAGTACAAAAAAACGCGAAGGCGAGTCATCTCCGCACCTGCGAAGTCTGACCGCCGCGTGACGGGGTCACAGGGACGTCGCGCTGCGCAGGATCACCCGGCCGAGCTCACCCGCAGGCGAAGGAGGAGGGCGCGCGCGGCGTTCCAAGTGGCCGTCTCGGCCATCAGCGACGCGCGGAGTGATGACCCGAAGTGGCCACGCGCGTGGCACTCGCGAACGCCCGGACCGCGCCTTCCGGTAAGCGAGGCCCGCTGGTCTACACTGTGGGTCGCGTCGACCACTGGAGTGCGACTCGCCCTGACTGCGGGGTGGGGGCCACGGGATCACCTCGGCGCGTTCCTCGCGCGCTCACCCGCGCTTTCGAGGACCGCCCGAGAGAGCTGCCGCCGCCCTCCGCACGGTAGCCGCCCGCCTCACTGTCGAGGCGCAACATGCTGGCACGGAGGGGCGACATCCCGCGACGATGGTCGTCCACGGACATCATTGCGGTGGAGTGCAGTCTTTTCCCCGACGGCGAACGCGCGCCGTCGGGCGTCTCCGCGGTGGTCGGAGCGATGTCTTGGCGCTGACTCTGGACGTGGTGTACACGAGCGCAGTGGTGACCACGTTGTAACGCGTTTTCCACCCGGGCCTTTGTTATTGCGTTCTCATGTTTCGTGATTTAGTATCAAATCTGTGAGGATGCCGAAACAGCGGACTGATCGGACGGCGCTCGCTGGCGCTTGCCCCTGACGGGCAGCCCCGCACTCTGTACGACCACGACCGCCGTTCCCGCTTGGAGGCCAAGCACGTGCCAATCCTGACTCCGGCGCGCCTCGTGCGGCGCGCCACGATTGTGTTGGCGTTTACGGTGTCAGTGCTTGCCGGTACCGCGTATCTGGGCTGGTCGGGCGGGAAAGCGGAGCGCTCGGAGTCACAGTGGGTCGAACGCACGCACGACGTGCTCGACAATCTGGCGGGCCTGCGCAGCGCGGTGACGGCAAGCCAGGGCAATCTCAATGCCTACCTCGTCACCCTCGACACCGGGGCGCTGGCGACGTACCGCTGGAATGAGGGGGACGCACAGGCGCGACTTGTGCGCATCGCAACACTGGCGCGTTCCGTCGATGGGAGCGCAGCTGGTATCGAGCGGGCTACGCGTGACCTGGGCCTGCTTCAAGTCGCACGCGAACAAATCCTCATGGCTCGCGGCGCCAGCCTGGAGTCGGCACGTGACGCCTTCACGACGACTGGAGTGGTGGCGCGCCGTCAGGCGCTGATGAACGTCATCGACTCACTGGCGCGCACAGAACGGGGGCGGTTGGTGCAGCGCGCGGATGCGCGGGCCAACGCCAGTACAATGCGGTATGCGGCACTCATCGTTGCATTGCTGACCGCGATCGGCATCGGCGTGTGGGCGGCGGCGGCGACGAGACGCGAGGTCCGCGCGATCCAGACGTTGAGCGACCGGCACCGGGCGCTGGCCGACCAGAATCCCGATGGCATACTGGTCCGCGTGGGCGAACGCGTCGTGTACGCGAATACGGCCGCCGCGACACTGCTCGGGTACGAGGCGGGTGCCGATCTCATCGGCCGAGCCGTCGTGGAGCTCCTCCACCCGGACGAGCACCCTGCCGCGCTGGAGCGGTACCGATCCCGCGATCCGGCAGCGCTGACGAAGCCGCCGTCGCGGCGTCGGCTGCTTCGGGCGGACGGCACCGTGATCATGGTGGAGATTCGCGCGGCGCAGATCACGTTCGACGGCGCGGCGGCCAGCGAAATGGTTCTGCGCGACCTGACGGCGCGACTGGCGGTGGAAGAGGCGTACGCCGAGAGCGAGGCCCGCTACCGCGCACTGCTCGATGCGATGGCGGAAGGGGTGGTCCTGCAGAACACCGCACAGGAAATGCTGCTCTGGAATCCGGCGGCGGAGCAGATTCTCGGACTGACCGGCGAACAACTGGCCGGCCGCAGCTCCTTCGATCCGCGGTGGCGCATCATCGACGAGGCGGGCAACGCGCTCACGGGCGAGGACCATCCGTCGTCGATCGCGCTCCGCACCGGCGCACGCGCGACTCGCGTCATGGGCGTCGAGCGCCCGAGTGGCGAGGTGGTCTGGATACAGGCGACGTCCATGCCGCTGTCGCATGGCGATGCAACAGCGCACTACGCCGTGGAAACCACGTTCGCCGACATCACCGTGGCCAAACTCGCCGGCGAGCGACTGGCCGACAGCGAGCGCCGGTACCGGCTGCTGGCCGATCACAGCGCGGACCTGATCACGCGGCGCTCCGTGGATCACGTGCTGGAGTACGTGAGCCCATCGCATGAAGCGGTGCTGGGGTGGACGCCGGGCGAGATGGTTGGCCGACCGGCCACCGACTTCATGGTGCCGGAGACGGCCTCGCATCTCGCGTCCCTCGTCGCCGGCACCGACGAGGCGCCGATCCTGGGCCCGATCCGGCACAGGGCAGGGCATGTCGTGTGGCTCGAAGCCACCTCTGCACCGATCCATGACGCTGAGGGTGTGCTGATCGGCTATCAGGTCGCGGCGCGCGACGTCACGGAGCGGCTCGCGCTCGAGGAGCAACTGCGCCAGGCGCAGAAGATGGACGCGCTTGGTCGCATGGCCAGCGGCGTGGCGCACGACTTCAACAATCTGCTCACCGTCATCAGGGGCTCGAGCGAACTCCTGAACGAACGTCTCGTGTCAGATCGGGAGAGCCGCGGCATTCTCGACGACATCGCACTGGCGGCGGACCGCGCGTCCGCGCTCACGGCACAACTGCTGACGTTCGCCCGTCGTCAGCACACCAGCGCTGAGCAGGTGAGCATCATCGGCGTCCTGCGGCGCACATATCCGTTGCTCAGCCGGCTCGCCGGGCCGGAGGTCGCGGTGGAACTCACCTGTTCGGCGGCAGGCACGGTCGCGATGGTCGAGGCTGAGGCCGCACAGGTCGAGCAAGTGATCTACAACCTGGTGGTCAATGCGCGCGACGCGATGCCCAGCGGCGGGAGTGTGCGCATCGAATGTGATACGGTCGTGACCGACACGGCGCAGACGTTTCGCCACGGTGCACTGGGCGCAGGTCGCTATGCAACGATCCGGGTCTCGGATTCCGGCACCGGCATGACCGACGAGGTGCTGGCGAAGCTTTTCGACCCCTTCTACACGACGAAGCCGCAGGGCAGAGGCACGGGACTGGGCCTTGCCACGGTCCTTGGCATCGTGCAAAAGGCGCATGGAGCCGTGGTGGTCGACAGCGCCGTCAATGCTGGTGCGACGTTCACGATTTATTGGCCGCAAGTCGAGCCGCTCCGACCGACGGTATCCGCGCCGCAACCTGCTGCTTTGACGTCGCCGAGCGAACGTAACGGAGACGCCGACGCGGCACCGCCCGACGCGGCGCGCCCCCGAGCCACAGCGCGCGCTGTGCGCCTGCTGGTGGTGGATGATGAACACCTCGTGCAGAAGGTCGTGGCGTCGGTGCTGCGACAGGCTGGATTCGACGTGGTCGTGGCCGACGGCGGTGACGCGGCGTTGACGCTCCTCCGGAAGCAGGGTCATGGCGTGAAGGCCGTGATCACCGACGTGCGGATGCCCGAGATGAGCGGCATCGAGCTGGTCGAGACGATGCAGACAGAACGGATCGCGCTTCCGGTGCTCTTCATGTCAGGCCAGCTCGACGTGGCATTGCCGTCCGAGTGGCCGACGACGTTGCCGCGCCTGTTCCTGAGCAAGCCCTTCGCGGCCAGCGAGCTCGCGCTGAAGGTGCAGCAGTTGATGGCGACCGAGCGTAGCACGGCAGCGTGATCTTCGGTACGGCGTGACAGGCTGCCGCGGGCGCTGGCCATGCATTCGCGGACGCAAGGGCCTCCTGCTCGGCGATCGTTCCTGTCGCGCCCGATCGAGACGGCGCTGCACCGCACCACGGCCAACCGACAGTGTTCGCTCACGCTTGCCATGATGCACGACGACACGGTGACGTCGCAGCGATGCGGCCTCCGGATGCTCTCCATACGCAGCGCCCGAGGACAACACCGATGACTGTCACCACGACTGGCATCTTTGGCGCCGATGCGACCGTCGCTCTCGCGACACCAGGGAGCTGCGGACGGGCGCCACTCCGGTATCGACTGCCACCGAGCACCGCGCTCGGGCGAGTGCGACTTCAGATCCGGAGTCACTGCTGGCGCAAGAGGTGCGGATTCGTATGCGTGGTTGCACCGGCTCGGCGGTGACCGGGAACTGCCCGCCGACGAGCGTGATCGTGCAGGCGGGCGTTGTACGATGGAACAGTTCTCGCGACCAGGAGACGTTCGTGACCGGACGCGGGTACGATGACGTTCCACCGCGCGCCCACGCCCCTCGCCATTCATCGCCCATGCCTCAGACGTTCCCGGTCACCTGCGCTCCGATCCGCACTACGCGGATCACCATGCTCGCGCTTGGCGCACTGGTCGGCGCTGCAGCGTCCGGCTGCACCGTGGCCACCAGCCGGATGGTCCCCATGGCCGCCGGCGCCGAGGCAGCGGTCGACTGGAGCGCCGTGGACGCTGCGATGGGACGCCCCGGCGTCGTGCAGCCCGGCGCGGTCCAGCGGTACAACTTCCCCCGGGGCGACCTGACCGTCGTGGTCCAGGACCCGCGCGGGGACGTCACCCTTCGTCCGGCATTCGCGCTGGGCGGCTGGATCGCGATGCATGGCACCGGCTCGGGCGACAGCGTGATGGCCATGGGCGACCTCGTCGTGACGGAGACTGAGCTGCCGGCGGTGATGTCCCGATTGCAGGAGGGCGGCGTGGAGCAGACGGCGGTGCACCACCACGTGATGCGCGAGTCGCCACGCGTGCTGTACGTGCACATCAGTGCCCACGGTGACGCGGTGAAGATTGCGGAGACGGTGCGGGCCGCCGTCGCGCTCACGAAGGCCCCCGCTCCGGCACCGGCGGGCCCGGCCCCGGCGGGCCCGGCCCCGGCCATCGACATCGATACCGCCGGGGTGTCGAAGGCACTCGGTCATGCCGGCCGCGCGAACGGCGGCGTGTATCAGGTGAATGCGCCGCGCCCAGAGACGATCCGCGATGCCGGCATGCCGGTTCCGGGATCGATGGGGCTCGGCACGGTCATGAACTTCCAGCCGACCGGTGGGGGCCGCGCTGCGATCACCGGCGACTTCGTGCTCCTCGCCAGCGAAGTGAACCCGGTCATCCGGGCGCTGCGGGCGGCGAACATCGAGGTGACGAGCCTGCACAACCACATGCTGACGGACGAGCCGCGTCTTTTCTTCATGCACTTCTGGGCGAACGACGACGCGGTGGCGCTGGCCCGTGGGCTCAGGTCAGCGCTCGACAGCACGGCGCAACGCGCTGCCCGGTAGAGCCGAGCGTGAGTGCGAGTCACCCGTCCGGGGTGAACCCCGTCGGGCGCTGGTCGCCGCGGCGAGCGCTCCCTTAGCTTCATTCGTGATCCGTATCCGTCAGTATCGCGTCGTCGCGGCCCTGCTCGCGCTGCTCACCTCGGTGTCGACACCGGGGCTGGCCTTTGCGCACGCGCACGTCCATGCGCACCTGGCTGCGGAACACGGGGGCGTCGCCCGCACGGCCGACGCCCATACGGATCTCGGGCACGGTGCCGATGAAGACCGCGACGCCGATCACGGCGCTGACCATCACGACGTCGACCATCACGACGTCGATCATCACGATCAGGCGGGTCACGACACCGAGCATCGCGACGCTGCCGACCACGCTGCCGACCGTGTCCTGACGCACGCCCCGGAGGTCGACGCGCCGTCGCATCAGCACGCACACGATCACCCGAGCATCGCGCCGGCGGCGGCGTCGCGTGACGAGGCACGGTTTGGCGGAAGTGTAGCGGTCCAATCGGCCGCACCCTGCATGACGGATGCGCGACTCGCGGACCGACGGATTCCCTGCGCCGTCCCGCCAACCAGCGCGCTCCTCGCGAGACCAGGCCCTGACTCGGGCCCGCCCCCCAGCCCACGGGCACCTCCCACACGCTGACGCGCAAGCCGCGTGTCGCCGTTCGCCAGCCCCTGCGCTGACGACCCTGCGGCACGAGGATGCGTCCTGCCTGGCCGTTGCCGCACCTCTGTGGCCAACGGACCTGCACCGCGCGCGGCGTCGTCCACGGGAAGCTCTCGTCGACGTGTGCCGCACACGAGACGTCAGCTGAGTTTCCTGTGCCATCACCGTATGACGCACCACGTCGTTCCCCACGTGGTTCACACCCGATCCGCAACGCATGCGCGCGGTTCGCCGCAACGTCCCTGCTCGCTGCGACGAGCCTGAGCGTCCCACTCCACGCGCAGTCGACAGTCACGCTCACCGACGTTCTCGCCCTGGCGCGGCAACGCAGCCCCGACCTCCGTGCCGCGCAGGAAGCGGTACTGGCGGCGGCGGCGCTGGAGCGGCAGGCGGGGGCGTTTGCCAACCCGACGCTGGCGTATGGTCGCGAACAGACCTCCCGCGGCGGGCAGTCGAACGCGCAGAACATCCTGCAGCTCGAACAGCCACTCGAGCTGGGGAGCCTTCGCGGCGCGCGACGAGACGCCGCCCGCGCCCGACGCGAGGCAGCAGACGCGCGCTTGCTCCAGGCGCGCATTCGGCTCGATGCCGATGTGGCCCGCGCATACGCTTCCGCCATCGGTGCCGCGCACCGTGCCCGTCTCGCCGACCAGTTCGCGACGGTCGTGACGGAGGCGCAGCGTGTGAGTGACGCACGTCTCGCGGCCGGCGACGTGTCGGGATACGCCGCGCGACGACTCCGCCTCGAGGCCGCGAGGTTCGCCGCGGCCCGAGCGACGGCAACGCTCGACGTGCGTAATGCTCGCATCGCGCTGGTGTCGCTGATCGGCGACGCGTGGTCTACCGCGGACAGCCTGCGTTTGCCGGGCAACTTTGTGGACGTGACCTCGACGCTGATTCGCGTGACTCCTGACGTGGACGTCGCGCTCGACTCGCTGGTCCGGCAGGCTGGTCGCACGCGAACGGAGCTGCTTATTGCGCGCCTCGACGTCGCCGCCACTCAGGCCGAGGCGCGCGTGGCGTCGATGAGCCGCGTGCCGGTGCCGGTGCTCTCGGCCGGTCACAAGGACGAACGCTCAGCGGGATCGCCCGGTGGATTCACCGGCTTCGTGGCCGGCATCGCGATTCCACTGGCGGTCTTCGACCGACGACAGGGGGCGGTCGCCGCTGCCGACGCGACGTCACGGGCGAGCATCGCTGCGGTGGACGCCGTCATGCGCCGCGTGACGCTGGACGTCACGAATGCATTCGATGCGCTGCGCAGCACCGAGGTGCAACGCTCGGCACTCGCGCCCTACATGGGCGAGGACGCGCGTCGCGCGCTGGAGGCAGTGCAGGCGTCATACGCTGAAGGTGAACTGACGCTCGTCGAATGGCTCGATGCGTTGCGCGCGTATCAGGACGCGCAGTCGACGTACGTGACGCTCGAGACCGATGTGGCGATTCGCCGCGTGACACTGGCGCAGGCGCTTGGACTCCCGCTACTCCCAGACACTCGCGCACCCGGCAGCGATGCTGCGGCTGCGCCTACCCGGAAGAA
>JAYWIJ010000303.1:0-25177 GCA_043788935.1 Gemmatimonadaceae bacterium | reverse complement strand
TAGGTGGTGGCGTCGTAGATCGTATGCGCGTTGAGCCAGCCACCGACTTCCTTGGTGGCCGTCGCGATCTCGCCCGGGCCGCGTGTGGGCGTGCCCTTGAAGTACATGTGCTCCAGCACGTGCGCGATCCCGATCTCGGTGTCGGGTTCGTCGAAGTAGCCCGCCTTCACCCGTGTGACGATCGCCACCACGGGCGCCGCACGATCTTCCCGGACGAGGAGGGTGAATCCGTTCGGGAAGACGGTGCGATGCGTATGCAGGGTCAATGCAGGATCTTGAGGACGCCGGCGTCGGCACTGCCGCGGAGGAACGCCTCCGCCGACTCGGTGGGCACGCGCTGTCCGGTCATGGCCTGCACGCGGGCCGCCTCGGACAGCATGAATTCGTACAACGACTTGCCGGTGGCGGTGGCGTCGCGCATCTCCGTCACGATGTCATCCCAGCTGCCGACGAACGTGTCGCCGGTCCGCGTCATGACGCTGTGCTCGACCGCCGGTACCTTGGCATCACGCATCTCGGCCAGCAGACTGCCGAACAGCTCCAGCTGCCCCTTGGCACCGGGCTCGTCGTCGCCACTCTCGCCCAGCACCCGGGCCTCGATCTCCGAGAGCATGTCGTCGATGCTGTCGCTGTCCGAGTTCAGCTCCTCGAGCTGCGCCTGCCACGGCGCGAGATCCGGATCGTCATCGGCGAGACGATAGGCCGCCTTCTTCAACTCGATGAGACGCCAGATCCCGAGTTCGTCCCAGTGGTCTTCAGGTGACGACTTCTCGAACTGGTAGAGCGCGGCCTCGTACTCCTGCTTGTCATACAGCAGGTTCGCGAGGTAAATGCGCGCCTCGGTGTAATCGGGGTCGAGCTTGAGCGCACGACGCAGGGTCGAGATCGCGGCATCGTCCTCACCCGACCGATGCTGTGCGTATCCCATGCAGCTCACCGCTTCGGCCGAATCAGGTTCCTGCTGCACGGCGATGTCGAAGAACTGCGCCGCATCCTCGACGAGGTTGTCGCGGAACAACGCGCGGCCGACCTGCAGCATCAGCTCCACGTCGTCCTGATACCCCAGCTCGAGAATCCGGCGGAAGTTCTTCTTCGCGTACTCGATCTGGCCGAACCGCAGCAGCGTCTCGCCCATGCCGGCCAGCGCATCCTCATGTTCGGCATCGAGGGTCAGTGCTTCCTCGAAGCTGCGTCGGGCCCACGCGTACTCTTCACGGGCGAGGCGCGCGTACCCCTCACCGACGTGGAGCTCCACCGACGAGGGGTACAACACCAATCCCTCGCGGAGCACCGCCAGCGCATCGTCAAAGCGCCCTTCGTTGTACAGCGCATGTGCGCGCTCGTCGTACTCTTCGGACGACAGGAATTGCGAGGCCATCGCGACAGTCCTCCGGGCAAGGCGTCAGCAGGGAAGATAGACCGCGGTGCAGGCCGCGAGCCACCCCGCCGTACGGTAGATACACCGGTGGTGCGTTAACGATCAGCGGCGGCGCCCGGCGTCGTGCGCCACTCCGTTCACACGGCCACCTGCATTGTAGTGAATGTGCTGGCGGCGCGCGCCGTGCCCGGTAACAGCTACGTCCGTTTCCGCGCACCAAGTGCGGCAGCGGCCACGGCGATCTGCGCGGCAAGGGTGGCGTTCGCCGCGAGCAGCGCAAGGTTGGCTGGCAACGAGCGACCCTCGGTGGCCGCCAGCACCGCGCCGAGCAGAAACGGCGTGAGTCGTGCGCCGGTGACGCCTGCTGCCTCGGCGTCGCGCACCGCGCCCTCGACCGCGTCAGCCACCACCGCCGCGTCCAGTGCTGCGTGCGTCGGAGGAGGTTGCACGACGAGAACCGCACTGCGTTCCCCAAGGCTCCAGTGCATCCGCGCAATCGCCGCGATGTCGTCGGCCGAGTCGGCGCGCTGCGGCACGCGCAGTCCGGTTCCCGTCGTGAAGAAGCCGGGCAACTCGTCGGTGCCATACCCGACGACAGGCACGCCAAGCGTTTCCAGACGCTCGAGGGTGGCCGGCAGGTCGAGAATCGACTTCGCACCGGCGCAGACGCAGATCACCGGGGTGCGCGAGAGCGCGGTGAGATCGGCCGACTCGTCGAACGGCGCACCGCGATGCACGCCGCCGATTCCACCCGTGGCGAACACCTCGATGCCGCCGGCATGCGCAAGCGCGAGCGACGCCGCCACGGTAGTCGCGCCGTCGGCGCCCTGCACCGTGCACGCCGCGAGATCGCGCGCGCTCACCTTGCGGACGCCGTCACGCGCCAGAAACCGGAGCAGTTCGTCGTCCGTGAGACCGAGCGTCGCGATGCCGCGCGCCACCGCCGTCAACGCAGCGACGGCGCCTGCTGCCTGCACGGCCGACACCATGCGCGTGGCGGCATCGGCGTTGTGCGGGCTCGGCAGACCTTGCGACAGCACGGACGTCTCGAGCGCCACGACCGGCAGCCCACGTGCGAGCGCGTCGGCGATGTGTGGAAGGACACGAAGCGGCGATGTCACGGGAGCGCGGCTGAGTTGTCGAACGACCTGCGGACCGGCGAAAAACTAGCGGATCGCCGACGAGGCATCGGCCGCCGACGACGGTGCCGCGACAGGGCTTCCAGCAGGCACCACGTCGCGCGCCGGTGCACCACGTTCACGCACCGAGACCGGGACCGCCGTGATGATCAGCCGATCCGGCGCCGGGCCGAGATAGCGCGTCGGCCAGCAGGTGGTCAGCGTGAGCAGCGGGTCCGCCGATTCGCGGATCACGCGCGCATCGCGCTTCACCACGCGACGCGACTTCACGCGCCACATCACGCTCATCGCCGGCGTCTGCGTCTCGATCATCTCACCCACTCGCACATCGTCGAGGCGGTGGAAGTGCCGGTCGCGATGCGCCGAGATCACGGCGTTGCCGTTCTCACCGGGGAACACGGTGCCCGGCATGTGTCCGGGGCCGGCCCAGAGATCCTTGTCGCTGAGCCCCTCGACGACGACTTCATCGAGACGGATCGCCGGAATGATCACGCGCACCACGGGAGCGCCTGAGTTGACGCGCGTCATGTTCAGCGACGGGATGCTGCTGATGGTGGCTGCCGTCATCAGCTTCGTCCACTCGGCGCGGGCGCGCTCGCGCGCGATGGCGCCACGCAGCAGCTGCACGCCGATCACGGTGAGCACGATCAGCCCCACCGTGACGAGCACGATCCCGAAGATGCGAGGGGCGCGGCGGCTCTGCCGTCCGCGCCCCGACGCACCGCGGAGTGCGAGGGGGTTAGCCCCGAGCGCGGAAGATCGTGACACAGCCGATGGCGACGAGACCGGATCCGAGGAGCAACACTGACGGCAGCGACGTGCCGGTATTTGGCGCGCGCACACCGCCGCGCAGCGAGTCGGGCGACACCGGGTCAGGCACGTTGTCGTTGACCACGCGCGGCGACGGCGGCGGATCGCCCGCGACGGTGCGCCCGGACTCCGTGGTCGGCGTCTCGGTGTCGACCCGCGGTGACGGTTCGCCTGAGGCGACGACTGGCGGCGTGGACTGGGAAGCGAAGAGCGCGGGCGTGCCGCCCGCCGCTGCGAGGGCACCGAGCAGACCGAGAGGCGCGAACGCCGCCAGATCACGCAGGCCACCACGCGCATCCCCCACGGGGCAGTCGCACGTGGCGAGCTCCGTCGGCGGTGTGGTCGTAGCCGTCTGCGCACCAACGACTGCCGGTGCGGCAGCAATCGCTGCCCACGCAACCATCGTCATCGCTTGCTTGATCATGCGGAACTCCAACTGTGGGGCACCTGCCGTTGCACTTCCCAGGAAGCGCACCAGACATGCCAGCTAGCCGCGCCCGGAGCGACAACAGTGCCGCCTCCGGACTGAAGCTCACAACCGACGTTCCTGCAGTCGGTTAGCAGCCTTCGCCGTCAGACAGTCTAAGGGACCGTTACGTCACAAGCGAGCTCAGCTATATCAAGACCGCAACGAACCATGGCAGGGTCGCCACAACGGATGAGTCCGTCAAACGTGTGGAATCCGGACCTGATGCACAGAGGCGGAGCCGACGCAGTAGTGCGCGGCCCCGCCCCTCGCACCACCTCGCGCGCCGAGTTACTCGGCGACGTCGGCGAAGTCGTCCGACTTCTTGGTGGCCACCAACTCGCGTTCGGTGCTGGTCGGATCGTACATCGCCAGGATCTTGATGTGCTCGCCCGGATAACAGTCGAACTCCTTGCCGGTGCCCTTGTACACCTTGATCTCATGCCCGTCCTCGAAGCGGAGCAACGCGAGGGGGTACGATTCATTCGTGTACTGCTTGCGGATGCGCTTCGGAGCTGTTGACATCGGTGGGCGTTCCTCTGGAGGCTGTGCGGGCGACGGCGACGCGGAATGCGTCAGGTGACCACGGGTCGGCTGGCGGCGAACGACTCCCACGCGCCCGTGGCAAGGATGTCGTCGAGAGCCGTGATGAAGGCCTCGAGTTCCTCGTCGGTCGTGTAGAAGTGCGGCGCCACCCGGATTCCTGCACCGGGACGGTAATCGATCACAATGTCACGCGAGAGAAGGGCCTGCGCCACGGCTGCGCCATTCGGCACGTCGAAGGCGACCGTGCCACCGCGCCGGGACGCGTCACGCGGTGCGGTGACGGCAAACCCACGCGCGTCGGCCAACGCGATCAGCCGTGAGGTCTGCCGCTGACTCTTGGCCCGGATGGCGGGCAGCCCTGCCTCAGCGATGATCGACGGGCCATCCATGGCGGCGTAGAGCGCGGGCACGGTCGGCGTGCCACCGAGCCAGCGCCACGCCCCCGACGCCGGCTCCAGTTCCGGCTCGAACGCGAACGGGCGCTGGTGCGCCTGCCATCCGGTCAGCACGGGCCGCAGCGCTGCCGACTGCTCGGGCGACACCCACAGAAAGCACCCACCTGGTCCACCGCAGAGCCACTTGAGCACCCCGCCCATGTAGAAATCGGCGCCGAGCGTGCTCACGTCCACCGGAATCACGCCGACGGCGTGATACGCGTCCAGCAGCACCAGCGCGCCCACCGCCTTCGCCTTCGCGATGATCGGCGCGACGTCCATGATGTACGCCGACTTGAACAGCACGTGACTGATGGCGACCAGCGTCGTGCGCGGTGTGATGGCGTCCACGACACGCTGCGCATCGATGCCGAGATTGTCGTCGCTCGGGACCACCGTGACGCGCGCGCCGAGCTTCGGTGCCAGTTCGTCGGTGACGTAGCGCACGCTCGGGAAATCGAGCGCGGTCATGATGATCTCGTCGCGCTCGGGCGTGTACGTCAGCGCCGAGACGATCATCGCCTGCGCCTGACTCACCGTCGGCACCATCGAGACGGTGCCGGCTGCGGCACCCATCAGCGGCGCCACGATGTTGCCGACCTCGATCGGCAGCTGCCACCACCGTTCAGCCCACGCCTTCACACCGAGCCGGTTCCAGATTTCCGCATACTCGCCAAGCCGGTCGGCAGTGCTCGACGGCATCGCGCCGAGCGAGTTGCTCACGAGGTAGGTGCTGCGCGACAGGATCGGAAAGCGGTCGCGAAAACGGAGCAGCGGATCGGTGGCGGTGGTGTCGTGCAGCATGGTGCTCATGACGCGGTGGCGGTCATTGGGGTCAGCGTGCGACGGGCGATGAGATAGATGACCGAGGCGACGCCCAGCGAGGCGAAGAGTACCGTCCACTCGGCGGTGGTGATCGACGTCAGCAGCCAGGTGATCAGCGCGACGGTGAGAATCGGGATCACCGGACCGCCGGGTACGGAGAACGGAATCGCGCCCTCCTGCCGGATGCCACGTTGCCGCAGCATCAGCGTTGCCACGGCGCAGCCCGCGTACAGCAGCAGCGCGGCAAGATTGGAGATCACCGCCAGCTGTTCGAATGAGTTGAACACCGCCAGCAGGCCCACGAGCGACGTCTGCACGACGATTGCGACGTGCGGCGTGCGGAACGTGGGATGGATGGCGCCGATCGCGGGCGGCAGCAGACCGTCCTGCGCGAATTTCCAGAGTGCGCGCGGCACGGCGAGCGTCATGCCACTGACGTAGCCGAGCATCGAGATCGACGCGCCGATCAGCAGCAGCAGACGCCCCGGGCTCCCGACGAACTGTTCGGCGGCGAACGCCAGCGGTGCGGTCTTCACGGTGGCGAGGCTGTCGCCCAGCACACCGGCTGCCACGAGGTGCACGGCGAGATACAGCAGCGTCACGCCGATCATCGCGATCGCGAGTGCGCGCGGGACGGTGCGCGCGGGGTCTTTCACTTCGCCGCTCGGCACCAGCGCCGATTCGCAGCCGCTGAATGCGAAGACGAGGATGATCGCCGCACGCGCGAGGCTGGACGGCGCCGGCATTTCCGACACGACGAGATTCGCCGGTTGAATGAAGAACACGCCGACGCCGACGAAGAACAGCAGCGGCAGCAGTTTCGCCACGCTCAGTACCATGATCAGTCGCGTGCCCTGCTTCACACCGCGGATGTTGATCAGCGCTAGGCCGACGAACGTGGCCACGATGATCGGCGTGCGGATCGATGGCATGCCGATCAGCGTGCCGAGTCCTTCGGCGAAGGCCGACGACACACCGGCGACGGCGGTGGTGCCGAGCATCCAGAGCAGCACGCCGGCGAGGAATCCGACGTACCGACCGAATACGGCTTCGACGTAGGCGTATGGTCCGCCGGTGAGTGGCACACGGCTGCCGGCTTCGGCGAAGCAGAGCACTACGCAGCCCATGACGGCGGCGCAGATCAGATAGACGAATGGCGCCGCGGTACCGGCGGCGGCGGCCGCACCTGAGGGCAGGCGGAAGATTCCCCCGCCAACTGTCACATTGAAGATGCTGGCCGCGAGTCCGAAGACTCCAACGGCGCGCACGAGTCCGGGCGCGGATGAGGTGGAGGCGGGTGTCGTCACACTCGCAAGATCACTGCGGCGGGGCCGAACCTGCAGGGGGCACCATCAGGCGTGGCGCGTGACGGTGCGGGTGACCGGGGCGTCGGCCGAGGTGCGCGAGCGGCCCACGGTGTCACATCTTGCGCCAGCGCTCTCATCCCTGACTCTCGCCTTGGAACGGCATGAACTCAGACAGCCCACGGATCGGACTCGTACTCGGCGGCGGTGGCCTCAAGGGCTTTGCGCACATCGGGGTGCTCGACGTGCTGCAGCGCGCCGGCATCAGGCCCGTGCTCATGGCTGGCAGCAGCATCGGCTCGCTGATCGCCAGCGCCTACGCGCTCGGCACGCCGGTGGAGGCCATGCGCGATCGTGCGCTGTCGCTGCGCCGCAAGGATCTGTTTCGCGTGAATGCCAGCGGATTTGCGCGAGGGTTGCTGCGGAGTCCGAGTTTCTACTACGCCGAGCCGTTGCAGGCGATGATCGCGAGCGTGATTCCTGACCGCCACTTCGACCAGCTCACACGTCCGCTCCTCGTCAATACAGTGGACCTCGAGCGCGGCATGCAGGTGGTGTGGGGATCACCGGGATTCCGGCATGCGTCGATTCGCGAGGCGGTGTATGCGTCATGCGCGCTGCCGGGATTCTTCCCGCCGGGTGTGGTCTCGGGGCGCGTGTGCGTGGATGGAGGCACGGTGGACAACATGCCGGTGACGGCGGCGGCCGAGGGGCTCGATCTGGTGATTGCGGTGGACGTCGGCAACAGTGAGGTGGAACATGCCACCGACGTCACCAGCGAAGGCATCGCCGGTATTTTCATGCGATCGGCGACGCTGATGATGCGCATGCTGCAGCGCGCGCCGTTGATCAGCTGGGCCGGTCCGCCGCTGGTGCTGATCCGCCCGCATGTGAGTCGCTACGGGTGGTTCAACTTCGACAAGATCCCGACGCTGATCAGCGCCGGTGAGGACGCGGCGAAAGAAGTGCTGGACGCCATTCCGCAGGCGCTGGCTGCGGGACATGGCATCTTCCCGCGTCAGCGTGTGCGCATCACGGTGTCACAGAGTCAGTGCACCGCATGTGGTCAGTGCATTGCGATGGCGCCGCATGCGATGGTGCGCGGCGTGGATGGGAAGGCCGTGCCGCGGCAGGAGGAGTTCGACTGGAGTCCGGTGGCCAGCGACTTCAGTGTGCACTGCCCCACGGGTGCAATTCAGCTGGAGCGGACCGCAGCGGTCATGGTGCCGGCTGTTTAGCGTCGGCGAGTATGGGGCCGACGCGAGACTGTGTCAGCGCAGCGCTGCCGTGGCGAGCCGTTCGTATGCCCCCACGGCTGCCCGCAGTTCCGCGATCTCGATGAACTCGTGATCGGTGTGCGCCACGTGAATGCTGCCCGGTCCGAACAGGTACGGCGTGCCCCAGTTGCTCAATTCCGGCACGTCGGTGGCGAACGCCACGACATCGGTGTCGAAACCAGGCACTGAGCCAAGCAGCACGGGCTTCACCGTCGTCTCGACGCGGAGTTCCCCGCGATCGCCGAGCCACTCGCGCAGCAGCGCGATCGTCTCCTCCGGCGGCGTGACGAGGCGCACCATGAGCCGGGCGGTGGCTTCAGGCGCCATGACGTTGTCGGCCACGCCGCCACTCAGTCCTCCGATGTTCACGGTGGTGCCGCCGAGGATCGGGTGCGAGGGCAGCGACAGTGATTCGAGTTCGGTGAGAAGCTTCACCAGATTCGATGTGGCGCTCACGCCGAGGTGCGGATAGGCGGAGTGGGCAGCCTTGCCGCGGGTCGTGATCGTGCAGCGGAGGGCGCCCTTGGTGCCGACCGCGAGCTTCGACTCAGTGGGCTCACCGTTGATGAGCACTCGGCAGCTGTTCCTGACGGCATTCGCAGCGCGCGCCCCGTCGTGCGGCGCCTCTTCACCGACCACCAGCAGCACGCCCACGGCCACGCCCTGTGCCTTGAGGCTGGTGGCTGCACAGATCATCGCGGCGGCGATGCCCTTGGCGTCGCAGGCGCCGCGGCCGAGCAGGCGGTCGCCCTCGATGTGAGGCGGGTGGTAGGGCGGGACGGTGTCGAGGTGAGTCGAGAAGACGAGCTCGACGGGTGCGTCGCCGTACGCCAGCAGGTTGTCGCGTCCGGGTGAGACGGGGATACGCCGCACGTTCCACCCGAGTTCGGCGAGGATGCCTTCCGCGACGGTGATGACGCGGCCCTCGTTGTTTGTGGTGGACTCGGTGGCCATGAGCTGCATTGCGATGGCGAGGACGTCGGGGGCCGCAGCGGGGGTCGTCATCCGGGGGAAAGTAGCCGGGGTGCCGGGGCGCTCGAATGGCGCTGGGATCCCCGTCCCCTTGAAGAACCAAGCATTCCGAGCCGGGTCGCTATCTTTAGCCAGCCTGTCGACTCGGCGCCTGTATCGCGCGTCGGCAGTGGCTCCATTCATCACTCCGCTCCCGCCACCCGGCGGGGGCACCGGTTCCGGAGATCGTCGGACCATGTCCCATCCGAACTCCTTTGGTGCGCGCGCCACGCTCGACGTCGGCGGCACCTCCTACTCCATCTTCCGCCTCGACGCCCTGGCCGGGCTGCCCGGCGCACGGGTGAACACCCTCCCGGTGTCGCTGCGCGTGCTGCTGGAGAACCTGCTGCGCTGCGAAGACGGCGCCTTCGTGAAGAAGAGCGACATCGAGGCCCTCGCGGCGTGGGAGATCACGTCCACCGTCGAACGCGACATCAGCTTCATGCCCGCGCGCGTGCTGCTGCAGGACTTCACCGGCGTGCCCTGCGTCGTGGACCTCGCCGCAATGCGCGATGCGCTCAGGACCCTCGGCGGTGATCCGAAGCGCATCAATCCGCTGCAGCCGGTGGATCTTGTGATCGACCATTCGGTGCAGGTGGACGAATTCGGCACGGCCGACGCGTTCTTCAACAACGTCGCGCTGGAATTCGAGCGCAACGCGGAACGGTACCAGTTCCTGCGCTGGGGCCAGACCGCGCTGAAGAACTTCCGCGCCGTGCCGCCGGGCACCGGCATCTGCCATCAGGTGAATCTCGAATACCTCGGCCAGACGGTGTTCTCACGCACCGATGACGACGGCAGCCAGCACGCCTACTTCGATTCGCTCGTCGGCACCGACAGCCACACCACGATGATCAACGGACTCGGTGTGTTCGGCTGGGGCGTGGGTGGCATCGAAGCCGAAGCCGCAATGCTGGGCCAGCCGCTGTCGATGCTGATCCCCGACGTGATCGGCTTCAAGCTCACCGGCAAGCTGCCCATCGGTGCCACGGCGACGGATCTGGTGCTGACGGTGACCGAGATGCTCCGGAAGAAGAAGGTCGTCGGCAAGTTCGTGGAGTTCTACGGCGCGGGCCTCAGCAACCTGTCGCTCGCCGATCGCGCGACCATCGCCAACATGGCACCGGAATATGGCGCGACGATGGGCTTCTTTCCCGTCGACGGCGAGACGCTCAATTACCTGCGCCTCAGCGGCCGCCGCGAAGAGCAGATCGCGCTGGTCGAGGCCTACTCGAAGGCACAGGGCACCTTCCGGACCGACGAAACGCCTGATCCCGTCTACACCGACACGATTGCACTCGACATCAGCACCGTCGTGCCGAGCATGGCCGGTCCGCGTCGTCCGCAGGATCGCATCCCGCTCACCGAGTCGAAGGCGAACTACCGCACCAATCTCGCCGATACGCTGAAGACCCTCGGTGCGAGCACGGGTGCCGTCGCGGCCACCGCGACCGGCAGCACCGCCGTGGCGGTGGCGGAGATGGTATCCGAAGGCGGTCCCGTGGAGGAAGTGCACCCCGGCGTGACCTGCAACTTCCGCGGCGAGACCTTCCAGCTGAAGCATGGTGCGGTGGTGATTGCGGCAATCACGAGCTGCACCAACACCAGCAACCCGAGCGTGATGCTCGCCGCGGGCATGCTCGCTCGCGCGGCGGTGAAGGCCGGCCTGCGTACGCAGCCGTGGGTGAAGACGTCGCTGGCCCCGGGCTCGAAGGTCGTCACGGAATACTTCGCCAAGAGTGGCGTCGACAAGTATCTCGACCAGCTCGGTTTCCAGACGGTCGGCTACGGCTGCACCACCTGCATCGGCAACAGCGGTCCGCTGCCGGAAGAGATCAGTAGCGCGATCGACACCGGCAAGCTGGTCGTGACGGCCGTACTCAGCGGCAATCGCAACTTCGAAGGCCGCGTCAATCCACAGACGCGCTTCAACTATCTCGCGTCGCCACCGCTGGTCGTGGCGTACGCCATCGCCGGTCGCATGGACATCGACTTCGCCACCGAGCCGCTTGGCATCGGTGATCGCGGTCCGGTGTTCCTCAAGGACATCTGGCCGTCGCTGCCCGAGGTGGAAGCCGAGGTGATGGCGAGCGTCAAGCGCGAGCAGTTCGAGAAGGAATACAGCGCCGTGTTCGAAGGCGATCAGCAGTGGCGCGACCTGCCCACGCCCGTCGGCGAGACGTACACGTGGGACGAGAACAGCACGTACGTGGCGTTGCCGCCGTACTTCGCCGGCATGACGATGACGCCTCCGGGCATCACGCCGATTTCCGGCGCGAAGGTGCTGGGCATGTTCGGTGACAGCATCACCACCGACCACATCTCCCCCGCCGGCAACATCGCCGCGTCGTCGCCGGCCGGTATGTACCTGCAGAGCCGCGGCGTCGCGAAGAAGGA
Source organism: Gemmatimonadaceae bacterium (assembly GCA_043788935.1). Lineage (GTDB taxonomy): Bacteria > Gemmatimonadota > Gemmatimonadetes > Gemmatimonadales > Gemmatimonadaceae > JACMLX01. The sequence goes on along the minus strand of JAYWIJ010000303.1, from coordinate 13,590 downwards.
CTTCAACTCGTACGGCGCCCGTCGCGGTCACCACGAGGTGATGATGCGCGGCACGTTCGCCAACATCCGCCTCAAGAACGAACTGGTGGGTGGCAAGGAAGGATGGTGGACGACCACCGCGCCGGGTGCCGAGCCGGAGACGATTTTCGACGTGGCGATGCGCCTCCAGGGTGAAGGCACCGCGATGGTGATCATCGCCGGCAAGGAATACGGCACGGGCTCGAGCCGCGACTGGGCGGCCAAGGGCACGCGCCTCCTTGGCGTGAAGGGAGTGATCGCCGAAAGCTTCGAGCGCATCCACCGCAGCAACCTGGTGGGGATGGGCGTGCTGCCGATGGAGTTCGTGAACGGGGACACCCGGCAGTCACTCGGGCTCACTGGCTTCGAGTCCATCGACATCGCGGGCGTGGACGACACCCTTCAGCCGCGGGCGACCCTCACCGCGACGGCCACGGGATCGGATGGAAGCGTGAAGACGTTCTCCGTCAGGGCACGAATCGACACCCCGGAAGAGCTCCAGTACTTCCGGAACGGTGGCATCCTGCCCTACGTGCTGCGGAACCTGGCGCGCGGGGCGTAGTACCCGTGGCTGGTCAGCGTCCCGTTCACTCCGGTGGGCGGGACGCACGGTACGGCCGAAGCATTCACTGACGTGACCCAGTCTTCAACCTGATATGCACATGCAGACACTCCGCACGCTGACGGCTTTGACCGTCGCCGCTTTGCTCGCCGCGCCGGCCACCGTTGGCGCGCAGGCTGCTGCCGCTGCACCGCCGGCCGGTCCGGAGGTGGGTCAGGTGGCCCCCGATTTCACCATCAACGTGATCGGCAAGGAAGGTGCTGCCCGTCCGCTGACGCTGTCGTCGCTCAAGGGTCAGACCGTCGTGCTGGCGTTCTTCCCGCGTGTGCGCACGTCGGGCTGTACCACGCAGATGGAGTCGTACCGCGACAAGTACGCGGAGATGTTCAAGGGTGGGCGCAAGGTGACGCTGATCGCGATCAGCACCGATGCCAGCGACGCGCAGCAGGCGTGGGCGCGCGACGCCAATTTCCCGATGCTCTTCGGCAGCGATGTCGGCGGCCCGGTGGGCACACTCTACGGCGCGTTCATGAGCGGCAATGGCATCGACAACCGTTATCTCTACGTCATCGGTCCTGACGGCAAGGTCACGTACACCGCAAAGCCGTTCAAGCAGATGGTCGAGACGGCGTACACGGACCTCGGCGCAGCCGTGGCGAAGAGCGCCGGCGCACGCTGATCGATCTGCAGGGCTGATGTGACAGCGGGCGCACTCATCGCGAGTGCGCCCGCTCAGTCTTTGCGGCGGCGACTCAGCGGTAGCGCTTCAGCTTGAGCGCCATCGCCACGGCGCTGGCCGGACAGCCCTGCTGCCACTCGTGCGAGGTGTGCAGGGCGGCTGGTGCGGCGTCGCGGGCGATGTGGATGAAGCCGAAGCGCGACCAGTAGTCGGCCGCCGTCTCAGTGAGCAGAAAGAGCGCGGCGAGCTGTTCCTGCTCGGCCCACGTCAGACGATCCTTGGTCAGCGCGGCTCCCACGCCCATGCCCTGCCACGCCGGGTCGACGGCCGCCGAGCGCAGCAGGCCGATGTCGCTGACCACATCGCGGTACACCTCCACGCCGGCGACCCCTACGATGGTGCCGGTGATGTCGTCCGTGGCGACGGCAAACTGCGGGCCGAACTGCGCTTGGACGGCGTTCGTCGCGAGCTTCGTTGACGTGAGCAGCGCGCAGACGGCGGGAAGATCGGCGACCGCGGCAGCGCGGATCGTGAACGGGCGTGGAGCGATCAACGTCGACATGGATGCAGCAAAGAAAAGTGGAGAGGCGTCCCGGTGATGGTGCGCGCAGGACGCCGCACTGTCAATGCAGACATCGCCTGCGCCCACACGCCCAGATCGATGAAACCGCGTTCAGCGCGACAGGGCCGCAAGGAAGCCCGCCATCTCCTCCGCCGCCGTGACGCTGCCGAGCCGACTGAACGCCTCGCGCGCTGCCGTACCCGTCTGACGGGCACCATCGACATTGCCACGCGCCAGCAGCATCTGTGCATGCGTCTGCAGTGCCTGCGCCTCCTGCGTCAGGTGGCCATGCTCACGCGCCAGGTCCAGCGCCTGCGCAATGGAGCGATCCGCCTCGATGATGAAACCCATGCGGGCAGAGGCGTCGGCATGTACCCGAAGCGCGTCTGACTCGAGCAGGAAGTCCGGGAGTGAGGCAAAGTGTTTCACTGCACGCTGTGCCATGGCACGGGCCCACGATGCGTCGCCCCGCCGCAGTGCCACTTCAGCACGGCCCACCTGCGCCATCATCACCAGACGCAGGTTCGACATTTCTGATGCGAACTCGATCGCGCGCAACTCGGCATCCTCGGCGGGGTTCAGCTCACCGCGGGTGCGGAACGAGATGGCCATGTTGTGCCAGCTTTCGGCGAGCCCACGATGGTTGCCGAGGCGCTGGTAGTCGGCAATGGCTCGCTGGTAGCAGGTGATGGCCTGCTCCGCGTCACCCTTGAGCGCCGCGACGATGCCGAGGTTGTTCGTCGCGCGGGCGGAGAGCAGCACGTCGTCATCCGTCTGCGCCATCGCGAGCGCCGCATGCCAGCGCACCGCCGCGTCGTCGAGCGTGCCGAGCGCGAAGGCCGCCGCGCCCTGCATGTTGATGGTCTTCCGCAGCGACGGTCGGTCACCTGACCGCATCAGCAACGGCGCGGCGCCGTCGAGCAGCCGCGAGGCCTTGCGCGGGTCACCCGTCAGCAGGCACGCCTCGGCCAGCAGCATCGACCGTGACGGATTCCGCTCCGTGCCCGGCTCATCCCGCTCGAGGGATGCGCGCACCTCGCCCCACGCCCCGCGACTGGCGTCGCGGCGTGCGGCTTCGAAGAGCGGATCCGAGAGGGGGCCGGTCATGGTCAGGTCAGAATGCGACGGCGTGGTTGGTGAACGACCCGATCTGTGCCTTCACTTCGAGCAGGTTACCCGAGATCTCGACGAGGCTGGTCAGCTTCGTCCACGGCAGCCCTGCGCGTTCCTGTTTCCAGATGGCGAAGCTGCTGACCTTCGCATCATCGGCGGCGTCGTCATCTCCGTCGTCGTCGTAGTCGCCATCCGCGTTTCCGAAGTCGAGGCGCAACTCCGCCGGATCACGCTCGAATTTCATGCCGCTCGGCTCGAATTGCGTGATCAGCCGTGAGAAGTCGCGCATCCGGATCGTGATGCGGATGGAGTCGCCATCGGCCACCAGCGTCCCATCGGGACGACGCAGACGTGTGTCACTTTCGACCTTGAAACGCAGAAAGCGCACCGAGTCCGTGCTGCCGGCGCGGGGGCGGAAGTACAGCGCGGCCTCTCGGCCGCGTCCAGCCACCGCCCAGAAGCTGACGCTGTCCCGCGACAGCACCGCCCCCGCCGCCGGGCTCAGGAAGCGAAGCTGTGCCTCGGGCTGCACGATTGGTTCCGGTGCCGACGGTGATCCGTCGCCGCACGAGGCGAGCACCGTGATGGCCATGACGCGCATGGCCTGCCATAGACGTCGCATACTAGAAATCCTCAGTCAGTTCATCGTCAGTGGCGCCAGACACATGCGCCTCGAGTAGTCGCTGCAGCCTGGGTCGGCTGACGCCAAGGCGGCGCGCCGTTTCACTCTTGTTGCCACCGCAGCGCTGGAGCATCGCCGCAGCGGCGCTCCGCGCGAGCATCGACAGGGAGGCAGGCCACGGCAGTTCTCCGCCGGGAGTTCCGCCCGCCACCGTCGTTCCGTCAGCCGCGAAGTCCGCGGCATCGAGCACCACGCCATCAGAGAGCAACAGCGCGCGCTCGATCACGTTCCGCAGTTCCCGCACATTCCCGGGCCACGTGCGCTCCGTCAGCGCCCGTCGTGCGGCACGGGTGAGCTGCGGTGCGGGCACGACGCCGTACTCGCGGGCGAAGCGCGTGATGAACGCTTCGGCCAGGACCGCCACGTCCTCGGCGCGATGCCGCAGCGGTGGCAGCTCGATCGGCATCACGTTGAGGCGATACCAGAGATCCTCGCGGAACTCCCCGCGCGCCACGGCGTCATGCAGCTGCACGTGCGTGGCCGCGATCACGCGCACGTCGAATGGAATGGTGCGCGACCCGCCGACGCGACGCAGCGTCCGCTCCTCGAGCACACGGAGCAGCTTGCCCTGCAAGGCCATCGGCAGATGGCCGATCTCGTCGAGGAACAGTGTGCCCCCATGCGCTAACTCGAACAGCCCCGGTTTCGCCGTACGAGCATCGGTGAAGGCGCCTGCCTCGTGCCCGAACAACTCGCTCTCCAGCAGGTTGTCGGGAATGGCCGTGCAGTTCACATCCACGAAGGGCTGACCGGCTCGCGGGCCATTGTAGTGAATGGCACGCGCGAACAGCTCCTTTCCCGTGCCCGTCTCACCCTGGAGCAACACCGTCACGCCGCCATGTGGAATCACCCGCGTGGCCCGGGTCAGCGCGGCGCGCAGCGCCTCGCTCGAACCGAGGATGCCGTCGAAGGTGTACTTCAATCCTTCGCGTGATGCGAAGGCCGAGCCGTCACGTGTCTCGTGCAGTCGCCGCGCCGCATCGATGATCCAGCTGCGCAACGATTCCAGATCACCCGGCAGCGCGAAGTATTCCTGCGCACCGCCGCGCAGTGCGCTCACGGCCAGGCGGTGATCCGCCGCGGCACCGACGATGGCGGTGCGCGGCGGCGGCGACTCCTGCTCGAGCGCCGTCACCACGTCACTCTCCATGCCGCCCGCCGCGATCACGTACACGGCCTCTCGGGTCGCACCCCATTCGCGCAGTCCCGCCGGCGTGCCGGGAAAGACGTGCAGCGTACTGCCCGACGCCGTGGCCAGGTCTGGCCACAGCATCGAGAAGGAATCGGACCATCCGAGCAGAGCGAGCGTCGTCACCGGCTTCCGAGGCGCTCGTGCCACGCGCCGGAGAGAGAGTCATGCAGAGAGCGTCCGAACCGCTCAACCGCCGCTGCCATTGCGGCGACGGCTCCGTCCACGCCCATCGTCTTCACGCCCATCACGATTCCGATCACCGAAGGCATGGATGGAAGATAGGATGTTGCGGTCGACGATAGCGCGATTCGCTGCGATCGGTGCCACGATCGCTCCAGCGGCGTTGCGGAACCAGCTCGACACATCCACTCCGACGGTGATGTTGTCATTCACGCCCGCTTCGACGACCAGTGATGGCTCGAACTCGAACTCGAACTCGATTTCGGGCCGGCTCGTGAAGACGAACGGCGCGCCTCGGTACGATCCTTCCACACGCACACTCACATTACGGAAGGCAGGGTTTGCGACGAGGAACGCCCGCTTGGCCGCCAAATCGTCGGCATCGTCGTCGTCGTCCGCACTGTCGTCCACCGCGTCCAGCTCGAGCTCGAATTCCTCGTACCGGCCCGCCGGCACGGTCACCGAGAGCGCCGATCGTGCCGCACCCAGCGGGAGCTCGAAGAGGAAGGGGCCGCGATCGAGGCGTGAACAGCTCCCATCGTCCGTGCTGCGATCACTGCTGGCGCGCCTGGTGTCGGACGCGGCGCACGACGACGTGTCGTCATCATCGTCGCGCTCCATCTCGAACTCATCGACCACGAGCTGCACGCGGTTGATGACCATCGTGTCACTGCCGGCGGCGACCGTCAGCGGCTGGCCGGCCGGCGCAGCGGCCGCCGTGCTGCTGCCGCTGAAAGAGACAGAGAGGGCGGTTGCACCGCCGGCGGCACCCAGCGCGCCACTGCCGTCGCCGCAGGCGGTGAGCAGGGTGAGGGAGGCGAGTGTCGGGTACACGGCGTGTCGCAGGCGATTGGTCGGGTATGACATGGATGATCTCGAGGGAAGGGAGGGCAGGCACCGCTGAGGACTGTCGAGGTACTTCGCACGACATGCGCCAACCGGCACCACACCCCTCGGATCACGTAAGGCGTTGTCCGGCAACATTTTAGAGAATCTCTGCCGATGTCGCCCCACGCCGCCCGCCGCTCGCGCCGTTGCAGCGCTGTATCGCCGCAATACACCAGTCCCCTCCGGGGGCCGGCTGACAGCCGTCCGACGGCGTCGCAGGGGCAGCACACCGGCATCGTACATTTGTCGATGCCACCCGTCCGGTGCCCTTCCCTCGTCTGCATCGATATCCCATGACCGCTTCGTCCACGTTCACGGTCGGCCTGATCCAGATGGCCGTCACCAGCGACGCTGCCACCACGCTGACACAGGCCACGGAGAAGATCCGTGAGGCTGCGGCGCGTGGGGCACAGATCATCTCGCTGCAGGAGCTCTTCAATGCGCCCTACTTCTGCAAGTCACTGAAGCTGGAGCGCTTCGACATCGCCGAGCCGATTCCCGGTCCCACGGTCGCCGCACTGCAGAAGGTCGCGCAGGAACTGGGCGTCGTGCTCATCGTGCCGATCTACGAGAAGCAGGCCGCCGGCCTGTATCGCAACTCGGCCGCCGTCCTCGACGCCGATGGCGCACTGCTCGGCGCGTATCGCAAGATGCACATCCCGCACGATCCCCTCTTCGAGGAGAAGTACTACTTCGCTCCCGGCGACGTGGGCCCCGATCTGCGCACGCAGACGCACCCGGGTATCAACGGTTTCCGCGTGTGGGAGACGAAGTTCGCGAAGATCGGCGTGCTGATCTGCTGGGATCAGTGGTATCCGGAAGCGGCGCGCATCACGGCGATGCTCGGTGCCGAATTGCTCGTATATCCCACCGCGATCGGCTGGCATCCGGCAGAGAAGGCGACGTTCGGCACTGCGCAGGTGGATGCGTGGCGCACGGCGCAGCGCGCGCACGCGATCGCGAACGGTGTGTACGTGGCGGCGCCGAACCGTGTCGGCTTCGAGCCGGAGCCAGGTACTGACGGGATCGAATTCTTCGGGCACAGCTTCATCTGCGATCCAATCGGTCGCTACATCGCCGAAGCCGGCACGTCACCGGAGATTCTCGTCGCGACGTGTGATCGCGCGGTGATCGAAGACACGCGTCGCAACTGGCCGTTCCTGCGTGATCGCCGCATCGATGCCTACGGACCCATCACGCAGCGGTGGCTCGGTGGCGTTTGACCCGATGCGCGCCGCTCACGTGACCCCGCTCGGCTCTCCCACCCGTCGCATGCCGGCGGAGTGGGAGCAGCACGCCGCTACGTGGCTGGCGTGGCCCGTGCACGAACCCGACTGGCCCGGGAAGTTCGCGGCGATTCCGTGGGTGTACGCCGAGATCGTGCGCGCACTCGCCGCGCACGAACGGGTCGATCTGCTCTGCAACGACTCGCACGTCCGCGAGCAGGCGCGCGAGATGCTCACCGCGCATGCCGTACATCTCGACAACGTGCGTCTGCATGTGGCGCGCACCGATCGTGTGTGGGTGCGTGACTCGGGCCCGACCGGTGTACATCGCACCGACGGGTCGGTGGAGCTGGTGCAGTGGGGCTTCAATGCGTGGGCGAAGTACGACAACTACCTGCACGACACGCAGGTGCCGGAACATGTGGCGCAGGTCAGCGGCCTGCCAGCGACACGCGCACAGCGCGCCGATGGCAATGGTGCTCTGGTGCTCGAAGGCGGCGGCATCGAGGTGAACGGGCGCGGACGCGTGATGGTCACGGAGGAGTGGCTGCTCACCGACATTCAGGTCCGCAATCCGGGACTCGGCAAGGCTGACTACGAGCGTGCGTTCGCCGAGTGGCTCGGGTGTCCCGAGACGATCTGGCTCGGCGAAGGCTGCGTCGGCGACGACACGCACGGCCATGTGGACGACATCGCGCGTTTCACGTCGGCCGACACCGTGGTGCTGGCAGTCGAACGTGATCCTGCCGACGACGACAATCATCGTCGCTCGATCGACAACCTTCACCGGTTGCAGAAGGTCGGCGGGCTCGGTGGCGCGGTGCGGGTGATCGAGCTGCCCTACCCGCGCGCGGTGATGATGGACGGCGTGCGGCTGCCGGCGAGCTACGCGAACTTCTACATCGCGAATGGCGTCGTGATCGTGCCGACGTTCAACGACGCGAACGATCGTGTTGCGCTGAACATTCTCGCAGACTGCTTCCCGTCCCGGAAGATCGTCGGCATCCATGCGGTGGACCTGGTGTGGGGGCTCGGCACGCTGCACTGCCTGACGCAGCAGCAGCCGACGGCGCGGACGAGCTCGCGCTGACGCAAGAGTCTGCGACCCAAGCGTCGCGAAAGCAGGCAAGGCGCACGTGACGCCGAATGGCCGGGCTCGTCAGAGCCGTAGAACCACGCTCACCCCGGCCACCCTGTCTGCATGGTCCCGTCGTCATTCCGCCGCAGTTGCCTCGCACTGTCTGCTCTGCTCTTCAGCTCCTGCCAGTTGACGGGGCGTGGGCTGGCCAAGGACGGCACCCTGCAACTCGGTGCCGCCGGGGCATGGCAGACGGCGTACGGGCAGATGGCACATCGCGGCATCGAGCTCGCGGTCGAGGAGCTGAACGGACAGGGCGGCGTCGGCGGACGGACGCTGAGCGTCGTGTTCCGCGATGATCAGGCCGAAGGCGCATTGGCCGCCGACATCGCACGCGAATTCGTGGACGACCCGCGGATCACCGGTGTGATCGGTCACCTCAGCTCCACGGCGATGGTCACGGCCGCGCGCGTGTACGACGGCCAGCTGCCGGTCGTGTCGCCGTCGGTCACGTCGCCCGATCTCAGCGGCGCGTCGCGATGGCTGTTCCGCCTGAGCCCCAGCGACTCGGCCACCGGACGTCACCTTGGTACACTGGCACGACGACAGGCGCAGCATCAGCGCGTCGCCGTGATCTACGACAATACGTCATACGGACGTGGGCTGGTTGAGCCGTTCCTCGAGACACTCGGCATCACGCCCGTCGCGCTCGAACCGATTCATCCAAGCGGCGACAGCATCGCCGTGAACGTCGCCGCGATCGCGCGACAGAATCCGGACATCGTCTTCGCCGTCGGCACCGTCAGCGGACCGCCGGTGCTGAAGGCGCTGCGGGCTCAGGGAATCACCGCGCCGGTCATCGCCGGTGACGGCTGGAGCGGCATCGAAACCGGCATGCCGGTGCAGAACGTCTCCATCGCCCTGCCCTTCTCGAGCAACGAAGACCGCGCCGAAGTCAAGCGATTCGTGACGGCATTCCGCGCGCGCTTTCGCGACGATCCCGATGCGTATGCCGCGCTGTCGTACGACGCGACCATCGCGCTGGCGCGTGCCGCAGACGCAGGCCGCACGCGCGAAGGCACCCGCAACGCCCTGCGCACCATGCGTGACACGCGCGGCTACGCCACCGGACCTGTGCGATTCTCGGCGACCGGCGATCCGATCGGCCGCAGCATGCGCCTGCTGCACATCGACGGCACGACACGCACCTTCGGAGTCATGCAGTGACCGAAAACCTCAGGACGATGATCACCGCACGCACCATCGGCGGGCGCCTGCTGCGCGCGTTCCTCGTGCTGGCGGTCTTGCTGATGGGCGCCGGTGGACTCGCGTACAGCGCACTGCACGGCTCTGCCGCCACGGCATCGGACGCGCTCGAGGCAATCCGCCGCGATGCGCGGCAGTCGTCCGCACTGTCGGCCGCCGTTGCCGGTGAAATCCAAGCCGCGGGTCACTACCTGCGCGACGGCGACACGACCGCGCTGCAGACCTTTCGTCGGCTGAACTTCGAGACACACAGCATCACCCGCGCGCTCAACCGTCTGGCCACGCGCGAGTCGGATCACATTGCGCTCGTCGCAATGGTGGACCGCATGTTGTCGGATGTGGAGGTGACGTATGCGCGTGCTCATCGGCACATGGAGCTCGGCGACGAAGCGGCGGCGAGGCGCACCGAGGCGAGCGTCGCCGAGCCGGTTCGGCAGTTGCTCGGTGCCATCGACAGACTCGGCGCGCTGACCGAGCGACACGTCACGCTGGTCGCCGCCGAGATGCGTCGTGAGGCGGAGACGCGCGCGCTGGCGATCCTCCTGGTGTTCGGCGGTGTGATCATCGTCGGGACGCTGCTGGTCGGCGCCACACTGCGCAGCATCAACGAGCCGCTGCACCAGTTGGTGGAACATGCCGATGCACTCAGCCGCGGCGCGTTCGAGACGCGCAGCACCGGTCGCATGCCGGGCGAGTTTCAGCGGATCGCCAACGCGCTGAACGATGCCGGTGCCTCCCTCGGCGTGCTTGCGACAGCCACGGCTGCCACGGCCTCCGAACTGGCCTCGTCGTCGAGCGAGCTGTCACAGGTGAGCGACCGCATTGCGCACAAGGCCACGGAAGTGTCGCAGGTGATGGAAAATGTGACGCGCGGCGCCGAAAATCAGGTCGGCATGCTCAGGAAGATCGACGCGGAACTCGCAAGCAATGGCGAGCGCGCACTCGAAGTGCGACGCGAAGCGGGATCGGTGGCGGCGCTGGCGGAGTCGATCGAGCGCGAGGCCATGGAGAAACGCCGCACCATCGGGCAGGCGCTGTCGGTGATGTCGGAGATCCGCAGTTCGGTGCAGGACGCGAGTCGCACCGCCCAGTCACTGCACGCTGCCACCGAAGGCATCGCGCAGTTCGTGACATCGGTGGGACGTATTGCCGAGCAGACGAACATGCTGGCGCTCAACGCCGCCATCGAGGCGGCACGGGCCGGCGATGCGGGTCGCGGCTTCGTCGTCGTGGCGGACGAGGTGCGCAAGCTTGCCGAGGCGGCGCAGCGTGCAGCCGACGACGTGGCGCGGCTCACGACGGCGATCACGGGCGGCGTGAACAAGACCGTCAGCACGATGCAGCGCAGCGCAGGACTGGTCGGCGAAATCGAGACGGTGGGCCGTGATGTCGGCGCCGCGCTCGAGAGTATCACGACGTCGGCCGAGCGTACCGTGGCTGCGGCCGCGAGCCTGAGCGACATCGCCGCGCAGAATTCGGCGCAGCTGGCCGGCGTGCAGCAGTCGCTGAGCATCGTCGCAAGCGATGCAGTGGGGCACGCCAGCAGCGCGCAGCAGGCCAGTGCATCAGCGCAGGAGCAGAGCGCGGCCTGTCAGCAGATGAGCGCCGCTTCGCAGGTGCTCCACGGCCGCAGCAACCGTCTGCGCAAGCTGGTGGAAACGCGCGATGCCGCCGGTACGACACCGGGCAGTACCGCGGAGTTCGTGGTGGCGCGCAATCTCGAGGTAGTTCCACCGACACCGGAAGGCGGCACACCCACGCGCGTCACCGCCGTCACGCCGCTCAACAATCGCGTGCTCAACCGCGCGCCGTCCTCGCGCAAGCCGCCCAGTGGCAAGCGTCACGCGTAGTGCTCGCGCAGAACGCAGATCGTACCGACATCAGACGGACGGTTCGCTCTTCTTGCGGAGCTTGATGTTGAGCATTTCTGTCAGCACCGAGAACGCCATCGCGAAGTACGTGTAGCCCTTCGGAATGTGGAATCCGGTGCCCTCGGCCACGAGGTTGGTGCCGATGAGTACCAGGAACGACAACGCCAGCATCTTCACCGTGGGATGACGCTCCACGAAATCGCTGATGGGCGTGGCAGCAAAGAGCATGATGCCGAGCGCGATCACGTTGGCGGCGACCATGATCTCGATGTGTGGCACCATGCCGACGGCGGTGATCACCGAGTCGAGCGAGAACACGATGTCGATCACCATGATCTGCAGTACCACACCAACCAGTCCGCGTCCGGCCGCTTTGCTCTTCTGGACCGCCGCGTCCTCTTCCTTGTCTTCCAGCTTGGAATGAATCTCGGTCGTCGCCTTGGCGATGAGAAACAGGCCGCCGACGATCAAGATCAGATCCTTGCCCGAAATCCCGCGGCCCAGCACGGAGAACAAAGGCTCCGTCAGGCGCATGATCCAGGTGATGCTGAACAGCAGGAGCATCCGCGTGAAGAACGCACCCGCAAGGCCAAGTCGGCGGGCACGCGGCTGCTCTTCCTTCGGCAGCGCGCTGGCCAGAATCGAAATGAAGATGATGTTGTCGATCCCGAGCACGATCTCCAGCACGGAGAGCGTCGCAAGGCCGATCAGGGCATCCGCAGTGAGCAGGTGCGACATGGCGAGCGGGTGGGGGACGCAGCACGCGCGGCACTGCCGGTCTGGCGGTGCCGCGCGCGGGGGAAACTAACGCCGATTGGTCCCGTCGGCACTGAACCGCGCTACTGGCGGCACTGTCCATTGGGGTCCGGCTTTGGCTTGTCGACCACGGGCTTTGCACCGTTGCCTACCGTGACCAGCAGATCCCGGATGTAGTTCGTGAGCAGGCTGTAGTGCGTGTAGTCGATATACTGCGGCTCGTCGGTCACCTCGTGGTAATCTCCGTGCAGGCCGGTGAAGAAGAACGCCACCGGAATACCAAGCCGTGCGTACTGATAGTGATCACTGCGGCAATAGATATTCTCCGGGTGCCCATCGGTATCCATCCGATAGTCGATCGCGATCGGCGTGCGATACGACCTGGCGACGGAATCCACGGTCGCTCCAAGCATGCTCGACAGCCGCTTCGATCCAACCACACCAACGTAGGTGGGGCCGCCACCGGTCACGTCGACCGCGTCACCACGCCCGATCATGTCGATGTTGATCTGCGCCACGATCGAATCCTGCGGCACCGGCAGATGGTTGCTGATCCATGCCGACCCAAGCAGCCCTTTCTCCTCGCCCGTGTGCCAGACGAAGAGAATCGAGCGCTTCGGCTTCTTCTGCGCCCGCATCAGATTCTCGGCAATTTCGAGCACGGCCATCGAACCCGATCCGTCGTCGTCGGCGCCGTTGGCGATGCTGTCCATTCGCGCCGGACGTACCCGATGCAGGCTGTCCATGTTGACACGAATCGACGCTTGCTGCGCCGTAGTCAGCGGCGGCAGACCGGCGTAGGCACCGGCCAGCGTCCACGCCGCGCGTTGATACGCCCGCAACGAGTCATGATCGACCGGTGAGGTGTTGAAACCGACGTGATCGTTATGCGCGCCAATTGCGACGAACTGACCTTTGAGCGTCGGATCGCTGCCCGCAATCATGGCGACCACATTGTACGCCGGCGTCGGTGTCTCGCTGTAGGCCAGATCCGTCGTCAGCACCTTCCCCGTCTGCCCCGGTGTGAGGGCCGCCGGTTCAGCACCGAACAGCGCCTTCAGCGCGTTGGACGACAGCACCATCGTGGTAGGCGCCGTTGATACCTCAGCCTGCGGTGCATCGGGCAACGACATGCCCGGCGTCCGGAAAAAGTCGGTGAACTGCGGCGGCAGCGGCGCACCGACATAGATCGCCAGCCCCGCCGCCGCAGTCAGCCCGCTGCCTGCCGGAAGGCGCGGCACGCGCAACTGCCCAGGCGCCGCCGACTTCAGCACGATGATCTTCCCCGCGGCCTGCTCAGAGGTGATCGCCTTTGTCGCCTCATCAACCGTACCGCCATAAATCACCGTCGCGCTGCGCACACCGCGCGGCGTGGCACCGCGCATCGGCAACGGTACGACATCGGTCCATGCCGCCAGCGGCGCGCCGTCCACCGTCGCCACGAAGCCCGCATTCCAGCCCCGCTTCACCAACGGGACTTCCTGCAGGAATGACCCCTTGTCGCCCATCGGCGTCAG
>JAYWIJ010000302.1:0-6205 GCA_043788935.1 Gemmatimonadaceae bacterium | reverse complement strand
CGTCGTCGGTCATCTCGGCGGTGATGTCCACCACGGAGACCCCGCTTTCCATCAGTTGGTTCCACGCGGTTTCGCCGAGCCGGCGGCGCGACACGAACAGCGCGCGACGCACACTGGGCTCGCGCCACGTTTCGAGACGCCGCGCCACGCGGTCGCGGACCGCGGCCGCGACCGACGCATAGATCAGTGGCGACCCGGCGACATAGCCCACGACACGGCTTCGCTGCACGCCGTCGAGAAAGGCGGCGACCAGCGGTTCGGTCGGCACCTCGACCGGCCGCGTGCCGGGCGCCTCCAGCGGCACGCACGGCGCCACGGAAGGTGGGTCACTACGCAGGGCAATGCGCTCGAGCGGCGGGCCGCCTCCCGCCGCCATGAGCGCTCCGTCACCGAAGAGTGCGCGGAGGGAGCGGAGGGCGCCGCGGAGCGAGGCATCGGCCGGTGGGCGTTCGTCTGTCACGAGGGGCACGCTAGCGGGACAGGCGCCCCCAGACAATCAGCACGCGGCGGCTGCCAGGACCGCAGGTGGTGGACTTCGGCGCCCCGGTCCACGAAACTCACCGTGTGACACTTCTCCGATCTTCTGCCATGGCCACCCCGCGACTCTGCGGCGTGGCCCTCCGCGCCCTGCCCCTGGCATTCGCGCTGTTCGGTGCCGGCTGCGACACCACTCAACGGGTCAAGAACGCCCTCAAGGCCGATCAGGGCGATCCGGTGTGGCAGGGCGACAGCACGTTGCTCGCCCCCCACCCGGAAGTGCTGTTCCGCGTGACCCGTGACAGCACCGGTCCGCGTATCGTGCCGCTGGCCACGATGGGACCGCAGGGATTCCGATTGCTCAGCATGAGTGATCGCGGCTGGCGCTCGTTCGACATCGATTATCTCAACGCCGGCAAGTCACTCACGCCGTATCGGGCGGGACGGGCGCTGCCGCCGGTCAGCTCCACCCGCGGCATGTGGGAAGGAGCGCCGCTCGACACGATCCGCGGCTGCTCGGTCATTCTCCCGGGAGCGCTGGCATCGATCCCCGAGGGCGTCGAGTTCTTCACCAGTGGGAAGCGACCACCGCTCAAGCCGGTCACCTCGTTGTCGCCGGGAGAATTGCAGACGGCGATCGATGCCATTCCCACGCTCATCGCGCCCGCGGCCGGTATTTCGATGTCGATGCTTCCGCGCTATCGGCGCGAGGTCTACGTCGCCGAAAGCGGGAATGGTCCGCGTCCCACGATCGTCGTGGTCTACGACGACCCTGAAGTCGTGGCGGACAGTGTACGACCGATGGGCGCGCGCCCCCGCCACCTGGTGGTCGTGCTGGACAAGGGAGTGTACGGCTACAAGCCGACGTTCACGTACAGCACGCTCGGCAACAAGCTTTCACCGCCGCGCTATCGGTATCTCGACCACATCGACGTGGACGACGACGGCAAGTCAGAGCTCTTCTTCGGCCTCAAGATCAAAGGCGCCCCGCTGTACACCATCGTGCTGCGCTACGAAGCGGAGGCGTGGCGCGAACTGTTGCGCTACGAACGGCAGCGCTGCCAGGCCTGACCACATCGGGGCCGACTACTCGACCCCGATGTCCCACGCCTGCTCGAGATCATTGCGACTGTAGGCGCGGAACGCCGTGAGGGTTTGCGTCCGGACAATGCCCGGCACTTTGGCAAACTCTTCGGTCACGACGGTCGCGATCCGCTCGAGATCGGGTACGCGCACGATGGCCACGAGATCCCAGGCACCGGATACGGAGTAGACCTCGCTCACGCCTTCGATACCCGCCAGCGCGGTGGCGCACGCGGGAATGGTTTTCGGATCGGCCTGCACCAGCACAATGGTCGTGATCATGATCGCCTCGAAAATCGTGAAAGAGTCGGAGCGCGCGCGAACGCGCCGCCTCAGGTGCCGGTGAAACAGCGGGCGATGCGCGTCACGCCTTCGACTGCCACCGACTCCGTTGTCGCGTAGCTCGCGCGGATCCAATCGGGCGTGAGAAACGCGCTGCCCGGCACGACCGCCACCTGGTACTCCTCGAGCACGGCCGCCGCGAACGCCGCACCGGCGTCGGCGGCCCCGCGGAAGCCGGCCACGTTGATGTACACGTAGAACGCGCCGGCCGGGTGTACGTAGCGGATGGTCGGAAACGCGGCCAGCGCCGCCACCACGGCATCACGGCGCTGCCGGAATTCCTTGACCATGTGGTTCACGGCCTCGTCGGCCTCCTCCTGGCGCGCCAGGGCGGCCAAGGCGGCGTGCTGCGACACGGCCGCCGCGTTCGACGTCGTGTGCGATTGAAACGCCGTCATCGCCTTCGAGACGGCCACCGGCGCGATCGTCCAGCCGATACGCCAGCCGGTCATCGCGTAGGCCTTCGCGACGCCGTTGATCACGATCAGGTTGTCGCGCGTCGTCGCGACTTCGAGCGCCGACTGCGCACCGCCTTCGTAGGCGATCCGCAGGTAGATCTCGTCGGCGAGCACCCACCATCCTTGGTCGGCGGCGAGGTCGAGGATCGCCGTGAGTTCGTCGCGCGTGTACACGGCGCCGGTGGGGTTGCTCGGTGAGTTGAGCATCACGCCCTTCGTGCGCGGCGTCGCGGCGGCCGCCAGCTGATCGGCCGTGACCTTGAGATCGTTGGCGGCGTCGCCGAACACCGGCACAGACACGGCACGCGCCAGTTCCACCATCTCGTAGTAGCTCGTCCACGCCGGCGTCGGAATCAATACCTCATCGCCCGGGCCGAAGCAGCAGACGCAGGCGTTGTAGAGCGACTGCTTGGAGCCGTTGGACACGACGATTTCTGCTGCCGTGATCGGCGTCCCGTGCGCCAGCAATCGGTTGGCATCCGCAGCAATCGCTTCACGCAGCGGCAGAATGCCATCCGTGGCCGTGTAGCGCGTCGCTCCCGCTTCGATCGCCGCCGTCGCGGCCTGCCGGATGAAGGCCGGAGTATCGAAATCGGGTTCGCCGGCGCCAAGGTCGATGATCGCCTGACCGGCAGCCTTGAGCGCCCGGGCCTTGGCGGCCACCGCCAGCGTCGCGGATTCCTTGAGTCGGGCGATGTTGGCGGACGGCTGGAAGACCAGAGACATGATGGAGGCGCGGAACGGAGGTGGATGTCCAAGGCAAACGCGCCGACCCCCTGCAGTTCGGGACCGGAATTGGCTACTTTATCATGCTGGACATGAAGCAATTAAGCGCGACCGTGAAAGGTGCGCTACGCAGGTGCGGTGTGCTACGCAGGTGCGGTGTGCTACGCAGGTGCGGTGTGCTACGCAGGTGTGCGCCATAGGGGCGCGACAATCACTGGCCGTTGGGCGGCCAGGCTGACCGACAATCGATGGGGTGGGGCGTGGGCGAGCAAGAACGGGAAGAGACGTCGCCAGGGGCGACGCGGAGCCAGCACGTCGTGCTGCAGGGACCCGCAGATCTGCGGATGATGACTGCCGCCATGCGTCCGGGGATCGAACGCAGCCGGCGAATGCAGGGCGTGGCAGCGCCGGCCTGCCTGGTGATCACCCCCACGGTTGAACAGGCGCTCAGCGCGGCCGAACAGGCGCGCCAACTGTTGGCCGACGACAGCCTGCGCGTCGTGCCCGTCACCTCCGCCACGCGCGCCCGTCGCGTGCTGGCCGCTGGTCCGGTGGCCGTGGTCACCGGCACCGCCGCCGATCTACTCGCGCTGCGCAAGGACGCCGCGATCGACCTGCAGCAACTACAGGTCCTCGTGGTCTTCAGCCTCGACGAGATCCTCACCGACAAGATGGGCGATACGTTGCAGGCGTTGCTCGGCGATTCGCCCGACGACATGATGCGCGTCGGCACCATCGACAGCGAGTCGGAGGAGATCGAGGCGTTCCTCGAAGCGCAGATGCGACGCGCGCGTCGTCTCACGCCGATGCTGGCCGGTGACACTCCGCTCGCGATGACGCCGAGCTTCGTGATCACGTCGGCCTCGGGTCGTGCCGATGCCTTGCGCGCGATTCTCGATGAAGTCGATCCGCCGTCGGTCGTGGTTGTCGCCACGACGGACGCCGGTCAGCGCGAGGCCCACGCGGCCATCACGCGCATCGGCATGGTGGTCGACGGGCTCAACGTGCAGGTCGTGCGGCAGGCCACCTCGCAGCACGTTGCGCTGGTGGTGTTGTGGGAGTCGCCGGTGTCGTACGACGCGCTGGTGGAAGCGCTCGCGGCGCGACCGGTGGACGCCGTGGCCCTGCTGATGGCCGACGAACTCGCCGCGTTCCGTCGGATGACCGCCGGTCTGGCCGAGGCGTGGACGCCGGCCGCCCGCAAGGCGAACGCGGAAAGCCGCGTGCAGGCGTTGCGCGCGGCGCTGCGCACCACGCTCGCGAATTCCGGCGGCACGTCGGCCAGCGAAATGGCGTTGCTGGCGCCGATGCTGGAAACGCATGACTCGCTGGAGATCGCTGCCGCCGCCCTGCGGTTGTACGAAGGGGCCCGCCGCGAGCTGGTCACGGCACGGACCAAGGCCACGATTGCCGGTCCAACCCGCACGCCGCTAGCTGCCGGCCACAAGCCGGACGCGCCGGTCGTGGACGGCAAGCAGCGCGTGTTCCTGGCCGCCGGGAAGCGTGACGGCGTGCGCGTCGGCGACATTGTCGGTGCGGTCGCGAACGAAGCCGGCATCCCGGGCGACCGGATCGGTCAGGTCGAGCTGTTCGAGTCGCACGCGATCGTCGAGCTGAACGCCGAGGACGCGGCCAAGGTGGTTCAGGCGCTGGGTTCCGTCTCGCTGCGCGGTCGTCGACTCAGCGCCCGGATCGACGAGCGCAGCGGAGAAGCCCCGCGCGGTGGGGATCGTGGTGGCGATCGTGGCGCGCGTGGTCCGCGCAGCGAGCGCACGTTCGGCCCGCCGCGTCGTGACGCCGGTGATCGTTCGCCTCGCGGCGGGGATCGTGGCAACGATCGTGGCGACCGTCCGGCCCGCCCGTCGTTCGGTGGTGACCGCGGTCCGCGTCCGGAAGGCCGCGGCGGCCCGCCGCGTGGTGGCAATGACCGTCCGCCGCGTGCCGACGAAGAGCGTCGCGCGTTCGGCGACCGTCCGGTGCGCGAGCGCGCGGAAGGTCGGGAAGAGTGGTCGGAGCGTGGCGCGCGGATGCAGAATGCCAGCCGCAAGCCGCGTCCAAACACCGACGCGAATCCTGAGGGGAATCCTGAAGGGAAACCCGAAGGGAGCCGCGAGAGCTGATCATGAGCGGCAGCTTCCAGGTCTCCGGCGGGTGGATGGAGGTCGTCGCTGGCTCGATGTTCAGCGGCAAGACCGAAGAGCTGTTGCGGCGCGTGCGGCGGGCGACCATCGCCCGCAAGCGCGTGCAGGTCTTCAAGTCGCACCTCGACGACCGGTACGCCGGGCTATGGAATGTCTCCAGCCATGACCGGCGCACCTTCGAGGCGATCCCGGTCGACTCGTCGTCGCAGATTCTGCTGCGTCTCGATCCGATGGCGCAGGTGATTGCCATCGACGAGGCGCAGTTCCTCGACACCGGGATCGTGCAGGTGGCGTCGAGCCTGGCCGATCGCGGCCGGCGGGTCATTCTTGCCGGCATCGACAGTGATTTCCGCGGCGAACCGTTCGGTCCGATGCCGCAGCTCATGGCGGTCGCGGAAATGGTCGACAAGCTGCACGCGATCTGCGTGCTGTGCGGCTCACCGGCCAGTCGCAATCAACGGCTGATCGGCGGCAAGCCTGCGCCATACGACTCGCCCACGATCATGGTGGGCGCGGCCGATTCGTATGAAGCGCGCTGTCGCGCCTGTCACGTCGTGCCCCGTCCCACCGAAGGACAGCAGCAACTGCTGTAGCGGGCTCCGCGCGACGCCTCAGTCGGCCGCGCGCGCGAGGGCCAGCGACATGGCGTCGGCGAGTTGCCCGCTGGTGAATGGCTTGCTCACGAATGGTACGCGTCGCGCGTCGATCGCCGCGCGTGCTCCCGGATTGATGCTGAAACCGCTGACCGCCACCATCGGCATCGACGGGTAGCGGGCGGCAACGGTCTCCATCAACTCGAGGCCGTTCATGCCCGGCATCGTCAGATCGGTGATCAGCACGGAGACGGCGGCGGCGTGCGAGTCCAGGACTTCCAGCGCATGCTGCGCCGACGGTGCCACCACCACCGCGTGTCCCATCTTCACCAGCATCCGCCGACCAAGGTCGAGCAGCAGCGGATCGTCGTCGACGAGCAGGATG
>JAYWIJ010000301.1:0-6215 GCA_043788935.1 Gemmatimonadaceae bacterium | reverse complement strand
CGCGGCATCTTCGTGCTGATCTCCGATCTGTATGAACCGGCCGCAGACGTCGCGAAGGCGCTGGCTCCACTCACCGGCGCAGGGCACGACGTCATCGTGATGCAGGTGCTCGATGCCGCAGAGCGCACCTTTCCGTTCGCGGACGCGGCGACCTTCCGTGACATGGAGAGCGGGACGCGTGTGCCCGTCAGCCCGCCGAAGATGCGCGAGCGCTATCTCGCCGCGATGAGCGAGCACGTGACGCGCATGCGCGCAGTGCTCGGCGGCAATCGTGTGGACTATTCGCTCATCGAGACTTCGCAGCCGCTGGACCGCGTGTTGCTGGAATATCTGTTGCGGCGCGAATTCCTGCGCACGGCGGTCTGATGGGACTGCTCGCGCCGCTGTTCCTGCTGGGGCTCGCTGCAGTGGCAGTGCCGCTGCTCGTGCACCTCGTGCAGCGCGAGAAGCGCGATCCGACGGCATTCCCGTCGTTGATGTTCCTCGACAAGACGCCCGCTCCGTTCACCGCACGCCGTCACCTGCGCGATCCGCTGTTGCTGGTGCTGCGTGTGCTGGCCCTGATTGCGCTCGCACTCGCCTTTGCCCGACCGGTGCTCGGTCGGCGACCGCAGGTGGGTGGCGTCGATCAGCGTCGCCGCGACGTGGTGGTGTTGCTGGATCGATCGTTTTCCATGCGCATCGCTGATCGCTGGCCGCGCGCGCGCGCCGCGGTGGACAGCGTGATCCGCAGCCGTCGTTCAGGTGATCGCATCACGCTGGTCGCCTTCGACCGGCGTGCGCAAGCCGTGACGCAGGCCACCGGCGATGTGGCGGCGTTGACGGGTGCGCTGGATTCGGTCTCGCTGACCGACGAGTCCACCCGCTTCACGCCGGCCCTCGCGCTCGCGCAGCAGCGGTTTGTTTCTGGTGATGCGCCGCGCAAGGCGTTGGTCGTCGTCTCGGACTTCCAGCGCAGCGCGTGGGATGTCTCTGACGACTCCAGACTGGCGCCGGGCACGGAGATCGCGACGATCGACGTCGGTGGGCTCACGCCAGTCGCCGACCGCAGCGTGCGATCGGTGGACGTGCGTGAAGATCGGCGCAGTGGCTCGCCGCAGGTCGTCGTCAGTGCGCGGATCGCCAACGTGGGTGCTGCCGCACGCGGCGTGACGGCGACGCTCGAGGTGGGGGGGCGCGTCGTCGAATCACGCATGGTGGATCTTCCGGCTGACGGTGGCGCATCGGTCACTTTCGCCGCGGCACCGATGCCACCTGCTCCGGTTGCCGCGCGTGTCGTGCTCGCTGCCGACGCGTTGCCCGGCGACGATGCCTTTCACTTCCTGCTGCAGCAGTCTCCCGCGCTGAAGGTGCTGGTGATCGAGACGCGCGATGGAGCATTCCTGACTCGCGCATTGGCAATCGGTGACGCACCGCGCTTCGAGGTGACGACGAAGACGCCCGGTACTGCGAAGCCTGCGGACCTGACAGGCAAGGATCTCGTGATCCTTGCTGACGGCGCGTTCCCGACGGGCATCGGCAGCTCGGCTTTGCTTGCGTTCGTGCGCAATGGTGGCGGTGCGCTGATCGCGCTCGGCGACGGTGTGAATGCCCGCGCATGGCAAGGCGATGCCGACGTGCTGATTCCCGGCACCGTGCAGCGCGTGACGGAGCACTCTGGCATGTCGGGCGCGGTACTGGGCGCACTCGACGAGCGGCATCCGGCACTGGCGGAGCTGACGGGGCAGCGATCGGGTGATCTGGGCGCCGCGCGCTTCGACCGATTCCGCGCCATCGATACCACGGCAGGAGTACTGGCGCGATTCGACGATGGCACCGCGGCGATCGCCGAACACGCGCTTGGCGCCGGTCGTGTGCTCACGTTCGGCAGCACGCTCGATGGCAGCTGGAACGACCTGCCGTTGCAGCCTGCCTTCCTGCCGCTCGTGCAACGGCTCGCGCAATACGCTTCCGGCTGGCGTCCGCCGACACGAGCGTTGCCGATCGGTGCATCGGTACGACCCGCCGATCTTCTTGCGACGGCGAAAGAGGGTGAACGATGGGTGGCGACGTCACCCTCGGGGGCGCGTACGCCGATCGGCGGCGCGGATGCTCCTATCGCGCACGAGCCACTGGAGGCTGGTGTGCATCAGTTGCGACCCGGCGGATCTCCCGGTGCACGACCACTGCTGGTGGCTGCGAACATCGTACCAGCGGAGCTCGACTTCGCTCCGTTCGACGTGATGCGCCTCACGAATGCGCTCACCACCTCGCCAGCATCGGCACGTGTTGCGGTACCAGCCGCCACGACGGAAGAAACTGCGTCGGATCGCGAGGCGCGTCAGTCCACCTGGTGGTACCTGCTGCTCGCAGCGGCATTGTTGCTCGCCGCCGAGAGCGTCGTGGCTCGCCGCGTCGGCGCATCGCTGCCTGTGACGGAGTAGACCATGAATTGCGACTCCACCGCTGCCTGGATGCTCCGTCGATGACTGCGCCGCGACTGCACGCACCCACGTCACTCCCAAATCTGTTGCAGGGCGCACGTCGCCGCTGGCGGTTACGTCACCTGGCCGTCGGTGTCGCTGTCACCCTGTGCGCCGTCGTCATCGTGCTGCTTGGCGCTTCGTTCGCGCTGCAGGCCGCGCGGTTTTCGACACAGTCGATCACGATCGCACGTCTGATCCTTGGCGTCGTGACGACGATCATCGCTGCGCGCTGGCTGGCGTGGCCGCTGCTGCGTCGCCTCCCTGACGATCGTCTCGCGTTGTATCTCGAGGAGCGTGTTCCACAGCTTGGGGGCGCCGTCCTCACGGCCGTCACATTGCGTCCGCACGCCGAGTCGGGACACTCGGCGATGCTGGAGCAGGGTGTGCGGGCGGATGCCGCGCGACGGCTCGGCAACACGCCCGCAGTACCGATACTCGAGCGCCCCGTCACCGTTCGTGCGCTCACGGCAGCATTCGCGGCAATCTCGATCGCCGCGCTTTCGCTGCAGTTCGGGCCGGCGTTTCTCCGCACCGGCGCGCAGCGCCTGCTCGCGCCGTGGCAGGATGCGGCAGCATCACCTGTGTACGCCATTGCGCTCAACCCGACGGAACTCGTCGTGCCGCGCGGCAGCGACGTCCAGATCTCCGCGTCGCTCGGCGGCTTCGGCAGCGATGTCGTCGACCTCGTCGTGCGGCGAGGCACCGGCACCGAGTGGGAGCGCATCCAGATGGCGTCCTCATCGGCATCGCAGCGTCGCGCATTCACAGTGCGATTGCTCGATGTGGCCGAGGATGCAGAGTACTACGCCGAGGCGGGTGGTGTGCGGTCGGCCATGGGGAAACTCACCGTGAAGGATCTGCCGGGTGTTGCGCGCATCGGCGTCGAGCTGCGATTCCCTTCGTACATGGGACTTTCTCCCGAGATCACCGAGGACGGCGGTGACATCGCGGCGCCAGGTGGTGCGACCGCGGTGCTCCGTGTGCGTACCACGCGTCCTGTCAAAGGTGGCACGCTCCTCTTCGATGTCGGCAAGCCGGTGCCGCTCGTGCGCGTCGATGACTCGACCGTCACCGCTCGCTTTCCGGTGCAGCGCGACGGTTTCTACCGCGTGGAGCTGACGTCCACCGATGGTACGCTCGTGCGCGGGACGGTGGAGTACGCCGTCGACGCGCTCGACGATGCGGAGCCGACAGTGCGAATTCGGCAGCCCGGTCGTGACCTGCGTCCGACGAACGTGGACGAAGTGGTGATCGAGGCCGAAGCCACCGATGACTACGGTGTGTCGCGGCTCGAGATCGTGTATCGGGTGAACGGTGGCGAGGAGAAGGCCGTGATGCTTTCGGAGGGCGCAGGAGCCCGCCCCCGTGAGATCGTCGCCACGCACACGTTGTTTCTCGAGGAGATTGCGCTGACCGCGGGCGACGTGATCAGCTACTACGCCCGTGTGCTGGACAACGATCAGCGCTCGCGACCCAAGTCGGCGACGAGTGACATCCAGTTCCTGACGATCCGGCCGTTCAGTCTCGAGTACCGCCAGAATCAGCAGGGTGGCGGCAGCGAAGGCGGTGGAGAGCAGGAGATGAACCCCGGATCGCTCGTGCAACGGCAGCGCGAGATCGTCGCAGCGACATTCAAGACGGAGCGTGACCGGTCGCGCGTTCCTGCGGCAGCACTGCGT
Source organism: Gemmatimonadaceae bacterium (assembly GCA_043788935.1). Classification (GTDB taxonomy): domain Bacteria; phylum Gemmatimonadota; class Gemmatimonadetes; order Gemmatimonadales; family Gemmatimonadaceae; genus JACMLX01. Next base: position 2,071 of record JAYWIJ010000301.1, on the reverse strand, counting down.
GGTGACATCAGCACCTTGCACCTGTCGCAGGGACGTCTGCGTGAAGAATTGGGCGCACTGTTGCGTCGGGTGTCACGACCCGCTGCGCAGGCGGCCGATTCGAGCTTCCGCATTCTCGCGGAGGTGCTGCCGAAGGCCGGCACTGAAATGAAGGCCGCCGAGGAATTGCTGGTGCAGGGCAAGACTGGTGATGCACTGGCGCCCGAACAACGAGCGTTGCAGTGGCTCGAGAAAGCCGAAGCGGCGTTCCGTGAAGTGCAGGTCAGCATGCAGCAGCAGCAGGGCGGCGGCGGTGGTGGAGGCGGCGGTGGTGCCAACGCATCCGATCTGGCCGACCTGCTCGAGCTCGAGACCGACAAGATGCGCAACCAGTACGATCAGGTGCAGCGCAGTCGGCAGGAGAGCAGTACCAAGAAAACCGACGAAACGCTCGAGCGATTGAAGCAGCTGGCGGCACGACAGCAGCAGGAACTCGCGCGTCAGCGTTCGTCGCAGCAGGGCAGCGGCACCGGTGGTGCATCACAACGCCAGCTTGCCGACGAAACCGAGGCTGCTGCGCGACAGCTCGAGCGTCTGGCGCGTGAGCAGCAGTCGCCGGAACTGCAGCAGACGGCGGAGGAGATGCGACGTGCCGCCGAGTCGATGCGACGTTCGGCAGCGGCTGGCGGCGCCGGAGCAGCGCAGGCAGCAGCCGATCGGCTCGACGGTGCGCGTCGGGCACTCGAGACTGCGAAGCAACAGGGCACCGGACAAGGATTGAGCGATGCCACGACACGTGCCCGCGCGCTCGCCGAGGAGCAGCGCGACGTGCAGCGTGCCGTGGAGCAACTCGGCAGCACATCCACTGATCGTGCCGGTCAGCAGCAGCGGCTCGATGAGAGGAAGGCTGGCATGGAAGAGCGCGTCAATGGTCTGGCAGCCGATCTCGATCGCTTCGCTCGAGAGTCACGCGCAACAAATCCGCGCGCCGCGCGCGCAGCGCAGGAAGCGTCATCGCAGATCCGCGAGAGCCGACTGAGCGACAAGATCCGCTACTCGCGTGACGTCATACGCTCCGGCAACTCGCGCGAGTATGCACGTCGTTTCGAAAGGGCGATTCAGCAGGACCTCGACAGCCTCGCGCAGCAGGTGGCGTCGGCCGCCGGCGCTGCAACGGCGGGTCGTGATTCGTCACAGCGTTCGGCGCGTGCGTTGGCGCAGGCGCGTGATCTCGTGCGCGGCCTCAGTTCACTCGATGACCGGCTTGGCCAACGCGAGCGGCAGGCTCCAGGAACGTCTTCCTCCGCGGACGGCGCTGGCCAGCAGGGAAAGACGGGGGCACCGGCGAACGGTCGCGCGCAACGTCAGGGACAGCAGCCCGGCATGGGTCAGGGACAAGGATCGGGGCAGGGACAAGGCCAAGGTCAGGGACAGGGACAGGGACAAGGCCAGGGACAAGGCCAGGGACAGCGTGGCGGCGCGCAGACCGGTGGTCAGCAGGAGGGATCAGGCCAGGGAGCGCCGGGCGGTGGTGGCGCACGCGGCGGATTCTCGGCCGAGGAGGCACGGCAACTCACCAGTGAACTGCGGGCACGACGCGAGGCCGCGCAACAGTTGCGGCGTGCGGTGAGTGGCACAGGTGTCGATACCCGCGAGCTCGATCGCGCGATTGCTCGACTCTCTGCGCTCGATGGGGCTGCCGTGCTCGGTGATCCCAACGCGATGCGGCAGCTTCGCGACGGTGTCGTCGAGAATCTGAAGTCGTTCGAGTTCGCGCTGCGAAGAAAGCTTGGCGAGACATCGGGTGGCCCGGTGCTGGGCGGCAGCGAGCGGGTGCCGTCGCAATACCGTGAGATGGTGAACGAGTATTTCAGGTCGCTCGCGAAATCACCGCAGTAAGCAGCTGTGCCAATCGAGCACGGTGCTTGCAATCAACGGCACCGTGGCGGCAGGTGCCGTCACCGCTGCCCTTCGCGCCGCCACCCGGCGTGAGGACAGCGACACCGTTGCGGACCAGTCGGCCAGCTGACTGTTGCACCGGCTCCTGACAGGAGTGTGCGGGGAGGCCAGATTGCCTGAGACCTCATCCATT
>JAYWIJ010000300.1:0-25812 GCA_043788935.1 Gemmatimonadaceae bacterium | reverse complement strand
AGCGTCGCCTGGCGAGCACGGTGCTCCGCGCGCTCGCGCTGGTCACCGCGCGTGATTCGACGGCGCTGGATGCCATGCGCCTCGCGCGACTCGATGCGCTCGCGCCGTCACCACAGCTTGCCGCCGCACTCGGTGATGCGATCGACGCAATGGAACGTGGTCGCGATGCGACGGCGTCTCTGCTCCGCGCACGTCGCCTGGCCCTGGCACCATGGCGGTCGGCTGCCGGCAGTATGCTCTGGCTCGGCGGCGCGCCGTGAAGTTCACCTTCGCTACGGTACAGTACGAGTCGGGTGACTGGGATTCGGCACCGCTGCTTGCCGCCAACGTCATCGATGCCGTCGCGCGCTACACCAGCATCGACATCGCGCCATCGGGCGCAATCGTCCCGCTGTCGTCGGAAGCGCTGCTGCGCTACCCGCTGGCATACCTGACGGGACACCTGCCGGTGCGCTTCACCGTCGCCGAGCGGGCGATGCTACGCCGGTATTGCGAGCGGGGTGGATTGCTCTTCGTGGACGATCACAACCACGATGTGGATGGTGTGTTCCACAAGACGTGTACCGAAGAGCTCACGCAGACGCTCGGCCCGCTGTCGAACATCCCCAACACGCATGCGCTCTACAAGTCGTTCTTCACCTTCCGCGATGGCCCGCCCACCACGTCGCACGAGTTGAACGGCTGGGGCGACAATCTGGTGCATGACCACCTGCAGGGCATCGAACGGAATGGACGCCTCGCGGTGATCTACAGCAGCAAGGACTACAGCTCGGAATGGAGCTTTCATCCCGAGAACAAGAAGTTTCTGTCGGTGGACAACACGCGCTTCGGCGTGAACCTCGTGGTGTATGCGCTCACGCGCTGACGAGCAACCCGCGACCGCGACGGTGGCGGTAGCCCCAACGGCGCAGACGCTGCGCGTGGCTGGCGCTGCGCTGCATGGCATCGGCTTGCTGTGCATCGTGCTGCTGGCGTGGCGACTGTTCACACCCGTACCGGATCGGGTGATCAGCGCCAGTGTGTCAGCGAACGGGTCGCTCGACGCGTCGCTGGTGGAACTACTGCGTGCGCGGCAGGACACGATCGCGGTCACGCTCGACGGTGTGCCTGACGCACGGTCGCGTGCGGCATTGCGCGCGGTGCGCGGCAGCGGGCAGGCGCTGCGCATCGAATCGTCGGCAATGCCGAATGCGCTCGCCGTGGCGTCGGAGCAGGAGTGGAAGGCGAGCGGCGGTACGCGCGTGCAGCTCGTGTCAGGTGATTCACTGCGTCAGCCGGTCACGGATGCTGCGGGTCTCATCGACTCGCTCGCGATCGACAGCACCGGACTGCGCACGCGCTCTGGTCCGATCGCCGGTGTGTTGCGCATGGGTGGCGCGTCCGCGTTGCCGCTCACGTACACGGAGCCAGCCGACGCGAGCGTGTTGGTGTTGGGCACGGCCACATGGGAATCACGGTTCCTCATCGCAGCGCTCGAAGAGGCCGGGTGGCTGGTCGACGCTGCGGTCTCACTATCGCCGAAGGTCACCATCACGCAGGGCGCGACGCGTACACCGAGTCGAGGCCGCCATGCCGTCGTGGTGCTGCTGCCTGGTGCGCCCACAGCGGCGGTGTCGGCATTGCCGGGATTCGTGCGTGGTGGCGGTGGGCTGGTGATCGTTGGCGAAGCGGCGCGCATGACGGGGCTCGCATCCCTTCGGGTGGGTGCTCCCGGCACCACGATCAGTGGTGAAGCAGGCGCCGAGGCCTCGGATGAACCACGCCATGGCCTCGATCTCGTGCCGATCGCGTCGCTCACCAGTGGGAGCATCGCGCTGGAGTCGCGCGATGGTCGTGTGGCCGTGGCGGCTCGTCGTGTCGGCGCGGGACGCGTGCTGCAGGTGGGCTATGACAATACGTGGCTCTGGCGCATGGGCGGCGACGACGACTCTCCCGAGGCGCATCGCCGCTGGTGGAGTACGCTGCTCTCGGGACTCGTGCCGGTGCGCGGGCCCACGCGCGGTGTCGCCATCACGCCGGAGCACGACACGCTCGACGCGGCGCCGGTCGCGGCACTGGCGCGTGATCTCGGCCTGCCGGTCATCCGCACCGCGTCGAGCGGGATGGCACCGGCAGCTACCATGATCGAGTCGTTCGACCCGCGCTGGCTCCTTGCCTGCGCACTGCTCACACTGGTGGCGTCATGGACGCTGCGTCGCTGGAGAGGATTGGCATGACGGTATCGTACATCTCGCATTCGGACTGCGGCCGGCACGACACCGGATGGAAACATCCGGAGCACGTCGGTCGCCTGCGTGCGATACCGCGCGCGTTGCGCAACGACTTCGATCTGTTCGACACCATCGAGCACCGCGAGGGTCGGCATGCCACGGCCGGAGAGATCGCGCTGGCGCACGACGTGTCCTACGTCGAGTCGGTACGGACGATGTCCGAAGCGGGCGGCGGCCGCATCGATGGCGACACCGTCGTGAGCGAAGGAAGCTGGGACGCCGCGACCGCCGCCGTCGGCTGCGTGCTCGATGCCATCGACTGGGCGTTCGACGGCAGCATCACCCGGAGTTTCTGCGCCGTGCGTCCACCGGGTCATCACGCACTGCGCAGTACCGGCATGGGATTCTGCCTGTTCGGCAACATCGGCATCGGCGCGCACTATGCGCGGCAGACGCATGGTGCGGCGCGTGTACTGGTCGTGGACTGGGACGTACACCATGGGAACGGGACACAGGATCTGGTGCAGCACGATCCTGCCATCCGCTTCGTCAGCATGCATCAATGGCCGTGGTACCCGGGCACAGGCGCCGCGGACGATCGCGGACCGCACGGCAGTGTCTGGAATGTGCCGATGCCTGCCGCCCTCGCACCGCAGGAGTACGTGGACGCCTTCCTCGCTGCCGTCGATGCGGCGACCGAAGGCTGGACGCCCGACCTCGTGCTCGTGTCGGCGGGCTTCGATTGCCTGGCGGGCGATCCACTCGGTGGTTTCACGTTCGAACTCGAGCACATCGACCAGCTCACCCGCGCGATCGTCGCCAGGGCCGAACGCTGGTGCGAAGGCCGAATGGTCACCGCGCTTGAAGGCGGCTACGACCCCGTTCGGCTCGGCGATGCCTGCGTGACGCACCTGCGGGCGTTGCGGTAGCGGCGGGGCAGGACGGTATCTTGCGCGGAATGACGAGCCCACGAGCCCTGATCCAGTTCCTCGCGTGAGCCGCGGCAAGCGCCGTGGGCTGCCCCGCATGCCCCGCCTCAGGCGCGGGGATGCCACGCGTGGTACCACAGCCACCTACGAAACCACGGTGGTCTCGGCCGGTGGCGTGCCGATCGTGCGGCCGCCTGCCGCGGCGCCGAGCAGCATTCCGCGGATCGTCTACGCCAAGACCGGCGAACAGGTGCAGACCGCGCTGCACCCGATGGAGCTTCGGAACCTGGTCGCCAGCGGCAACATCGACGGCACGCTGTGGGTGGACATCGACAACGAAAGCCGGCATCAGGTGGCGCTGCTGGAAAAGGTGTTCGACTTTCACCCGCTGGCCGTGGAAGATGCGCTCAATCCGCAGAGCCGCGTCAAGATCGACGAGTACCGCAACTCGCTGTTCGTGATCATCCGTGGCCTGCGCTTCTGCGACACCACGGAAGATCCGTACGACATCGAGACGTACAACCTCTGTTTCTTCATCGCCAAGAATCTGCTCGTCACCGTTCACTCGGGCCCCAGCGTGCCGGTGGATGCCGTGTACGAACGGATGGTCGCGAATCCCGATCAGCTCGAACGTGGCGTGGAGCGTGTCGCGCACGCGCTGATGGACATCACGGTCGACGAGTACTTCCCGGTGCTCGATCGCATCGATGAATTCGTTGACGGACTCGAGGAACGTGTGTATCAGCGCTTCGACAACGACGTGATGCGTGATGTGTTCGCGGTGAAGCGTCTCGTGCTGGCCATGCGGCGGCACCTGATGCCGCAGCGTGAAGTGTTCAACATCATGACCAACCGGCCGACACAGTTTCTGCCGCCCGAGTCGCAGGTGTGGTTCCGCGACATCTACGATCACGTGCTCCGCATCAACGACTCGGTCGACACCTATCGCGAACTGCTGGCGAACGTGATGGACAGCTATCTGTCGCAGGTATCCAACCGACTGGGTCAGGTGACGAAGGGCCTGAGCGTGATCGCGACGCTCAGCGTGCCGTTCGTGGTGGTCAGTGGAATGTGGGGCATGAACTTCGAGAGCATCCCGCTGTCGCATCACGCCCATGGGTTCTGGATCATGCTCGCGGTGCAGCTCGGCATGGGCTCCGTGCTCGTGTGGCTGCTCCGGAAGTGGGAGCTGCTGTGATTCCGACCCCCGCGTCAGTGGCTGGCGTATCCAGTGCGCGCGGGCTCGCGTTCCGGCTCATCGGCATCGTGTATGAGGCCGGGGTGGCCGACGCCGTGCGGATCGCGGGGCAGGGCGCGACGGCGATCATCTTCCGCGACGTGGCCGCGCTCGTCCGGCCTTCGGCCCCCCGGGTGGAGCCGCCGAACGATGCGGCGCTGCTCGAACACCACACGGCAATAGCCGGGCTCGCCAGAGCGGGCACCATCATTCCGGCACCTCCGGCCACGATTTTCCGGAGCACGGCCGCGGTGCTGCAGTGGCTGGAGTTCCACGCGGTGGCACTCACGGAAGGGCTCGCGTACGTCGACGGGCGCTCGGGCGCACGGGTGACCGCAGTCCGGGACGTGGCGGGTGCCACCTCCGACCCCAGCGTCCTGCCGCCGTCGGCCGCCGCCATCGAGTCGTTCCGGGCGCTCCGGCGTTACGCAAAAGCCACCGTGCCTGTCTCCACCGAGACCGTCGGTGATGGGACCACGATTGCGACCGAAGCTTTCCTTGTGGATCGCGCGTCGTGGGATGCCTTCGTCGCCGAGGTGGCGGCCGAGGACATCCGGTCACCGGGCTTGATCCTGCGCCTGACCGGTCCCTGGCCCGTGTACGATTTCGTCCGACTTCAGTTCTAGCCTGAACCCCGTTCTGCATGTTCTGCCCCGACTGCGGCACCTGGAACCGAGCCGCTGCCCCCAACTGTGTGCGCTGCGGCAACGCGCTGCCGAGCGTGTCGGCACCGCCGGTCGACGTCCCTGATGCGGAAGTCACGGCGTTGCGCCGTGCCACGGGCGGTCGCTTCGCGATCGTGCGCCGGATCGCCAGCGGCGGCATGGCGCATGTCTACGAAGCGTCGCACTCGGTGCTGGGTCGACGCGTCGTGATCAAGGTGCTGTACGCGCACCTCTCGCGTGATCCGGAAATGCGCGAGCGTTTCCGCCGCGAGGCCGAAGCCGCCAGTCGCCTCAGTCACCCGAATGTCTGCACCATTCTCGACGCCGGCGTCACGCGCGACAGCACGTTCGTCGTGATGCCGTTCCTGAGCGGCGGATCGCTGGCTGATCGTCTTGCGCGGCATCGCACCGTCGCACCCGTCGAGAGTGCGGCAATCGTCGCGCAGATCGCGACCGGACTCGATCACGCGCATCGTCACGGCATCGTGCACCGTGACGTGAAGCCCGACAACGTGCTGTTCGACGCCGAGGGTACCGCGCTCATCACCGATTTCGGCATCGCCACGGCAGGCTTCCACAAGGGACTCACCGGCACCGGGCGCGCGATGGGCACGCCGCATTACATGTCGCCGGAGCAGGCCATGGGCAAGCCGGTGGACGGCCGCAGTGACGTGTATGCCTGCGGTGTGATGCTCTACGAAATGCTGGCCGGCGTGCCGCCGTTCGATGGTGAGGATTCGTACGCGGTGGGCTACAAGCACGTGCACGAGATGCCGACGCCGCTGGATGTCACCGCACCTGCCGTGTCACCGGCGTTGTCGCAGATCACCATGCGCTGTCTGAACAAGGCAGCTGGTGAGCGCTATCAGCGTGGCACCGATCTCGCCGATGCGTTGATCCGCGTGATCGACTCGAGTGCGCTCGATTCTCCGGCGGTGCGCGCTGCCCGGCTTGGACGCCTGACGCCTGCGCTGACATCCTGATGAAGCTCCGCACTGAAATCGTCACCGCTCACACCACGCATCCGTTCGTCATCGCGCGTGGTGGCTCCAGCGAGTGGCGCACGGTGTGGGTTCGACTGGTCGACGACGACGGACTGGAGGGGTGGGGCGAGGCGGCGCCGAGTCGCTTTTATGGAGAGACGGCGGAGACGGTACTGGCGGCGCTTGAGCGGCTGCGGCCGATCATCGAGAGTGCGAACAGCGCCGACATCGAGCAGGTCGAGACATCCATGGTGCAGGCGTTGCGCTTCAATGCCGCGGCGCGCTGCGCCGTGAGTGCCGCGCTGCATGATCTGCAGGGGAAGCGACTCGGTGTGCCGCTGTGGAAGCTGTGGGGGCTCACGCCGTCCGCCAGTCCGCGCAGCAGCTTCACCATCGCGATTGCCGCGGACGATGAAACGCTGCGTGCACGTGTGCGCGAGGCCGTTGCCGCCGGCTATCCGATCCTGAAGGTGAAGCTTGGCAGCGATCGCGATCGCCGCATCATGGAGCTCGTTCGCGACGAAGCGCCGGATGCCATCCTGCGCGTCGATGCCAACGCGGCGTGGACAGCGAAGCACACGCTGATGATGGCGCCGCTGCTGCAGGAACTCTGCGTGGAGTTCATCGAGCAGCCGTTGCCGCCGCAGGATCTGGACGGCATGCGCTTCGTCCGGGAGCGCTGTGCGCTGCCGATCGTCGCCGACGAAAGCTGCCTCGTAGCCAGCGACGTGGCGAAGCTGGCGGGCGTCGTGGACGGCGTGAACCTGAAGCTGGCCAAGTGCGGCTCCCTGCGTGAAGCGTTGCGCATCATCCACACGGCGCGCGCGCACGGCATGCTGGTCATGGCCGGCTGCATGATCGAGACGTCGCTGGGGATCACGGCGGCCGCGCACCTCGCGCCGTTGCTGGATTGCGTGGACCTCGATGGTGCCGCGCTGCTGCGCGACGATCCGTTCTCGGGGGCGACGATCACGAGCGGCATCGTCACGCTCCCCACCGCGCCGGGGCTGGGCGTCACCCGCCGCTGAGTGTGACGGGACGGTCATCGGCGGGCGTTAGCTTTCCGGTGTGACACCACTCCTCGCCGCCGTCGCTCTGCCCGTCAATGTGCCACGTGCGTACGTCTATTCCGTGCCGGAAGGACTGCGCGACCGTGTAGCGGCGGGCACGCGCGTGGTGGTGCCGCTGTCGGGCCGCAAGCTGATCGGGATCGTCACTGCCATCGACGTACCGGCGCCCGGGAAGGGCACGCTGCGCGACATCCTCGACGCCCCCGACGCCACGCCTGCACTCACGCCCGCGCTGTTGCAGCTCGGGCGGTGGATGGCGCGCTACTACGCCGCGCCTCCAGGCATCGTGTTGCGTGCGATGCTGCCTGTCGCGCTCACAGGCGCGGCGGCACCGGTGGCTCCGCTCAAGCTGCAGCGGGTGGCACGCATCGTCGTCACGATCGAAAGCCTGCTCGAACGCGACGCCATGTTCAGGCGCGTGCCCAAGCAGCGCGTGCTCTACGAGTTGCTGGAATCGCTTGGCGGTGAGCATCCGGTGCGGGCACTGCTGGAACAGGCGGGCATGACGAAGGTGGTGCTCGATGGTCTCGGCACGCGCCAGCTGGTGACGGTGGAGCAAGCGCCGGTGGTGCGCGACCCGTTCCTCACGCGTATCATTGCCGCGCCGCAACGGCTCACGCCCACCGCAGCACAGTCACACGCCATCGCCACGCTGATTGCCATGCCGCCGGGCAAGGGTGCGCTCCTGCGTGGCGTGACGGGCAGTGGCAAGACCCTGGTGTACATCGAGTACCTGCGTGACGTCATCGAGCGGCGGAAGCAGGGCGCGATCGTGCTGGTGCCGGAAATCGCACTCACGCCGCAGACGGTGGATCGCTTTCGTACGGCGTTCGGTGATCAGGTGGCGGTGCTGCACTCCGCGCTCTCCGACGGCGAACGCTACGACGCATGGGCGGCGATTCACCGCGGATCGAAGCGCATCGTCGTCGGCGCGCGGTCCGCCATTTTCGCGCCGGTGCATCACCTCGGCGCGATCGTGGTGGACGAGGAGCACGAGGCCACGTACAAGCAGGGCGAATCACCGCGCTACCACGCACGTGATCTGGCCCGCGTCCGGGCGCAGCTCGAAGGCGCGACCTTCCTGCTCGGCAGCGCCAGCCCGAGCCTCGAAAGCTGGACGCGGGCACTGAACGCTGACCTCGCGCTGCTGGAGCTGCCGGAACGCGCAGGCGGCGCGCAACTGCCGGCCGTGCACGTGATCGATCGTCGCAAGGAGAAGCTCGCGCCACGTCTGCCGTTTCCGAACGGTATCGCCGCGCCGCCGCCGCAGGGATCATCGTTCGCTCACGCGATCACGCCGGATCTGGAGCGCGCCATCACGCTGCGGCTCAGCCGCGGCGAGCAGTCGATCCTGCTGCTCAACCGTCGCGGCTATGCGCACTTCATGCAGTGCAACGACTGCGGCACCGTGTCACAGTGCCCGAATTGTGCGATTGCGCTTACCTACCACCGCATGCCCGAGCGTCTCGCCTGCCATTACTGCGGGCATCGCGAGGCACCGCCGGCACATTGCAGCAATTGCAGCGGGCCACCGCTGCGTGAGCGTGGTCTCGGCACACAGCAGCTCGAACGGCTGCTCGGCGAGCGCTGGCCCACCGCACGCATCGCGCGCATGGACATGGACACCACGGGTGCAAAATGGGCGCACGCCACCATCCTCGACAAGGTCGGTGCCGGCGAGGTGGACATTCTCCTCGGCACGCAGATGATCGCCAAGGGACTCGACTTCCCGAACGTGACGCTCGTCGGCGTGATCGATGCCGACGTCGGCATCAACCTGCCCGATTTTCGCGCGAGCGAACGCTGCTTCCAGCTTTTGAGCCAAGTTGCCGGTCGTGCCGGTCGCGGTGCGAAGGGCGGCGAGGTGTTCATCCAGACACGCGAGCCGTCGCATCACGCGGTGACCTGCGCCGTCACGCACGACTATCTGCGATTCGCCGTGGAAGAGCTGTCGGGACGAACCAGCCCTCCGTATCCGCCCACGCTATTCCTCGCCAACGCCGTGATCAGCGGCACCGAGGAAATCGCGACCGCCGACGCGGCGCGCGCACTGGCGGAGTGGACGCGCCGGTTGATCGACGCGCGCATGCCGGGCCAGATCGAAGTGGTCGGCGCTGCGCCCTGTCCGGTGGCGCGCATCAAGCAGCGCTGGCGCTGGCATTTTCTCGTGAAGAGCGCAGATACCGACGCGTTGGGCCGCGTCGGGCGGTATGTGGTGGAGCGGGGGCCGCTGCCATCAACGGCGGGGATGCGGCTGGCGTGGGATCGTGATCCGGTCACCTTACTGTGATGGGCATGTGCACACTCGCACGGGCGCTGCGTCTCTGCGTTGCTGCGGTCATTCCCACCGTTTCGGGGTTGGCGCAGCGACTCATCGTCGACGTTCGTGATTCTGCGCGCCAGTCGGGTGTGGTCGGCGCGCTCGTCAGCGCGATCGAACAGACGTCCGGCACGAAGGTGTACGGAGTGACGAACGATGACGGGCGCGCGGCCTTGGCGTTGCGACGCGGCGGCACGTGGGTGACGTCCGTGCGACGGATCGGCATCGTTCCCGCACGTGCGGCCGGTGTAGCGGTCGAAGCCGGGCAGACCGTGTACGTCACGGTGAATACCACCATGGCGCAGTTCCGCCTGCCTGCCGTGAATGTGACGGCCAGTGCGCCCGCGTGTGCACGTGAGCCGGAAGGCGACGGACGTGCGGCGGTGCTCTGGGAGCAGATCACCCTGGCGCTACGTGCGTCAGCCCTCTCCGCTCGTGCGCCGCGTGACGATGACGCGCTGCACGTCATCATGTTCGAACGGGAGCTTGCACGCGACCTGACGCGCCGCGCGGAGCGTGCGACCCGTGAGGGGCCTGGCGTGGGTCGACCGTTCTTTGCCGCACATCCTGACACACTCACGGCACGTGGATACGTGCAGCGTGATCCCTCCGGCAGCCTGCAGTACTTCGCGCCGGACGAAACCGTGATGTTGTCCGATGGCTTCATCCGGACGCACTGCTTCGACGCGCCGGCATCGTCTGCCGATGCAGCTCTCGCCGAACTTCGCTTCGCACCGATTCGTGGACGATCGCTGCCGGACGTCGCTGGTACGGCTTTCGTCGATACCACGACCGGTGAACTTCGCCGCATCGAGTTCCGCTTCGTCAACGTCGATCGTTTCTTCGAAGGCCGCCGGCCCGATGCGGGCGGAGAAGTGGCAATGCGTCGGCTGGACGACGGGCGGTGGATCGTGAGCGGCTGGACCATCAGGATGCCCACGTACATGCGTGTCCCGGGACGTGTCGAACGGTCGCTGCTTGGCTACCGTGAAGTCGGCGGCACGATACGCGTGCTGTCGAGGGCCGCTGCTGTCGACAGCGTGATGCGCGACACGGTCGCGGTGCGCAATGATTCGCTTCGCCTGGGGCAATCCAGCGAACGCAAACCGCAGCGCCGGCGGACTTCTGCGCGTGACGTGGAACGTCGAAGCGGATTCGCGATGCGTCGAACCGGAGGACCGGGAACGTTCCTCGACTCAACGGAACTCGCCCGTACGCCTCATCAGACGGCGCTTCAGCTTCTGCAGCATGTGTCGGGTGTGACGATGTTCAGCGTGCCGTATGATGTTCCAGCAGTGCCGGCGGAGCCGGATCCGGATCTCGCGCGTGAATGGCGCGCGGGTGCCGAGCTGCCCATGATGTCGACAGGTGTCCGCACCGATGGCGGACAGGACGTCTGCCTCATCAAGGTGTATCTCGATGGAGCGAGAGCCGGGCTGGCACAGCTCGCCGCGCTCGCGGCGCGCAATGTCGTTGCGCTCGAGTTCTACCGGTTGCCCACCGACGTGCCGTCCGCGTACCGCAGGGAGGGCAACCAGTGCGGCACCGCGATGTTCTGGTCGTTCGGGGATCGGTAGTGCCCCTGCACGATGCGACACGGCATCCGGTCGCGCTGCGCTGAAGCCGCAGCAGCGTGACCGGTCCGTGACGGTCGTTTGATCAGTTCGTGCCTTCGGTGACCAGCGTGAACTGAATGTTGCCGCGCGTCGCATGGCTGTACGGGCACACGTTCTCGTGCGTCTCGTTCACCAGCACCTCCGCCTCGGCGGTGGTCAGCGTCGGCACTTTCACGTGCATCGCCACCTCGATGCCGAATCCGCCGCCCTCGCGTGGGCCGACGGCCGTGCTGCACGTCACGACGGTGCCCTTCACATCCTTCTTGTGCTGGCTCGCGACGAATTCCAGCGCGCCGCCGAAACAGGCTGCGTAGCCGGCAGCGAACAGGTGCTCGGGTGTGGTGGTATCAGGGAGGCCGGGCCCACCCATTTCCTTGCGCACGGACAGGTTGACGCTGACCGATCCGTCGGTGGTCTCGGAATGACCGTTCCGTCCTCCGGTGGAGTTGGCGACGGCGGTGACGAGCGGCTTGATGGTGTAGGCGGGCATGTGGGTTCGGCTGTTGGGAACGTTAGTGTTCAGGGCGCTTGGTGTACCGCGCCGACGTCGATGACCTAATCATTGTACCCGTGAAGAGTTCCTTCCGCAGCGGCGTTGCAGGCATTGCGATCATCCTGGCGAGCGGCGGTGCTGCGCGAGGCGCCGGCGCGCAGATCGTGCGTGTCGAGCTGCGCGATTCGAGCACTGCGGCCCCGGTCGTCGGCGTCCTCGTGTCCGCGCTCGACTCCGTCGGTCAGCGACGAGCGGACGGACTGAGTGGCGATGCAGGTGTCGTGACACTCCGGCTGGCCGCGTCGGGCACATACACGATCAGCATCCGCCGCATCGGTCTTCGCCCGCGGCAGGTGTCCGGCGTGGTGGTCGACGTGGGGAGTGCGCGCACACTCTCGATCGACCTCAACAGCGTTCAGCAGCAGCTGCCGCCGGTGCGCGTCGTTGCTGCCGGCACATGTGGGCGCGCGCCCGAGGGTAACGATCGCACGGGCGCGCTGTGGGAGCAGATCTCACTCGCCTTGCGCGCCGCGACGATCACGCTGCGTGAAGGTGTGACACTGCCACCGCTGCGCATGATCGAGCGGATGAATGATCTCTCAGCCACGCTCGAGGAACGCTCGTCCGTGATCACACGCGATCTGCAGGGAGCGGGACGTCTCGTGCAGGCGGACGATCCCGACTCGCTGGCTGCGCTCGGCTACGTGCGGCGTGATGACGATGGCAGCATGTCGTACTTCGCTCCCGATGAGCAGGTACTGTTGAGTGACGCGTTCCTCGCCACGCACTGCTTCAGCACGCCGAAGCGTGACGCGGATGCGTTGCTGGCCGAACTGCAGTTCAAACCGGTGCGTGGGCGTCGCGTCGCAGACGTCGAAGGCACGGCGTACGTGGACGTCAACAGCGGCGAGCTTCGGCGAATTTCTTACCGATATGTCGCGTCACGCTCGCTCATGCCCGTGAATGCGGAGTATGCCGGCGGTGACGTGTTCCTGCGTCGCCTGCCGAATGGCGCATGGATCGTGAACAAGTGGTCCATCCGCATGCCGTTGGTCGGTCGATCCCTTGCCGGCTCGCAACTCGTCGTCAACGGCTATCGCGAAGTGGCGGGTGTGGTGCAGGAGGTCCGCCGCAACATTCCCGTGCCACAACCGCCTGATCGCTGAGCCGCGCCGCCGTAATCAGGCGTGCCGTCGATCGGGCAACTTGTACGCCAGCAGCGCCATCAACGGGCCACACGCAGCGAGCAGCAGGATCATCGTGTGCAGGCCGTGCACGTCCGCGATGCGGCCCAGCATTGGCGCCGCCAGTCCGCCGAACGTCACGGCCAGCCCCACCGTCACGCCTGATGCCGTGCCGACATGACGCGGCAGGTACGCCTGGCCCAGCACGACCATCACTCCACCCGGCGCGAAGAGCGTGAACGCCAGTACCGGGAGCACCAGCCATGCCTGCAACGCCGAATGTGCACTGCCAAGCAGCCAGAACGCCGGCCCGATTGCGATGAAGCTCCAGAGAATCACACGGCGCGCGCCGTAGCGATCCGCCATCCGTCCGCCGAGCAGCACGCCACCCAGGCCGATCAGCAGCAGCATCGACAGCGCCACCGCACCGCTCTGCAGCGACACGTGCAGGTTGCGAGACCAGTATGTGGGAAGAAAAGTGTTCATCGCGACGAACATCATGCTGCGCATGCCGATCGCAACGCCCAGCAATGCAAAGGCGCCCCATGCATCGTGTGGCATCGCGTCGTCGCTCGCATGCGCTTTCGCCTTCCGCTCACGTGGTAGCGCGCCCATCGCACGACTCAGCACCCACGCACAGGGAATGGACAACAGGCAGAGCGCCGCGAGCACGCCGCGGCTCTCGACGTTTGCCAGCGGTACCACCACGATCGGCGCGAGTGCGAAGCCGATGTTGCCACCGATCGTGAAGAAACTCATTCCCGTACCTTTGCGATCAGCCGAGAAGGTGCTCACCGCACGAGTGGCTTCCGGATGAAACGCGGCCACGCCGATACCGGCCAGTGCCACACAGATCAGCGCCACGGTGTAGTTCGGTGCCATCAGTGCTGCCGCGACACCGCCGGCGGCGAGAATCAATCCATACGTCGTCAGCCACGGCATCGCCTTCCGGTCGGCCAGCCACCCGAAGTAGGGCTGCAGCACGGCGGAGAGAATGGTGGCTGCGAACACGGCACTCGCACCGCGCGCGAGCGTCAGGTGAAACGTCGCGATGAAATACGGCACCAGCGCCGGCACGGCCGCCTGATAGAAATCCGTGGCGCCATGTCCCAGCATCAGGCGCAGCACGGACGGCCGGTCGAATTGCGCGGCAGCGGCATTCTGCTGCAGCGGGACGGAGACGGACGTCACTGCATCAGCTCCGGTCCGGACGTGTGGCGGGGCACGTAGCGCCCGCGGCGGAAGAGTGTCGTCACGGCGTGTGTGGCTGCAGCGGGGTCGCTGGCGGCGATGGCGGCCAGCAGTGTCTCGTGCTCTGCGGTGGTATCGACATCCTCGAAGTCGTTCTCGCGTTTCCGAATCGTCAGTGACTGCACGAGCGATTCGCCGAGGACACGATAGAGATCGATGAGCATGCCGTTTTGCGTGGAGAGCACGATGCGCTGATGAAACGCGACGTCCGCGTCCGCAAAACCATCCGCGTCATGTGCGGCAAGTGCAGCGGCCCGCGCATCGAGATGTTCACGCAGCGCGACGAGATCTTCGTCACTGCGACGTTCGGCGGACAGCCGTGCCGCCTGCAGGTCGAGCGCCTCCCGCACGTCGTAGATCTCGTGCAGTTGGGCGCGCTGGCACCGGAGGCGGAGCGGCTCGTCGTCGGCCGGGCGGAGCGTCACGTAGGTCCCGTCGCCCTGCCGCACCTGCAGAAGCCCGACCCGGGCGAGGGTCCGGACGGCTTCGCGAATGGTGCTGCGGCCCACACCAAGCTGGCGCATCAGTTCGGGCTCCGTCGGGAGACGCGTGCCGACCGGCCATTCGTTGCTGGCGATGCGCGCCTCGAGCTGCGCGGCAGTGGCGTCCGCCAGGGAGAGCCGGGTGATGATGGTCATCCTGAAACATCTGATGATCGGATGTTCCGCGCAACTAACAGATCTTCATTCCATGGACACGCCGTAAAGTGCCAGCCTCGTCCGGAGGTTGAGAACGTACGTTCCTCCAGGCAAATTGCCGACACGTTCGGTAGGCATGGCACTCTGCGTGCACGCTGATCACCGCATCGTTCGGCGGACGCGTCGTTCATGGTCGTCACCTGCGTGGCGGTGCTCAGGCACCCCGCGCCACCTCAAACGGGCGAGAGCCCGTGTCGCGGCGCCGCTGCCGCCATTTCTGGATTTTGTGGATGACCGAAACGCAGGAACGCTTTCTTCGCTCCGTGCTGACCCGCGTACCGCTGGACGTCGTCGTCGAACTGCATCTGTTCCCGCCCATCCGGCGCGGGACCATGGAAACCGGTGTCGCCGTCATCGCCACGCTGCTGCCACCACCACCGCTGGCGGTCGTGGAATTGATACCGCACGACGAGGTCCTCGAGCCGGCTGAACTCGTCGTGGCCGACACCGCCCCCGAGATGGTCGTCGATGCGGACATGCCGGATCACGCTGCTGCCGTCGACGCGACCCTCGATATCGATGGCGCAGTCAACGCGACAATCGACGATCAGCACGCCGCCGCCGCCGCACCGGTCGCCGCTGCGGAGGTGACCGACGACGATTCGCCGTACGCGGACGAGTCGCCGTCGCTCGCCTCCGGGAGCGAAGTCGGCGAGTCGATCGACGAAGGCATCGCGGGCGATACCGACCAGACGCGCGAGTTTAAGGCAGATGACGTCGAGACGGTCGGTGCCACTGCGCCGGCTCCCTCACCCCGGATGCGTATCCTGACCGCCGCCTATCGTCACACGATCAAGGGCATCGATCGCGGCAAGTGGACCGTCGACGTGCAGGAAGAGGCCGACGCACCGCTCGAGGCGGTGGAATTGGTGCTGCGCGGTGTGCGCCACCGCAGCACCGAACCTGCCGATCCCGAGCTCGTGAGCCTCGATGCGCTCGCCGCGCTGATTGCGCCGGTATGCGTCGCACCGGCGGCGTGACCCTGCACACGCCGGACGACCGCGCCGGCGTGCGCGACGACCTGACGCAGTTCCGTCAGTATCTGCGCCAGCACAACCTGCCGGTCACGCAGCAGCGCCTCGCCATCGCCGGAGTCATCTTCGCCTCGGACCGCCACATGTCGGCCGAGGAAGTGGCGGCCGATGTCTCCGCTGGTGGAGAGCATGCCGGCACTGCGACCATCTACCGCACGCTCGACCTGCTGGTGAAGAGTAAACTCGTCGTCGAGCGCGATTTCGGCGAAGGCTTCCGCCGCTTCGAACCGTCACGCGGCATTCCGCATCACGAGCACATGCTCTGCACCATCTGCGGCCGCGTCGACGAATTCCGCGACGAGCGTCTCGAACGCATGACGACGCTCATCGCCGAGTCGCATGGCTACAGCCGCCAGCGACACCGCCTCGTGATCTACGGCGTGTGCGCCGAATGCCAGCGGAGCGGCGGTCCGCGCCGATAGCACGACCACTAGCTTCACGTTATGGAGCCCACCGCCACGATCTCGCTCGCCATCGCCTTCTCGGCGGGGCTGCTGAGTTTCCTGTCGCCGTGTGTGCTCCCGCTCATTCCGAGCTACATCACGTTCATTACGGGCCTTGGCCTCGACGACGTCGGCAAGGCGCGACGCACCGCGCTGACGCACGGCCTGCTCTTCGTGTTCGGCTTCACGCTGATCTTCCTCGCGCTCGGTGCGACCGCGACGATGCTTGGTCGCCTGCTGTTCGCGCACCGGGTCTGGATCACGCGAGTCGGTGGCATGCTGCTGATCGTCTTTGGCCTGTACATGACCGGTGCACTGCGCATCGGTGCGCTCGACGTGGAACGCCGCCCGCACATCGCCGACAAACCGCTGGGATATCTCGGCACCGTGTTTGTCGGCGTTGCATTCGGGGCAGGGTGGACTCCATGTCTCGGCCCCGTGCTTGGCGGCATTCTCGCCTACACGTCGTCGGTGGCCGACCTGCAACGTGGACTGCTCCTGTTGTTCGCCTACTCGATGGGGCTTGGCGTGCCGTTCATCCTGTCGGCGCTGATGGTCGATCGTTTTCTCGCCTGGTTCCAGCGCATGCGTCGCCACCTCTGGCTCGTGAATCGCATCGCGGGCAGCATGATGATCGTCGTCGGCGTGCTGATGCTGACCGGTGCATTCACCATGTTGGCCGGCTGGCTGGTGGATCTCACGCCGGAATTCCTTCGCTCGCGCCTCTGACGCGCACGATCTACACCGTGACGGCGTCGAGTTCCTCGGAGACCTGTTGACGACGCAACAGCTGCCAGTAACGGCCGCGTTCCGTGACGAGCATGTCGTGCGTACCCTGCTCGACGATGCGTCCCTCGTCGAGCACCACGATCCATGACGCATCGCGCACCGCGCTCACCCGGTGTGACGCGATCAGTGCGGTGCGGCCCGTCAACTCTTCACGCAAGCCCTGCAGGATCGCCGCTTCGGTGCCCGTATCCACGGCACTCAGTGCATCGTCCAGCAGCACGATCTGCGGATCGCGGGCGAGTGCGCGCGCGATGGCGGCGCGCTGCTTCTGACCGCCGCTCAGATTGATGCCTCGCTCGCCGAGCACCGTGTCGTAGCCGCCGGGAAGGTCGACGATTGCCGCATCGAGCTGCGCGACGGCTGCGGCGGCACGCGCCGCGTCATCGTCGTTGCCGCCGTAGGTGAGGTTGGAGAGAATCGTGTCGCTGAACAGCACCGTTTCCTGCGGCACGTAGCCGATCGTCGACCGCAGTGCTTCCAGTGGAATGGCGGTGACGGGAATGCCATCGATCAGGATGTCGCCTTCCTGCGCATTCCAGAAGCGAGGAACGAGATCCATCAGCGCGCTCTTGCCGCTCCCCGTTGCACCGACGATGCCGACGGTGGATCCGGCCTCCACACGGAATGACACGTTCCGCAGCACCCAGCGCGTGGCCTCACCATCGGCGACGGGATAGTGATAGCCCACGTTGCGGAACTCGAGCGACCGCCCGCGGCCCGCATGCGGTGGCAGCGCGATGGGTTGCTCAGGCGTGAGCACCGAGGCGGTGGCATGCAGCACCTCGTTGATGCGGTTCATGCTGGCCGCACCGCGCTGGAACAGGTTGATCACCCAGCCGAGCGCGATCAGCGGCCAGGTGAGCATCGCCAGATAGAGTCCGAAAGCGACGAACTCTCCTGTCGTGATCTCGCCACGCAGTGTGGCGCTGCCGCCGATGCCGAGGACGGCCACCGCACCGAGTCCGGCCAGCAACTGCAGGCCGGGCGACATGAGGCCGTACAGTTTCGCGAGGCTCATGTTGCGGCGCAGGTACTCGTCATTCAGCGCACCGAAGTGTGCTTCTTCTGCGGCTTCCTGCCGGAACGCACGGACGATCCTGGCACCACTGATGTTTTCCTGCGCGTGCGTCGTCATCACCCCGAAGTGCTCCTGCACCGCCTCGAAACGTTTGTGGATGAGCGATCCGAGGACGGCCATCACGATGGGGAGCAGCACCATCGGGAGGACGGCGATGCCGGTCAGGGTGGGGCTGATGCGCAGCATGAAGATCAGCGCGAAGATGCCGCCGGCGATCGTGTTGACGAGATACATGATCGCGGGCCCGGCCACCATGCGCACGGCGGACAGGTCATTGGTGAGGCGCGCCATGAGGTCGCCGGTGCGATTCTGACCGAAGAAGCCGGCATCGAGCGTGACCATTTGGCGGAACATTGCGTTGCGTAGGTCGTATTCCACGTACCGGCTGATGGCATTCAGGATGTTGCGCATCTGAAAGCGGAAGACGCCGGTCACGAGCGCAATGCCCGTCATGGCCGCGCCGATCATCCAGATCTCGCGCGGTGGGGCACCCGCCTTCAGGTCATCGATGGCGCGTCGCAGCAACCACGGAATCGCGCTCGAGATGGCGCTGGACCCGATCACGCACGCCAGACCGAGGAACATGCGTCCCTGATAGGCGCGCACGAACGGGACGAGCGCGCGCAGGGCGCGCAGGCTGCTGGTACGAGGCTTGCTCATCAGATTGCTAAGCGCTCCAACGACGAGTGTACAGACGCCGTGGCGCGACCATCTGCACAAGGAGAATACATGCGATCCATTGAATTTATGCCCCGAATGTTTGCCCCGCTGGCGGCTGCGGCCGTCCTGCTGAGCGCATGTGGTGAGAAGAAGTCCGACGATCTGGCGGCTGATGTATCAGCGGCTGGCGATACCGTGCGTTCCATGCGCGGTGACAGTGTGGCGTCGGTGGAAGTGATTCCGCCCGCCGCCACGCCGCCGACGACGGCGGAGCAGCCGCTCGTTGCCGGTCGCGAAAGCCCGGCGGAAGTGCCGGCGCCCCGGGCCACGCGCCCGCGTCCCGTCAGCAAGCCCGTCACCCGTCCCTCTGCACCGCGTCCGACGCCGTCGACTGCCGGTACAGTGCCGAAGTCGGAGCCGGCATCCAGTTCGGGCGTCGTCGCATCGGGCACGTCCATCAGCGTGACCAACGGCGCCAAGGTGTGCACCAACACGCTCACCGTCGGTGATCGCGTGACCGCGACGACGAATAACGCGATCAGCGGCAGCAATGGTGTCTCGATCCCGTCGGGCGCGCGCGTCGGGCTCGTCGTGACCAAGGCCAAGACGTCCGGTTCGCAGGGCGACGCGGCTGAACTCGAGTTCGATGTCCGCAGCCTGACCTTCAGCGGCGAGACCTACACCGTCGCCGGCAGCGTCTCGACCGATGCCGTGGTGATGGAGCGCAAGGGCGGCGACGGCAAGAAGGTGGCGATCGGTGCCGCTGCCGGTGCCGTGATCGGCAACGTGATCGGTGGCGGCAGCCGTGCCCAGCGCACGGTGGTCGGCGCAGCGGCAGGTGGCCTGGCTGGCGCCGCGACTGCGGCGATGACGGGCGACCGTCTGGCCTGCCTCCCGGAGAACGCCGCCCTCACCGTTCGCCTCGGCAGCCCACTCACGGTTCGCAACTGATGCAATGACGTCCGGCTCGTGCGCACCACCCTGTGCGCGGGTCGTTCGTCGCTGGTTCCACGGGCCCGTCTCCGCTTCATGCGGGGCGGGCCCGTTTGGCGTCGCTTGGATCACCAACGACGTGTTGGTGTGCGCTGTAGCAGAGTAAACCATTCCGGATGATCCGCGGTCAAAGGCCTGACCGTCCTCCGGCTCTGTCGCACCATTCCGACCGCCCAGCCCCGTGCATCTCCGTCGTCTCGTCATGCAGGTGCTCGCGATCGCTGCGCTGGTCTGTGCCGCGCCACTGTCGGCGCAACAGCAACTCGACGTCATCCGCGGCCTGATCACCGGTCCTGACTCCGTCCCGATCTCCGGTGCGCGGGTCACCGCCACCTCACTCTCCGGCAACGTCAACCGCAACGCCCGCACCGACACGCGCGGGCGCTTCACCATCACCTTCCCAGGTGGCGACGGCGACTACTTCGTGACGGTCACCGCCCTCGGTTTCGCACCGAAGCGTTTCGAGGTGAAGCGCAGCGCCGATCAGGAAGTGCTGCTGGCTGACGCGCGCCTGTCGCGTACGGTCGCACAACTCGACGAGGTGCGCGTGGTGGGTGACAGACCGCGCGCGACGCGCGACGAGCGGACGCCCGACATCAGTGGCAGCGAGCGGGCCGTGACGGGTGGCAACGTCGCAGCAGGGCAGGCTGGCGATCTGGCCGCGATGGCCGCGTCGTTGCCGGGTGTGCAACTGGTGCCGGGCGCCGACGGTGACCCCTCCGGCTATTCGGTGCTGGGCCTCACGCCCGACCAGAACAACACGACGCTCAACGGCCAGAATTTCAACGGCTCGAACCTGCCGCGTGACGCCGGATTCACGACATCGCTCGTGACCGCACCGTACGACGTGTCGCGCGGCGGGTTCAGCGGCGCGCAGTTCTCCATCCGCACGCCGAGCGGATCCAATTTCCGTTCGCGCTCGATGAGCCTGAACCTCGATGCGCCAGCATTGCAGTACACCGACGGCGCAGCCCGTGCGCTCGGCCAGGAATTCAGCAACGCCTCCCTCGGCGGCGCCGTCGCCGGTCCGATCATCGTGGACAAGGCGTTCTACAACCTGTCGTACCAGCTCGGCCGACGCAGCAACGATCTGCGCTCGGTGCTGAATACGAACACCAGCGGTCTCCTCACCAGCGGTGTCGCGCCCGATTCGGCAGCACGCCTGCTCGGGATCGTGCAGCGACTCGGTATCCCGGTCACCACACCGGCCAACCCGCAGAGCCGCTTCAGCGATCAGGGCAACCTCTTCGCCGCGATCAACCTCGCACCGCCCGGATCGCGCACCGGACAGGCATTCACGTTCACCGGGAATGGTTCGTGGAATCGTACCGCGCCCGTGAGCGGATCAGTGAGCGAGTTGCCCGCGCACAGCGGTGAACGAACGAACTGGAACGCCGGCCTGTCCGGTCGTCACTCGGCATACTTCGACAGTGGCATCCTGACCGAGACCAATCTGACGTTGAACGCCTCGCGGAATTTCGGTTCGTCGTTCTACGACCTGCCAAGTGCCAGCGTGCGTGTGAACTCCGATCTTGCCGATGGGACCGAGGCGCTGCGCGTGCTGCAGTTCGGTGGCAATCCCTTCCTCGCCACATCGCAGAACAACTCGAGTGCCGGTGTGCTCAACACGCTCTCGTGGTTCACGCGTGACAGCAAGCACCGTCTCAAGTTCACCAGCGAGCTGCGATACGATGCGCTGCGCGTGGACCAGACGGTGAATCGCTTCGGGTCATTCACCTTCAATTCACTGGCCGATCTCGAAACCGGACGCGCGGTGTCGTACACGCGGCAGCTCGCACCGCGCGAACGCAGCAGCAGTCAGACCATCGCATCGTTTTCGCTTGGCGATGCATGGCGGAAGAGTCCTGACCTGCAGATCCAGTATGGCGTGCGTGTGGACGGCAATCGGTTCGATCGCGGCGCCGTGGAGAATCCGGAGATCGAGCGGCTGTTCGGGATGCCCAACACTGCCGCGCCCAATCGCGTGTACGTCAGCCCGCGCGTTGGTTTCTCGTGGACGCTGGGGACCGCGCCGCAGATCGCGGCGTTCGACGGGGCGTTCCGTGCACCGCGCGCCGTGGTACGTGGCGGCATCGGCATCTTCCAGAACGTGCCGCAGGCGGGTTTGCTGGGCAGTGCGATCGACAACACCGGCCTCGCCGGTGCCGTGCAGCAGCTTGGGTGCTTCGGCACCGCTGCGCCGGCACAGCCGTGGAACCTCTGGCTCGTTGACGCCTCGCTGATACCGCAGCAGTGCGCCGACGGCGCGGTCACATCGCCATTCGCGAATGCGGCGCCGAACGTCAACCTGTATGCCACGAACTGGGCTGCCACGCGCAGCCTGCGCAGCAACCTGCAGTGGAACGGCCCGGTGCTCCGGAACCGGCTCACCGCCAGCATCGACGTGACCTATTCCAGCAACATGAACCAACCCGGCACGGTGGACCTGAACTTCGGCGGTGCCACGCAGTTCACGCTCGCCGATGAAGGCGGACGTCCGGTGTTCGTGCCGGCGTCGGGTATCGATCCGGCCACCGGCGCGGCGGCGCCACGGCTGTCGCGTGTGTCGCCGTCGTTCAACGTCGTCAACGCCAACCAGTCCGACCTGCTCAGCGAATCGCGCCAGCTCAGCCTTCGCGTCTCGCCATTCAACTTCAACTCGCGCGTGCAGTGGAGCCTGTCGTATGTGTATGGCAATGTGCGCGAGCAATTCCGTGGTTTCCAGAGCACCGGCGGCGATCCGCGCGAGATCAACTGGTCCCGCTCCTCCCTCGACACGCGACACCAGTACCAGTACACGCTTGGCTACAACTTCTTCGATGCCGTGCGTGTGAGCTGGTTCGGCAACATCCGCTCGGGCAGTCCGTACACGCCGCTGATCGGCGGTGACGTCAACGGCGATGGACTGGTGAACGACCGCGCATTCATCGTGAACCCGGCGTCATCGGCCGACGCGGCCACCGCTGCCGGAATGCAGACGCTGCTCGCCGCCGCCGGTGACGACGCGCGCGAGTGTCTCGAGCGGCAGCTCGGCGGACTGGCGCAGCGCAACAGCTGCAAAGGCGCGTGGACGCAGACAGCCTTCCTCAGCATCTCGTTCAACCCACTCAAGCTGCGTCTGCCGCAGCGCGCGACGTTGTCGTTCCAGGTCGGCAATCCGCTGGGCGCTGCCGATCTGCTGCTGCACGGCTCGCAGAATCTGCGCGGATGGGGTCAGCCGGCGCAGCCCGATCCGACGTTGCTCTACGTGCGCGGCTTCGACGCGACGGCGCAGCGCTATCGGTACGAGGTGAACCAGCGCTTCGGTGCCACGCGCCCCGCGTTCACCACCTTCCGTTCACCTGTGACCGTGACCGCGCAGCTGCGCTTCGACCTCGGCGCCTCACGAGAGCGACAGGTGCTGACGCAGGCCCTCGATCGTGGGCGCCGCACGCCCGGCCAGAAGGCTGGTGAGCCGCAGCTCAATGCGATGTACGGCAGCGGTGGCGTCACCATCAATCCGCTTGCGCAAATTCTGCGGCAGGCCGACTCGCTCAAGCTCACCGGCCCGCAGGCCGACAGCATCGCGACCATGAACCGGTCGTTCACCATTCGGCAGGCACAGATCTGGGCGCCCGTCGTGAAGGAATTTTCAAAGCTCGATGATCGCTACGATCACGACGTGGCGTACGGGCTCTACAAGCGTGCCCGTGAATCGTCCATCGATCTCCTGCGGACACTCGCACCGTCGATCCGCGGCGTGCTGACCGCGGATCAGCGTCGCCTGCTGCCGGCGATCGTCGCGAGTCATCTCGATCAGCGCTACCTCGCCTCGATCCGCTCAGGCACCATGGGCGGCGGTCTCGACTTCGGCGGCATGATGATGGGCGGCGGCATGGCCATTCCGCAGGGCGGTGGCGGCCAGACGATCATCATCCGATGAACACCACGGCTATCCTTCCGTGACTCACCACTCACACACTGCATCATGACGTCCTCTCCGGTCCGTTCACTCGTGGCGTTGTCGGCGTTCGTCGCCTCGGCCGGCGCGCTGTCTGCGCAGTCGCTGCCACCCGTGCGCCCACTCGGCCCCGTCGTCCGTGTGTCGCCCGCCGACCAACTTGGCAGCGTCTCGTCGGTACGGCCGCTGCCCGGCGGTCGCGTGCTGGTGAATGACATCACGCGTCGGCAACTCGTCCTGCTCGACACGGCGTTCGCGAGGGAAGCGGTGCTGGCCGATACGACGGCCATGACCGCCAGCGCTTACAGCGGTCGCATCGCCGGCATGATTCCGTATCGCGGCGACTCCACGCTGTTCATCGATCCCACGTCACTGTCGATGCTGGTGCTCGACGGCGCAGGGAAGGTGGCGCGGGTGATGGCCGTGCCGCGCCCGAATGACGCGATGTTCATGGTGGGCGGGCCATTCGGCACACCCGGGTTCGACAGCAAGGGACGCATCGTCTACCGCGGCTTCACACGTCCGAACATGCCGCCACCGCCGGCCCCGGGCGCGCCCTCCACGATGCCACGCATTCCGGAGATGCCCGACTCCGCGCCGATCCTCCGCGTCGCACTCGACACTCGCGCACTCGACACCGCGAGCTTCTTCAGGATTCCGAAGACGCGCACCAGCATGACGCAGAACGATCGCGGGCAGGTGTCGATCTCGATGATGATGAACCCCATGCCGGTGGTGGATGACTGGACGTTGCTGCCCGACGGCACGCTCGCCGTGCTCCGTGGCGCCGACTACCACATCGACTGGCTTGCCCCCGATGGCACGCGTTCCACGACGGCCAAGATTCCGTTCGAGTGGCAGCGCCTCAGTGATGAGGTGAAGACGGCGTTTCTCGATTCGGCGAAGACGGCCATGGAGGCACAACGTACTGCCACGACGGTCGCGGGTGCGACGAGTGCCGTGTTCGGCGGTGGCACGGGCGGCGGTGGTGGTGAGATCACGTCGATGCGCATCGAGATCGGCGGACCGGGTGGCGCCGGTGGACCGCCGCGTGCCGGCGGCGCGCCGGCCATGACGCCTCCGACGCTCAACATGGTCCCGATCACCGATCTTCCCGATTATCGCCCCGCGTTCGGAACCGGTGCCATGAAGGCCGACCTCGATGGCAACCTCTGGATTCGCACCAGCAAAGTGCACAACGGCGGTCCCGTGTACGACGTCGTGAACCGCAGCGGCGCCCTCGTCGATCGCGTCGCGTTCCCGTACGGCCGCGTGATCGCCGGCTTCGGCCCCGGCGTCGTCTACATGGGTGTCCGCGACGAGAAAGGCGCGCGCCTCGAACTTGCCCGCATGCGCTGAACGGGCGCGTTCCCCGGCTTCACTTGGCAACGCGTCTCAGACGCGTTGCAAAGCAGTCAGTAGCCGATCGCCGCGCCGAAGGCACGCGGCTCGGACACGCCATGCCAGCCACCAGGCACGCGCCGGATCGCGTTGACGTTCGCGATGCCACTGCTGAATTCCACCTTGTGCCCCATGGCACGCAGCGCGTCGATGGTGGCGGTGGAGAAGCCGTTCGTTTCGAGTCGGATCTCGTCGGGCAGCGCCTGATGATGAATCCGTGGCGCCCGCATGGCATTGGCCAGCGGCATGCCGAACTCGATCACATTCAGGATCACCTGACTCGTCGCCGAGATGATGCGCGGGCCGCCGGCGGCACCGGCCACCATCTGCACTTTGCCCTGTGCGTCGAGCACCACGGTGGGTGACATCGCCGACAGCATGCGCTTGCCCGGCTCGATCTTGTTCGCCTCGCCCTGCACGAGGCCGAACATGTTCGGCTTGCCCGGCTGCACCGCGAAGTCATCCATCTCGTCGTTCATCATGAACCCGACGCTCGACAGATACACGCCGCTGCCCCACGAGTTGTTCAGCGTCGTCGTCGTCGCCACCGCGCTGCCGTCGCCATCCACCACCGAGTAGTGTGTGGTGTGCGTGCCTTCGGCCATCTGTTGTGTCACCGCCGGTGTCGGCGTCGCCTTCGTACGATCCAGTGACTGGTACAGGCCGCGCGCGTAATCCTTGCTCGTGAGTTGCGCGATGGGGACTGGATAGAAATCAGGGTCGGCCAGCTTGCTGTTGCGATCGATGAATGCGCGCTGGTACGCGCTGCCCAGCAGGTGCAGATAGGCCGCAGACCCGAAGGCCGGCGTGCGCGACTC
>JAYWIJ010000299.1:0-6317 GCA_043788935.1 Gemmatimonadaceae bacterium | reverse complement strand
ATATCCCCTCGAACGGTTTCGACCACGACTCCCACCGGCGCGACTTGTCGCGATACGGTGAGTGATAGAAGCGCGTCGCGCCTAACTCCAGCGAGGGTAGCAGGGCAGGCATGAAGCTCGCCGTGAGCCCGACGCCGATCCGCCTGGTGCCCGACTGCCGACCACCAACGTATTCCTCGCCACCGGAGACTGGCGAGTAGTCGCTCTGATCCAGCACGCCGAGGACGTAGTTCGCGCTGAACCGCCCGATGCCGGGCACGCCCAAGCCGCGGCCGGTGGTTCCGACGACCAAGTGCGGAAAGCCGCCGCCGTTCGCTCCAAGTATCGCAGGAAAGGACTCGCCGGGGCCCCAGCCACGACTGGACGTCGAGAGGCCCGCCGAGATGCCCAGCCCACGCACGCTGATCGAGCTCTCACCACCGTCAATGCGGGAGTAGGCGGCATTGCCGAAGCGCTGTGGCACGTCGACGCTCTCCGGGAACAGCGCCTCCGCAAATGGCGACGCATCGGGTCGCACATCCATCAGCGGAAACGACGTGTTCTGCGCCACGAACGCGACCGGAGACGCAACGGCGCTAAGGGGTCCCCAACGCAACGACGCCGTGAAGCCGACCAATGCATTGCCACCGCGACCCTGCCACATCGGCCCGTCATCCGAGCCCCATGGGAACCCACTATTCATGCCAAGAAACACGGTGGCGCCGAAGCTGAGCGGGCGTGATGCACTGCGCGCAAGCCCGTCTTGCCACGGATGCGGCTGCCCGCCCGGCGCATCGAGGATGTCACGCACATCGGCTTGCGCAAAGGGCCGCATCGCCCACGGTGTCGGGGCGATACGGCCTGTGATCTCGAGCGCGCGCATGTAACGCTCCACGTCACCGCTGACGGGTGCTCCGGCAGCGGCCCCGGCAGGGCCCGTGTTCGCAGGCCGTTGCGCGCTGGCCGGTGTGGAAACGAAACTGGCCCACGTACAGACGGCGGCAACCGTCGCTATGAATCCACGCATGCCGAATCTTAACGTTCCCCCGATGCCAAGTCACTTTCGCGCGACATCTCTGCTCCTCCTGTGCCTCCTGCCGCTCTCGGCACAGGCACAGCGCACCCGCAGCGGACTTGCATGCGTGCAAGGCGCTGTTGTGACAGCGCTGCCTGGCGGTATTCGCGACGAAGAGGTCCGTGCCGGCGGAATCCGCGCCAGCGTTCGATGGTCCCTGTTGCGTGGGGCCGCAGATGATGCGAAGTCGCGGATCCGCGGCGATACGGCGTCAGAGATGCCGGTGCGCCTCGCTGCCGTCATGCCGGAAGTGCTCTTCACGAATCAGTCGGCATTTCCATTGCCGGGCAACGATGGGCCGATGTGGGCTGGCCGAGGCCGATCCTACAGCATCACGGGTGGTCTGGCGCTCTGTGGGAAACGGGGACGGTGGGGGGCGATCATCGCGCCGACGTTCTGGTACGCCGAGAACGCAGACTTCGTGGTGCCTGACGATTCGCGGTTCGTGCCTCCATACATCAACGGCTACTCGCCGTGGGCGAATCGCTACTACTACATGCCGCGATCGCTGGACGCTCCGCGCCGTTTCGGGCCAACCGCGATGCGTCGCACAGATGTGGGTATTCTGTCGGTGTTCGGTCATGGGCGCGGGCTCGAGTACGGATTCACGACGGAGCCCCAGTGGTGGGGACCCGGCCAGTACAATGCCCTGTTGCTCAGTACCCAGTCGGCGGGCATCCCGCGCGCGTACATCCGATCGGTGAAGCCGTTCCGGCTCGCGGGAGAACTGGACTTTCAGTATTTCATCGGTGGGATGAGCTACTCGCCGTTCTTCTTCCGGCAGAACCCGGTCGATACGACGCGTTCCCTCGCTGGCCTGTCGCTGGTCTGGCGCCCAAAATTCGAGCCAAACCTCAGCCTCGGTGCAGCGCGTGTGGTCATGGCACCGATGGCGGGCCGTGTCTACCTGAAGCACGTGTTCGACCCCATCCTCAATGTCGGCGCGCCGAACGGCCGCGCCGGCCGCGAGGACTCGACGCAATTCCCGGGGAAAGACCAACTCATCAGCGTCTTCGCGAACTGGCGACTGCCAGACGATGGCGCGGAAGTGTGGGCGGAACTGGCGCGCGCTGAACTTCCGCAGAGTTTCCGGGACTTTTTCGAGTCGCCAAATCGATCACTGGCGATGACGATTGGTGCGCAGAAAGTGCAAAGCGCGTGGGAGGGATGGACATGGCGCCTTGGCGCCGAATACACGCAGACGAACCAGAGTTCGACGTATCGCGAAAGGCCCATGGGCTGGTGGTACACCAGCCGAGCGGTGCAGGCGGGTTTCTCGCAGAAAGGGCAGGTCATCGGCGCGATGATCGGCGCAGGCAGTGTGACACAGCGGCTGAACGTCGACTTCTCGGGGCCCTCGCGTTCCTTCGGCGCCTTCCTGTACCGCATCAAGTGGGACGACGATTCATACCTGACCATTCCCCGTCCCGAAGGCGGGGGGTTCTGCAAGCACGATGTCAGTCTCGCCGCCGGCATCCGAGGCTCGGCCGTCACACGCGTCGGCGCATTCGAAGGAACACTCACGAACCAGAATCGCCTGAACCTGTATTGGCAGGCGCTCGGTAATTGCTTCGAGAATGCGCAGCTGCAGGTCGACAAACGAAACCTCAGTCTCGAGTTTCGCTTTCGGCCACGCGCGCGCTGACGTGGCGAGACGGTCGACCGTCACAGCGACGTCGGCGAAACGTCACCGTTCGATGGTGCCGCTGATTCCACCGCGATCGACGCTTGACGCAGCGCTCGCCTTGCGAGCTGTTATGCTTCGCGTATTGAAATTCAAAGCTCCTGGTCGCCATCAGCCGCTGGAGCCCCCCTTCGAGTCACTGCCCACGCGCATGTTTTCGTTTGCCGCCCTTGCGGCGCTGGTCCACAGTTGACGCCGCCCCCGTCTTCGCGGCCGCGGGTGCGCCGGCGTTCCTCGGACTCGGCCCGTGCGGCAATGGGCGCCCCTCCGTACGCCGGTGTCCCACTCCCCGAAATCCTCCACGCACGGGCCCCGCATGCCGTCTCGCGCCACCTGTGGCGGACGATGCTCCGGATCGTCGTGTTGGTCGGCGTGGATCTGCTGACCCTCGAACTGCTGCGGATCGTCCTCTCCGCGGCCCGCGATCAGGCCTGGTTCGGCGCCCGGATCGCCTCGGGGTTGAGCCTCACCGTCCCGGCCGGAACCGTCCCGGCGGTGCCGCTGCAGGCCGCCGTTCTGCTCGGCCTCGCCATCTGCGGGGGCTACGTCGGCGGTGCGCGAAAGCGGCATGTCCGCTCCGTGGCGTTCGGCGCGCTCCTTGGCGTCCTCGTCGTGACGTGGACCGACCTCTTCTCGACCGACAATGCCGGCCGCTTGGTCGGCATCGCATTCGTCGCGGGGGCGATCGCCGCGACCCTGGTCGTCGTGCGCAGCGTCCTCGACATCGTCGTCGAGCGCCTCCGGCCGCGGAAAGCGCTCGCCCTTCGCGCCATTCTCGTCGCCCCTGCACGCGACATGCAGGCGGGCCGCCAGAACCCCGCGTTCGCTGACCCCACCGAGTTTCGTTTTGTCGGTGAGGTGGACACCACGGCGGGCGAATCCCGCGGAGGTCCGCTCGGCCCGACCTCGGCCATGATGACGCTCATCGACGAGCATCGGGCGGACACGGTCGTGCTGTTCGGGCATCTGGGTGATAATGTGGCGGAACGGCTCGCCCGCGTCGCCGATGCCGCTGGCTGCAACGTGGTCTGCCTGCCGCGGACGGTGACGCTCCACGGGTTCGAGCCGCAATTGGTCTTCCACCACGGTGACCCGCTGATGCGACTCGTCCGGCCAGGGGAGCGCGGTCGGCAGCTCGTCGTGAAGCGGGTCATGGACATCGCCATCTCGTCAGCGTTGCTGGTGCTGCTGGCACCGCTGTATCTGCTGATTGCCGTTGCCGTCTGGCTGACCTCCCGCGGTCCGGCCCTCTTCCGCCAGGTGCGCGTCGGTCAGGGTGGGCGGCACTTCCACATGTGGAAGTTCCGGAGCATGGTCGCCGCGGCCGAGGAGCAGCAGGAAAAGCTGAGTGCCCAGAACGTCTACGGCGACGAACCGCTGTTCAAGGTCGTCCATGACCCCCGGATCACCCCGCTGGGGCGTTTCCTGCGCCGGACGAGCCTGGACGAGCTGCCGCAGTTCTGGAACGTCCTGCGCGGCGACATGTCGCTGGTCGGTCCGCGGCCGCCGCTGCCCGGTGAGGTGGAACGCTACGCCGAGCGGCACCTCGTGCGTCTGGACGTCCGGCCGGGACTGACGGGGCCGTGGCAGGTGTCGGGGCGAAACAGGATCATGCACTTCGAGGACGTGATCGCCCTCGAGTCTGCCTACATTGCAGACTGGTCCTTCGCCCGCGATGCGTCGATTCTCGCGCGGACCCTCCCGGCCGTGATTCGCATGGACGGCGCGCTGTAGCGCTGGTTGCCGGGAGCCATGCAGGCGTGACGACGCGGTCGCCGGGGCCGTCCTCAGTCTTATGAACGGATTCGTCCAGAAAGTGAAGCGGAGCCTCGAACGCGACAGCAGCCTGCCGGTGGCGGAGCGCGCGCGGAAGGGCTTGTCCTATCTCGCAGGAACGTTGCTGGCCCCGTTGCGGCTGCGCGCGGTCTCCAGCGTGGGCGCCCGCGCCCGCACCATCGGGCGACCGCGCATCGTGAACGCCGGCCGCATCATGATCGGCAGTGATCTCGCGATGAACAGCGCCTTCAGCCCGGTCGAACTCGTGGCGCAGGAGCAGGGCGAAATCGTGTTCGGCGATGGCGTGCACGTGAACTACGGCACCTCGATCCGCGCGTCCGGGCGCGTCACACTGGGTGACCGCGTCAGCATCGGGCCGTACTGCATTCTCGATGACAGTGACTTCACGAACGCCGATCACCTCTCGGCACCGATCGAGATCGGCGACGGCACCTGGCTGGCCGGCCGTGTGACGGTGCTCGCCGGCACCACGATCGGTGCGGGCTCCGTGATCACCGCCGGCAGTGTCGTCTCGGGCGTCATTCCGGCCGGCGTCATTGCGGGCGGCATTCCGGCGCGGGTGATCCGGTCGCTGCACGACGATTCGGCGTCACCAGCACCGACGGCGGCTCCGCGTGTCGCGACGAAAGCCGCACGCGAGACGGTGGATCGCATTCCCGCCGTGCACACGCCGGCGTGGCGTGGCATGGTGCTCGCCGATTTCACCGTGGGCGACCTCGCGACGCGTCTCGCGGACCCGGGCGACCTGCCGACGCTGCACGTTGCCGATGCACCATTCTGTCAGACCACGCAGGGGTTACTGAGCGGCGCCCCAGCCGACGCCAGCGACTTCGTCCTCGTCTGGACACGTCCGGAACTGGCACTTCCCGCATTCGATCGCGTGGTGCAGGGGGCCGGCGCCACGGAGCAGGAACTGCAGGCGGACGTGGACGCTTTCGCGCAACTCGTGCGACATGGTGCCCAATCGTACCGATTTGCGTTCGTGCCGACCTGGACACTGCCCGCACATCAGCGTGGGCACGGGCTGATCGACGCACGCGTCGGCGGCCTGACATGGGCGCTGACGATCGTGAACGCACGGCTGATGCATGCGCTGCAGGATGTGCCGAACGCCTACGTGCTGAATGCGCAGCGGTGGCTCGAGAGCACCGCCGTCCGTGGACGCTCGATGGCCAAGGGCTGGTACCTCGGCAAGGTGCCATTCTCGTCGGAGCTGTTCACCGAGGTGGCGCGCGACCTGAAGGCAGCGGCCCGTGCGCTCACCGGTCACACCCGCAAGCTGCTGGTGCTCGACCTCGACGATACCCTGTGGGGCGGCATCGTCGGCGACATGGGCTGGGAACAGCTGCAGCTCGGCGGACACGATGGCGTCGGCGAGTCGTTCGTGGATTTTCAGCGTGCGGTGAAGGCGTTGACGGCGCGTGGCATCGTGCTGGCGATCGTCAGCAAGAACACCGAAAGCGTGGCGCTCGAGGCGATCGACAATCATCCGCAGATGGTGCTGCGCCGCACGGATTTCGTGGGCTGGCGCATCAACTGGCATGACAAGGCGCAGAACATCGCCGATCTGGCGGTCGAGTTGAATCTCGGACTGCAGTCGGTGGTGTTCATCGATGACAACCCGGTGGAACGCGCGCGGGTGCGTGAGGCGCTGCCGGAAGTCTTCGTTCCGGAATGGCCGGAAGACACGTTGCTCTACACCGAACGTCTGCAGGCATTGCGCTGCTTCGATGCACCGGCGATCAGTCGTGAAGATGCCGAGCGTACCGCGTTGTACGCCGC